>JBILNK010000237.1:0-5172 GCA_044375105.1 Planctomycetota bacterium
TCCAGCCCCAGGGCGTCTTGGGGCCGAGGAAGACCAGGGACAGCAGGCCGAGCCCGAGCAGCACGCGCAGCGCGCGCTCCAGGGGATGTTCGTTGGCGGGCAGCAGTTTGGACAGCATGGCGGCGGTTGCCGAAGCGGTCGGCGGGGCGAAGCGGGGACGAGCGCCGACCGGGGGCTCGCTGCCCACGGAGCCGCGGGCCTCGCCCGGGCTCCCCGCTTTGGATCCCCGCCAGCCCGACGGGTTCCCGCCTTTCCAGCGCCCACGCACGGCGACCCTCCGGGGCCCGGGGCAGCAGCATCGCGCCCCGATCCCGGGATTCAGCGCGCGGACTCGGGGCGAAGACTCGGCCGGCCGGCGCCCCTGCTGGCCGGCATGCAGGCCCGCGAGGGCCCCCCGCCACCTGGGCCGGTCCTGGCCAGGTCAGAGCCCACGCCCGCGGCCCGCCCGCGGCGGGGTCAGCCCGCCTCGGGCCCGCCCATGGCGGCGATGAAGGCGTCGGCTTCCTGGATCGAGACCTGCATGTCGGCGATCAGCGCCCCCACGTCGTCTTCGATCGAGGCCAGGTCGCCCTTCAGGCTGTCGATGGCGGCGTAGTTGAGGTTGCCCTTGATGAACAGCACCCGATCTTTGAACTTGGTCAGCACCGGGGCCATCTTGGCCTCCGCCGCGCGCATCTTGGCGATCAGGTCGGTGTAGCGCCGGCGCGCATCCTCGCGCAGCTCGGCGTTCTTGGCCTTCATCGACGCATCGCTCATCTGATCGATGTCGCCCTGCCACTCGTCGAACAGCCGCTTGGAGGCCGATTCGACCTTGTCGATGCGGTTCTCGACCGCGGTCGCGCGCTCGACCGAGCGGTCGTACTCGCCCTTGATCTTCTTGTAGTAGGCCTCCAATTGGCCGCCCTCGAAATCGGTCGCCGATCGGAACGCCTCCAGCGCGGTCTGGAACTGCTCCTGGGCCTCCCCCTGGGCTTCCTTGGCCAGGACGACCCGCTCGACCAACAGCTGCCGGGCGTGGGCGCCCATCTGCTGCATGGCGCCGAAATACAGGTTCTGGCAGCCGCTGCCAAGGCTGCACAGCGGTGCGGCCAGAAGGGCCAGGACGAGCCGGCGCCGCAGGGATTCGAAAGGCCTCGGAACGGGCACGGGACGGGGTCGGTTCATCGATCGAAGGCCCGGCGCAGGA
Source organism: Planctomycetota bacterium (assembly GCA_044375105.1). GTDB lineage: Bacteria > Planctomycetota > UBA1135 > UBA1135 > JBIKLM01. The sequence goes on from JBILNK010000237.1 coordinate 1,187, forward strand.
CCGGGCGCGGGCCAAGGTTGGCCGACGAGACGGCCGGGGCGGGCGGCCGAAGCTGGGGCGGAGGCCGCGGGCGGCGCTCGAGGACTCCCGAATTCGCCTCGGAGTGTAGCCTAGGCCCCCCGATGCAACTCCTGCTCCTGCGACATGGTCTGGCCGAGGAGGTCGCCCAGAGCGGCCGCGACAGCGACCGAGCCCTGAGCCCGGAGGGGCGACAGCGCCTGAGCGCCAGCCTGCCGGGATTGATCCGCATCGGGGCGCGCCCGGATCAACTCTGGTCCAGCCCCTGGCGGCGCGCCGCCGAAACCGCCGAACTGCTGCGCCCGCTGGTCAAGGCCGCCCCGGCGCTGTTCCAGCCGTTGGCCCAGGCGCCCGACCGAGAGCTGCTGGCCGCGCTCCAGGAGTTCGAACGCCATGCGGGCGGAGCGTTGATGTTGGTGGGTCATCAGCCCTGGCTGGGCATGCTTGCGCGCTGGCTGATGACCGGCGAGCTCGAGACGACCCAGGAGCTGCCCGTGCCCAAAGGCGGCCTGTTGTGGCTTTCGGGCGAGCCCGATCCGGGGGCCATGCGCCTCGAACTCTTTGCGCGGCCCACGCGCCTGATCGCCCTGGGCGCCGGTTGAGCGGGGCGCCCCCGCGGCCGGCCGAATCCGCGCCGCCGGTTCAGCCGCCGAGGCGCTCGAGCAACCCGGGCACGCCCAGGCGCTGGGCCTGTTCGGGCGCGAGCGCCACAGCCCGAGCGCCCAGCTCGCGGGCCAGGGCCGGATCGGCCAAGAGCTCGGGATCCGCGCACCAAAAAGCCGCTTGGGCCGCGAGTTCGGCCAGCTCCGCGGGGCGCTGCCATTCGCCGCCGCGCCGCAGCGCCGTCGCCAAGCGCTGCACGAATTCGCGCGCCTTCGACCGCTCGCGCGCGGCCTTGAATTCGTTGCGCAGGGCGCGCTCCTGCTGGCCGGCGAGGCCCTGCGGGTCGAAGCGCAGGGCCGCCTGCCAGATGTCCTCGCCGAACTGGTCCAGGGACAGACACAGCTCCAGCGCGCGCCCGGCCAGGCCCTGGGCCCCGCTTTGGTCCTCGCCGAAGGCCCGCCGCACCAAAGCGATCTGCGGCGGCAGCAGCCGGCCGCTGACCGGGCCTGCCGGCTCGAAGCTCGCCAAGGAGTCGATGGCCGCCTCGATGACCCTCAGGCGGCCAGCGGCGTCGCTGGCCGCGGCCAGGGCGCGCTCCAGGCTCTCGATGCGCTCGAGGGCCGCGCGACCGGCCGCCAAGCGCGGCTCGAGGAATTCGAGCTGCCCGCGCACATCCCCGGGTCGCCAGGCGGACTCGGCATAGGCCCGGCCGTCCGGGGTCATCGCCAGGAGCGCGGGGAACACGCGGATGTCGAAGGCTAATTGCAGCTCGCGATTGCGGGCGAAATGGGGCACGCGGTCCTTGGCGGCCGCTCCGTAGGGGAAGTCCAGGCGCACCGGCACGAAGCGCCCCTCGAGGGCCCCCAAGAACGCGGGCGCATCCAGCACCTCGCTGCGCAGGCGCTGGGAGGGCGCGCTCCAGTCGGAGCCCACGAAGGCGACCAGCAGATGCTTGCGCTCCTCCCGCGCCAGCGCCGCGGCCGCATCGAAGTCCTCGAGCCAACCGTGGGTCTGGGCGCGCCCGAGCGCGCCGAAGACCAGCCACAGCCAGAGGGTCAGGAGCAGCGGATGAATGCGCATCGGGCGGAGCTGCGGCGCCGATCGATGGCGAGCCGCGGGTTCCCAGCAGTCTGCCTGTCCCACCATGGGCGCGGGAGCTTCCTCTGCCGGCGGGGCCAGGGCCGCGACGGGCGGGTCCGCGGCACCCGGGGCCGCCCGGAGGCGGGGCTGCGCTCGATTCCCGCGGGGCTTCCGGACGCCTCGCGGGCGCAGGCTGGGCCCGGCCCGGACAACGCCGCCCCTCTGGACGCTAGGCTCACAGCCTCGCGATCGCCCCGATGAGCTCCGCCGCCGAAACCGCCGCCCTGGCCGCCTTCCTGGATTGGGCGCGGCCGCGGGCGCTGCCGGGCTCCGAGCCCGAGCGCCGGCGCCTGGCGGCGGCCTTCCTGGCGGCCTGCTACGGGGACCTGGGCAAGGAGCCGCGGCTGCTCGAGCCCGAGGATTGGCCCGAGCTGCTCGGGCGCGCGCTGCCCTCGCGTCTGTCCCACAAGGACCCGGCCGGCCGGCTGGCACCCGAGCTCCTGCCGGCCCTGCTCGAGCACCTGGGCGAGCGCGTGGTCGTGCCCTACGCCTACGAGCTGTCGGTGTCCTTCGAACAGCACCTGCCGGCCTTCGAGCGCGCCCTGGCCGCTGCGGACCTGCCCCGGCGCCCCCTGGGCCCGAGCACGCCCCTGGTGCACAAGGCGCCCAAGCTGGGCCGCAACGAGGCCTGCTTCTGCGGCTCGGGCAAGAAATTCAAGCAGTGCCACGGCAAGCCCTGACCGCCTGAGAAAGACCGACCCGGGCTGCGCCCGCGCAGTCAGACCAGGCCGTCAGATGCGACTTGGGCTGCCATCCCGCGGCCGCGGACCGCGCACGAGGGGCCCGTCCTCGGCGGCGCCGTGCTTCTCGCTCCCGGGTCGCGCTCCGATTCCGTCGGATTCCAGGCAGATCCAAGCGCGATCTCCCGTCGCTCTTTTTCCGACGCTCGCTCGCAACGCCGGCGCCGTGTTCGTCCCCTCTCGCCCCCGCCGCCCATGAAACCGATGCCGCCCCGCCGCTGGATCTCCCTGGCTGCGCTGACCCTGGCCCTGCTGCCCAGCCCGCCCCTTGGCGCCCGCCCGAGCAACGGAGGCGCTTTCCCGCAGCAGGCCCCCGCAACGGAGGGCGAGCAGCCCTTCGAACCGGTGCAGATCAAGTTCCCGGTGGAGTTCCGCTTCAACCGCCCGACCCTCCCGGACCTCGGCATCGAGACCCTCGAGCAGCTGCAGGGGCGTCCGACCCTGGCGGCCTTCTGGCGCCTCGACGATCCCGGTGCCAGCGCGCGCTGGGCCGCCCTGCGCACGGCACTGGGCGAGCGCAGCGGGCGGCTGTGGCTGCTCGGACTCGAGCGCAGCAGCGAGCCGGTGCCGGCCTTCGAACGCCGGCTGTGGGACGAGCGCTGGACCGATGGCGGCGTGCTGTTCAGCCGCGAGGAAGCCATCCCGCGGCGCTTCCAGCACCCGGCCCAACTGATGCTCCTGTCCCACGAAGGCAAGGTCGTCTTCTCGGGCCCCTGGGGAGACGACCTGAGCGCGGCCCTGGCCGCCATCGACCAGGCCCTGGCCGCAGCCCACCATCCCGCGGGGATCCAGGACAAGAAGCTGCTCGAGGCCTGGCAAGACTTCCGCGCCGGCAAGTGGGAGCGCGCCTATTCGAGCGCGGTGCGCTCGCGCGACAAGGCCCGCGAACGGCTGGCCAAGAAACCTTCGGACCAGGAGGCCCTAGCCATGTCGACCCAGGCGGGCTCCCTAGCCTTCGAGATCGAGGCCGAGGCCCAGCGGCGCAGCGCGCGCTGCCGCCTGCTGGCCGAGCGCGGCGACTTCGCCCAGGCCAAGGGGCTGATGCAGGCCCTGAAGGACCTGGCGCCCAAGGAATCGAAGGAGATCGGGTACCTGTTGGCCGATCTCGAACCGCGCTTCGACGGGCAGCCCGCGCGCAAGGAGCTGCAGGCGGCGGCGCGCTTCGCGCCGCTCGAAGCGCTGCTGCGCAGCGACGGCGTGCCGGCCCACCGGCCCGCGCTCAGTGCCCTGCTGGCCGAGCTGCCCCCCGGCTTCACGGCGACGCGCATCCAGCGCCTGCTCGAGCTCTATCCGGAATGAGCCCGGGAAGGCGCGGACCCCGCAGCCCCTCTCGCAACCCGCAGCGCAGCGCCGCCCGGCAGCACGTGCGGCTCGCGCTCAACGCCGCCCCAACGCCGCCTCCACGCATCGCCCCAGCTCCCTTCGCACCGCCCGCGCCGCGGCATCCCGCCCGGACGCCGAACCAAGCGCTCACCAGCTCCCGGC
>JBILNK010000236.1:0-5172 GCA_044375105.1 Planctomycetota bacterium
GGGGTTGTAGAGCAGGAACACCGGCACGTCGTCGGCCCCGCGCGCTTCTTCGAGGGTGAAGCGCGGGCGCTCGCCGCTGCGCACCGGATGCAGCACGGCGACCTGGTGCCCGCGGCCGATCAGGCCTCGCACCAGCTCGCGGGTGTAGAACTCGGTGCCCCAGCGACCCCGCGGCGGGTATCCGTTGGCGACGACCAGGAGGCGCATGGGCGGACGGCGATTGTGCAACAACGGGGCTCGCGCCCGGCGCGCCCAGGCGCCTTCGGCCCCGGGAAAGGGCCCGCGGTCGCGCTCGCCAGAGGCCCTCGCGGGACGGGCCGCACCGGCAACGCCGACGCCCCGCAGCGCGGCGAGCGAGCGGCTCGCCCCCGGGGCCGGCGGGCGCGGCGGACCTCAGCCCGCGACCAGGCGCAACCGGCGCTCGAAGGCCTGCAGCATCGACTCCGGGCGGTGCTCGGCCATGGCCCGCCGCTGACCCGCGGCGGCCAAGGCCAGGCGCCGGGGCTCGTCGGCCGCCAGGGCCAGCAGGGCCTCGCTCCAGGCGTCTTCATCGTCCGCGGGCAGGATCCGGCCCTCGGCGCCGTCGACGATCATCTCCGGGGTGCCGCCGCGGTCGCTGGCCAGCAGCGCCAGCCCGAGCCAGAGCGCCTCCAGCGGCGCGCGCGCGAAGGGCTCGCCCCAGCGCGTGGGGAACAGGCAGGCGTGGCAGGCGAGGGCGCGCTCGAACAACGCCGCCTGGGGCACCTGGCCCAGGAATTCGACACGGCCCGCCAATTCCGGGGCCGCCGCGGATTGCTCCAGGCGCTGGCGGTAGGGGCCCGGGCGATCCCCGGCCACAATCACCCGCAGCGGGGCCCCGGCGGCGCTGGCGCGGGCCGCGGCCGCCAGGGCCAGGTGCGCGCCCTTGCCCTCCCAGGAGGCCGAAGGCACCAAGAGCTCGAGGGGCTCGCCGGGGCCCCGCGTCCGGGGCGGCGGCGGGCGCTTCGGCAGGCCCGGGGAGACGCCCAGGGAAAAGCGCTCGAGGCGCGACTCGGCCACCCCTTCCGCCAGGAGCTCGCGGCGCAGGAACTCGCTGGGCACCAGCATCGGCCAGGGGCCGAGGGCCGAAAGCCGCCGATCGATCAGAGCCGAGAGCAGGCCCAGGCGCCAGCGTTTGGTGCCGCGCGCGCGCCATTCGCGGCGCCAATGGTTGGCCGGCCAGGCGTCGCAGACGAGCCCCAGGATCGGCAGCCCGCGCTGCGCGGCGGCCTCGAGGGGCGCCAGGGAGGCCAGGCCCAGGTTGGCGGCCACCAGCACGTCCGGGCGCTCCTCCGAGAGGGCCCGCCGCGTCGCCGCCAGGTTGTGGGCCGAGCGCACGTGCCGGCGCCAGGCCAGCGCGGTGCCGCCGGCGTAGACCTCGGCGAACAGATCGCGCTCGGGCTCGAGGGACGGCTCGAGCCAGGGGCGCACGAAGGGATCCTCGAAACCCTGGCCCGCGCCGCACAGCACGCGCACGCGGTGCCCGCGTGCCGCCAGGCCGCGGGCCAGCTCCTGGGTCAGCTGCTCGTAGCCCCCGGCCACGTAGGGCGGGTAGCGCAGGCTGACGAAGAGCAGCGACAAAGAGCGCTTGGACGCGGGGGCGGCGCTGGCGCTCACGGCGGGGTGCTCTCCAGGGCGGCCCGATCGGCGAAGCCCAGCCGCATCAAGGGCTCCTGATACAGCTCGCGCAGCTGCTCGACCGCATCGATGTAGCGCGCCGCCGCGGCCCGCAGGGGCTCGGCCAGCAGGGGCTCCGGCGGCGGCCCGCCGGCCAACGGCGGGAAGGGCGTGGCGCGCCAGTCGTAGAGCCGTTCGCGGGCTTCCCCGGCGTGCTCCGCCAGGTCGCCGAACCAGGCCCGCCGCAGGGTCGGCGAGGCGACCGCGGCCCCGAAGACCAGCTCCAGGCAGTGGCTCTCGGAGATCGCCGCATAGCCGCCTTGGATCGCGCAGGAGGAAAAACAATGTTCGCGGGGCGCGGCGTCCGCGGCCAGGCGATCGGCGCCGATCATGCCGGCCGGCGCCGGCGCGCCGTAGAGCCCGAGCAGGGTCGGGGCCAGGTCGATGGCGCTGAACAGCTCCGGGCGCCGGCCGCGGCGCGCCAGGCTGAGCTCGGCGGCGGGCAGGAGCAGCACCGGGATGCGCAGGTCGGCCATCGAGAGCCGGCCGTGGTCGGCGTACAGGCCCGCCTCGCCGAATTGCATGCCGTAGCTGCCGACCAGGCACAGGCTGGTGCGCTCCAGCCGCCCCTCCGCGGCCAGCACGTCGAGCCAGCGCCCGATCGCTTGGTCGAGCTCGAACAGGGCGCCGTCGTAGCGCGCCTCGAACTCCCCCACCGTGCGCAGCGAGCCGTCGAAGCGCTCGGGCGGCAGGGCGAACAGGGCCGGCCGCTCCGTGCCGACCGGCGGCAGGTAGCCGAGTTCGGGCCGCGGCGCGAAGCGCGTCTCCTCGGCGGGCTCGGGCCGCGTCAAGGCGCGCTCGAGATCGGCCAGCTCGAGGTAACAGAACCAGTCGGCGCCCGGGTCCTGGCTTTCGATCCATTGCTGCGCCAGGGCCAGCAAGCGCGCGGCGGGCACGCTCTGATCTTCTTGATCCCAGGGAGTCACGAAGGTCTGGAAGCCGACGCCCAACCCGAACACGCGCGAGAACTCGGGGTGCGCGGAAAAAGCCGCGGTCTGGAAGCCGAGCCCGGCCAGCTCGAGCGGCAGGCGCGGCACCCGCGCCGGCAGCAACCAGGTCTGATCGAGGGTCGCCTCCAGCCACTGCGGCACCTCGCGGCGGGCCAGGTTCGGATCGCTGCCGGAGAGCAGCGCGCTGTGGGCCGGCACGCGCAGGGGCGAGGCGCTGAAAGCGGCCTCGAACAGCACGCCTTCGTCGGCCCAGCGATCGAGGCGCGGCGTGGTCTGGCGGTCGTAGCCGAGGCACGACAGATGGTCCGCGCGCAGACCGTCCACGGCGATCACCACCAGACCCCGGCCGGCCCCCGCGCTCGGCCGCACGCCCAGCTCGCAGCCCGCCGCGCAAGGCAACAGCAGGGCCAGGGCCGCGGCGCGGGCGGCGCGCAACGGCTCCCCAGAGCGGTTGCCGCGGGGAAGATCGCCACCGGATCCGAAGTCGCTGGATCCGAAGTCGCTGGATCCGGAGTCGCTGGATCCGGAGTCGCGGGGAGGATTCCCGCCCGATCGGTCGCCGCCGGCTCGCGGCCCGGTCCCTCGGGGGCTAGCCGCTCGCGGGTCGCCCGCTTGCATGAAGCGGGCTCGCCACAACCCGCAACGCGGGCCGCTCGGCCCGAGGGATCGGCAGCGGCGGGATTCCATGGCGGAGAGCATCCCCCGCGGGCAGCGCCGACCGCAAGGCATGCGCTGCGACCCGCTCCCCGCCGGGGCTCGCCAGGCGAGCATCGACGGCCGCAAGCCCCGCGCTCGGCCCTCGCAGAGCCCCGCACCGCCAGGGGCCCCTCACGCGCAGCCGCCGATCGGGCCCGCGCCGCGGGCCGAGCGAGCTGGCCGCGACTTCCGCGCGGCCAGCGATCCCGCCGTGCCTCGGCTGCGGTGCGGCGCCGACCCCGCGGCATCCGGAGCGGGGCACGCTCCGCGGGCAGGGCGGTTCGATCCGCTCCCGCGGCCCCGACCAGCGGCAGGCGCGGCGGCGGCAGGCGCGCTCGCCCGACGCGGCGGCTCGCTGCGATTCGACCGCCCCAGCGGATCTGGGGCAGCCCAGCCGCCACGGCCAGCGCAGCCGGCACAGGCAGCGCCCGCCCGGCCCATCCGATCAGCCGGGCAACAGCCGGCCCGGCACCCCGCTCAACAGGTCCGCCGGCAGCCCGCCCGCGTAGCGCCGCCAGACCCGCCGCGGCCCGAGCCGCTCGCGGCCCTCGAGGGCCGCCGAGAAGCGCAGGCCCCCGGGCCGGGTGGCCCAATCCGCCGGCAGGGCCAGCCGCGCGCTCGCGCCCTGCCCGCCGTGGGTCTCGCCGTCGAGGTGCAGCCACAATCGCGCATCCACCAGCCCGCCGTCCTGTTCGATGCGCGCCAAGAGCTCGCGCCCGCGCCGGCGCACCAGGATCGAAGCGGGCGCCTGGCCCGGCGATTCTTCGAGCAGCGCGAGCCGCTGCGTGTCCTCGCGCAGGCGCAGGTGGCGCACGCGCTCGAGGGGCGCGTCCAGGATCAAACGCTCGAAGGGCGCGCCGGCGGCGCTCTTCGGCACGAACTCGACCAGCAGCAGGGGATCGCCGCCGGGCGACCAGGAGCCGCCGGTCAGGCGCAAGGGGAAGGCGGCGCGTTCTCCCGGCGCCAAACGCGCGCGGGTGCTCTCCGCCGCGATCTCGAAGGCCCCGCGCCCGGAGCGGAAGCTGAGCTCGACCTCGACTTCGAAGCCGAACGGATTGCGGACCGCCGCCGCGAAGGTCCAGCGGCCGGCCCACTGCCCGCCCGCCCCGGGGCCCGGGGGGCCGGGCTCCAGTTCGAGTTCGGGCACCTCCAGCGGGTAGGGCCCGCTGTCGTGCGGGGCATGGTGGCACAGGGCGCGCACCGAGAGGGCCCGCAGGGGCTCGTTGGTGTTGAAGCCGAACAGGGGCCGGCGGCAGGCCTCCAGCAGATCCGCGGGCTGGTCGACGGTCCAGGCCCAGCGCTCGCAGGGCCATTCGGCCGCACCCGCGGGCGTGCGCCAGCCGAAGGCGGCCACGCCGTAGGCCGCGAGGCGCTCGCGGCGCACGAAGGCGCGGTCCTCTTCGCTGGCGCGCAGGCCGAGCAGCATGCTGGGCAGGCCCAGGGCCTCGGCTTCCACGCAGACCTCGCGATGGAAGGAAGCGATGCGCACCGGCAGGGGCCGCGGCAGCTCGGCCAGCGCCCGCGCCACCGCGGCCACCAGATCGGCGCGCTTGAGCTCGATCATGTGCAGCGGCGCGGCGCCGCGCGCCGAGGCATCCAGGGCCAAAGCCTCCTCGAGCATCGGCAGGGGCTCGCCGGCGAAGGCCTTCGAGAACCAGGCGCCCGCGTCCAGGGAGGACAGCTCCGCCAAGCTGGCCGCCTCGGCCGGCCCGTGGCCGTCGGTGGTGCGATCGAGCGTGTCGTCGTGCAGCAGCACGGGCTCCCCCGAGGCGCTGGCCTGCAGGTCGTACTCGACCCCATCGAGCCCCAGCTCCAAGGCCCGCGCCAAACT
>JBILNK010000238.1:0-5141 GCA_044375105.1 Planctomycetota bacterium
AACACCGGCGGCCAGGCTGGCTTCTTCCAGCGTCTGATCGAGCTCCCCGGCGTCGATCCCCTCGAGCTCCTGGCCCTGGCCCTGCCGGGCTCCGCCCGTCCGGCCGACGGGGCGCGCCCGCGCGAGCTCTGGCGCGAGGCGCGCTCGCCGCGCTATCGCGAGGTCGGCGAGCGCCTGGCGGTCCTGGCCGCCGAGGAGGCCAGCGCCCGCGCCAAACAGCCCAAGGCCATGGTCATGCGCGAGCGGGCCATGCCGCGCGAGACCTTCGTGTTGGCCCGCGGGGACTATCGCCATCCCGATCGCTCGCGCCCGGTGGAGCGTTCGGTCCCGGCGGTGCTCGGGCGCTGGCCCGACGGGGCACCCCGCGACCGGCTGGGCCTGGCGCGCTGGCTGTTCTCGCCGCAGAACCCGCTGACCGCGCGGGTGTTCGTCAACCGCCTGTGGGCCGAGGTCTTCGGGCGCGGCCTGGTGGCGACCGGCGACGACTTCGGGCTGCAGGGCGAGCGGCCGAGCCACCCCGAGCTGCTCGATTGGCTGGCGGTCGAATTCGTCGAGAGCGGTTATGACCAGCGCGCGCTGCTCTGCCTGATGCTGGGCAGCGCCACCTTCCGGCAGTCCTCGCGCCTGCGGCCCGAGCTGGCCCAGCTGGACCCGGACGATTTCCTGCTCGGGCGCTATCCGCGGCGCCGCCTGACCGCCGAGGAGATCCGCGACGGGGCCCTGTTCGCGGCCGGCCTGCTGGTCGAGCGCCTGGGCGGACCCTCGGTCAAGCCCTACCAGCCGCCGGGGCTGTGGGAAGAGGTCGCCATGCCGCAGTCGAACACGCGCCGCTACGACCAGGGCAGCGGCGAGTCGCTCTGGCGCCGCAGCCTCTACACCTACTGGAAGCGCGCCGCGCCGCCCCCGGCGATGCTGAGCTTCGATGCGCCCACGCGCGAGTTCTGCGTCACCGAGCGCAGCCGCACCGAGACGCCGCTGCAGGCCCTGGTGCTGCAGAACGACGTGCAATTCCTGGAGGCGGCGCGGGCCCTGGCCCAGCGCACCTTGATCGAGCTCGACGCGGGCTACGCCCCGGCTCCGGAAATGCCCGCCGAGCTGGTGCGGCGCGGCCTCGAGCTGCTCTTCCGCCGCGTGTTGGCGCGCGCCCCGCTGCCGGAGGAATCGGCGGCCCTGTCCCGGGCCCTGGCGGACTTCCGCGACCGCTTCCGCGCCGCGCCCCACAAGGCCGTGGCCTTGCTGGCCGCAGGCGAAGCGCCCCGCGATCCGCGCCTGGACGAGGCCGAGCTGGCCGCCTGGACCTTCCTGGCCAGCAGCACCCTCAATCTGTTCGAAGCCACCAACCCGCGCTGACCCATGGATCCCTTGGCCGAACGCCGCCTGGGCCTGACCCGCCGCCGCTTCTTCGGGCTGACCGGCGCCTCCCTGGGGGCCGCGCTGGGCGGTCTGGCCCTCGATGGCCTGCTGGCGCCCGCCGCCCGCGCCGCCGATGGCGCCGGCCGGGGCTTCGACGGCGCCCGCTTCCCGCACCACCGACCCCGGGCGCGGCGCGTGATCTACCTGCACATGGAGGGCGCCCCGAGCCAGCTCGACCTCTACGACCACAAGCCGGGCCTGGCCGAGCGCTTCGACCAGGATCTGCCGGAGTCGTTCTTCAAGGGCCAGCGCCTGACCGGCATGACCAGCGGCCAGGGACGCTTCCCGGTGGCGCCCTCGATGTTCCGCTTCGATCGCCATCCCAACCTCCAGGACGGGGTCTATCTGAGCGAGCTCCTGCCGCACACCGGCGGCGTCGCCGACCGGCTCTGTCTGGTGCGCTCGATGCACACGGATGCGATCAACCACGAGCCGGCGATCACCTTCTTCCAGACCGGCAACCAGCAGCCCGGACGGCCCTCCTTCGGCGCCTGGGCCAGCTACGGGCTCGGCAGCTTGAACCGGGACCTGCCGGCCTTCGTGGTGCTGATCACCCAGGGCTTCGGCAACATGCAGGCCCTCTCGGCGCGCTTCTGGGGCGCCGGTTTCCTGCCCGGACGCCACCAGGGCGTGCCGCTCAGGAGCTCGGGCTCGCCGGTCCTGTACCTCGACGATCCAGAGGGGCTCGAGCGCGGCGATCGGCGCGCCATGCTGGATCTGGTCGGGGCGCTCAACGAGCAGGAGTTCGGGCGCACCCTGGACCCCGAGATCGAGACGCGCATCGCCCAGTACGAGATGGCCTTCCGCATGCAGATGTCGGTGCCCGACCTGACCGACTTCTCCGACGAGGACCCGGCCACGATCGCCTTGTACGGCGAAGAAGCGCTGAAACCCGGCACTTTCGCGGCCAATTGCCTGCTCGCGCGGCGTCTGCTCGAGCGCGACGTGCGTTTCGTGCAGCTGTTCATGCGCGGCTGGGACCAGCACGGCAACCTGCCGGGCGAGATCCGTGCCCAGGCCAAGGCCGTGGACCGCGCCCAGGCGGCGTTGGTGCTCGATCTCGAGCGGCGCGGGCTGCTGGAGGACACCCTGGTGTTATGGTCGGGTGAGTTCGGCCGCACGGTCTATTGCCAGGGCCTGCTCGAGCGCGAGAACTACGGCCGCGACCACCACCCGCGCTGCTTCAGCTCCTGGATCGCGGGCGGCGGCATCAACGCCGGCACGGTGTACGGCGAGACCGACGACTTCTCCTACGAGATCGTGCGCGACCCGGTCTCGGTCCACGACCTGCATGCGACCCTGCTGCACCTCCTGGGCTACGACCACACCCGCCTGACCTATCGCCACCAAGGCCGCGACTTCCGCCTGACCGACGTGTTCGGCCAGGTGATCCCCGGCCTCTTGGCCTGAAGGGCCGCCCGGCGCGCTGCGCTCCTCTCGCGGCCTGGGCCAAGCGCCGCGCAGCGCTCCTCATCGGCGCCAGGAGGCTCCCTGGGCTTGCCACCAGGCGGCGCAGTGGGGGAACGGCGGGCGCGCCACCACCCAGCCCGGCTGCGGGAGTTCGCGCTGGTCGACGCGCCATAGGAAGCCGTCGACCGGCGCCCAGGGCTGGTCGGGGGACGTCTCGACCGCGAAGCGCCGGCCGCGGCGGTCGGTCAACAGGGCCAGGTTCTCCTGGAAGGGGTGCCGCTCGGTCAGCAGGGCGTTGCACCAATCCAGGCGATCGCCGCGGGCCGGCAGCTCGAGCTCGAAATAGAGCCAGGCGTCGAGGCCTTCGAGCTCGTAGCCCACCCAGTGGAGCTCGGCCCAGCCCGCGGTGGCCCCGGGACGGCGCGCGGGCGCCGGCGATCCCGCGGGGGCCGGGCCGCCGGGGGCTCGCGGGGGCGCGGGAGCCGCCTCCGGCTTGGGCAGTGCGGACCAGCGGCTCTTGGCCCGCAGGTTGTCGCGCAGGTAGGCGAACAGGATCGCCTCGGCGCCCTGCGGCTGCTCGAGGTCGACCGGCCGACCGCTGAAGTTCTCGAGGGCCAGCTCGAGCTCGATCGAATCGATGCGCAGGGCCACCTCCAGGCGGCCGCTCTCGGGGTCGAACTCCCCTTCGGCCTCGCTGCGGTGGAAGGGATGATCGCCGGGGGGCGCGGCGGGCAGCGCGAGCGCGCTGGGGGACGGAGCCAGCGCCAGGGCCAGCGGCAGGCCCATCCACAGGCTCGGCGCCCGGGTGGGCAGGCGGGCGGCAAAACGCGCCAGCCCGCGCGGCCCCTTGGCGGGGGCGGGGGCCGTGCGCCGCTCTCCGGCGCCGCCCGGGCGGCCCGCGCCGGAGCGGATCGTGCGGAGCCCATTGGCTACGGCGTTCGAGCCGCGCGGGCCCGCGTAGGTCGCTGCCCGGCCCGCGGCCAACGGTGCTTCGAGGACGACCCTCGGGCTCAATCCGGACCTCAGCGCGGCGACCCGGCCCGGGCGGGCGGGGCGCCGCCGGAAGTGGGTGCGGCTGCCGGGGGGGCTGCCGGCGCCGCCGCTGGGGATCGCGGCGCTTGGCCCGCGGGCGGCGCGGCGTCGGCGCCGGTCGCTGCGGCCGCCTCCGCGCCGGGGGCCGGGGCCTCGCCCGCCGCCGGTTCGCTGGCGCGCCGCTCCCACTCCTGGGCCTCGCGCATCGGGTTGCCGCCGTCGCGCTGGCGGTCCTTGAACAGCTTGAAGCGCGAGCGCTTGGGCTCTTGGGGATAGACGTTGTTGCTGAGGTCCACATCGGCGGTCTCGAGGTGCGGGTCGAGCACCACCTTGACCAGCGGCTGATCCCGGATGATCAGCTTGCCGCCCGAGCGCGCGTCCCGGCGCCAGAATTCGGCCGGGATGCGCAGCTCCTCCAGGCTGCCGTCGGCGTAGTGCAGCTCGAGGATCACCGGCATCACCACCTGGCCCTGATTGCGCACGCGCACCAGATGGAAATAGAGGTCGGTTTCGAGCAGGGCCCGCTGGGCGTCGGTCAGGCTGGCCAGTTCCTTCTGGAAAGCCTCCAGCTCCTTGGGCGTGACGTCCAGCTCGTCGTAGCGGTTGTAGAAGTCGAGCAGCTCGGGGAACCGGTCGCTGCGCTTCTCGAGGGCGCGGTTGTTGCGCTGGGCCAGGGTTTCGGGCTCGGCCTCGCGCTCGGCGCGCCGGGCGGCCTTGGACAGCTCGGGATCGAGGGCCTCGACGGTGAAGGTCTCGAAGCCCTCGAGCACCTGGTCCACGAAGCCGGTCGAGTAGAACCAGCCGCGCCAGAACCAATCCAGGTCCACGGCGGAGGCGTCCTCCAGGGTGCGGAACAGGTCGGCCGGCTCGGGGCGCTTGAAGGCCCAGCGGCGCGAGTACTCGGCGAAGGCGAAGTCGAACAGCTCGCGGCCCAGGACCGTCTCGCGCAGCACGTTGAGCGCCGTGGCCGGTTTGGTGTAGGCATTGGGGCCGAACTGCACCACGGAATCCGAATTGGTCATGATCGGCACCTGGTTCTCGCTGCGCATGTAGCCGACGATGCCCTGGGGTTCGCCGCGGCGGGTGGGATAGTCGGGCTCGAAGGCCACGCAGGCCAGATACTCGCAGAAGCTGTTGAGGCCCTCGTCCATCCAGGTCCACTGGCGCTCGTCCGAGTTGACGATCATCGGGAACCAGTTGTGGCCCACCTCGTGGATCACGACCGAAATCAGCCCGTATTTGGTGCGCTCGCTGTAGGTGCCGTCCTTTTCGGGGCGCGGCCCGTT
>JBILNK010000074.1:0-18570 GCA_044375105.1 Planctomycetota bacterium
GACGGCGCGCGGGGCCGCGCGGGCTGGCGCGGGGCTGGCCTGGGGCTTGCCGGGGCTGGGTTGTCGGCTGGCGATGGACCGGCATGCCCCGGGGCAGCCCCGCGTTCCTGAAGGACGCGGCGCCTCGCCCTGCCGGTCCCGCAGGCTGTCCTTGTTCCTGGCCAGGCTCCCGGGGCGGGGTCGTCGCGGGTCGCCCCGTGCGCTCCCGGGCTCCCGGGCTGCCTGGCGGGTTCCCGGGCCGCCCGCGGACCCGCGGGACGTCGCCCGGCCCCTGCTCCCAGGCCGGGCCAGCCCCGGGCCGCCGGGATCTCACCGGGGGCCCGCCCGCCGGTTTCAAGTCGCCGGACCCGCCGGACCGAACAGAAGCCGTCGGCGCTGGCCGAGCCCCTCATGCCCGACATCTCGCCCAAGCCCGATGCAGCCGCCGCTCCCCGGGCCATCGACTGCCGGATCCTGCTGGTCGACCCGGACGTCGAGGCTCGCCAGGCGCTCGAGCAGTCCCTGGCCTCCAGCGGTCGCTATCAGGTGCACCTGGCGCACGACGCCGATGGCGCCGTCTACCTGCTCGGCCACACGCTCATCGATTTGGTCATCGCCGACGCCGACACCGGCCTGGAGCAGGCCTTCGGGCTCCTGCGGCGCCTGCGCCGCGAGCCGCGTTGGCGCACCCTGCCGGTGTTTTTCGTGGGCGCCAGCGGCGACGCTCCCCGGCGCGTGTCGGCTTTCCAGCAAGGCGTCGACGACGTGCTCTCGAAGCCCGTCTCGGTGCCAGAGCTGATGGCGCGTATCGATGCGCTGATGCGCCGCGTGCGCTTGGCGCGCTCGAAATGGCGCGGCCGGCGCTACGAGCTGGCGGGCAACTTCCGCGGCCTGGCCTTCTCTGACCTGCTCACGATCCTCGAGAACGGGCAGCGTTCGGGCATGCTCTCGATCCTGACCCGCCGCGGCGGGGGAGTGCTGTTCTTCGAGGACGGCCGCATCCGCCACGCGACCTTCGCCACCCTGCAGGGCCCCGACGCGGTTTATCGCCTGTTCGCCGAAAGCGAGGGCGAGTTCGAATTCCTGTCGGGCCGCTCCGAACAGGAGGTGCCCCAGACGATCTTCGGCAGCCCGACGGGCCTCATGCTGGAGGCAGCGCGGCGCCTCGATCAATACGGCGGCCCCAAAGAGTCGCCCAGCGCCTGCGCCCCGGAGCTGCGCTTCCAGGCGGCCCTCGAGGAGCGCCGGCGCACCAGCGCCGAAGACGTGCGCTCCCTGGCCCAGTCGCTCTCCGACCCCTTCAACCTGGGGGAGTTGGCCCTGCTGCGCGCCGAGGAGCTGGACACCTTCCTCTCCGAGCTGCACGCGCCCGGAGCCCTCCAGCTCCTGCTGGTCGCACCGCTCGAATCCGGCGTGCTGGCGCTCAGCGCTCTGGCCGCGCCGCTCTCCGAAGGCCAGATCTCGAAGTGCCTCTCGCGCTCGGCGCGTGCCCTGACCTTCAGTTTCTCCGCCGGCGCGGAGCGCGTCCTCGAGCTGCTGCTGGTCGATCCCGACGAGCCCTACGAGGCCTTCGGCGAGCGCTGGCCCCCGGTGGACGCCATGATCCTGGCTCCCAGCGGCGGCGACTGGCTCTCGCTCTCGATCAGCTCGCGGGTGGCCCTCTCGGCGCTGATCACGCGCTGCCAGCCCCAGCTGGTCCAAACGCTCGGCAACCAGAACCTGAACGCCGCGGTATCCGAGGTCCTGCTGCAGGCCTCACCCGGCAGCGAGCTGATCAACGACGCCGCCTTGATCAGCGATCCTGATTGCGATTTCCGCGCCGTGATCGTGACGGGGCTTGGGGCCCTCGAGCGGCACCTGGCGGCCTCCTCGCGCTTGGCCCGACCGGCCTGAGTTCCATGAGCATGAACAACGATCGTCGCCGCGTGCAGCGCACGCGCCCACCGGAGGGGCAGCGCATCGAGGTGCGTTGGTTGCCGGAAAAGGGGCCGGCCCTCCACGCGCACCTGTGGGACCTTTCCGAATTCGGCCTCGGGGGCCTATTCCCCCGGGACGCAGCCCGCGAGCTCCGCGCGGGCGCCCTCGGCCGGCTGCTCTTCGCCTGTTGGGGGCCTGAAGAAGCCCCCCTGTGCTTCGACCTGCCTGCGATCCTGCGCCAGGCGCGTCCCATGGCCGCGGGATTCTTCGTGGGCCTCGAATTCCGCTGGAAAGAGGCCCCCGGCGAGGGGCCGCCGCCGGCGCTCACCGCGCTGCTCAAGCGCTGGCAGCTCGCCCGCGGGACCGATCAGGCAGCCTGAGGGGCCCTGAGGCGACCGATGCGCCTTGCGGGCCCTCACCGGTCGAGACCTTGGCCCTCGATCCAGTTGGCCAGGTCGCGGGCCAGGGCTTCGCTGCCGGGTGCGGCCAGCAGGTCGTGGCCGCGCTGGGGCAGCTCTTCGAGGGGCACGCCCAGGAACTCGGCGAAGGGCCGGGTAGAGGCCGGCGGCGACACGCGGCTGTCGGCGCCCACGAGCACCCGGGCTGGCAGGCGCTGATACAGCGGCGGGATCTCGCGTCCGCGCGCCAGGGAAGCGACCACCCGCCAGGACTCGTCCTGGACGGTCTGGTGGTAGGCGGCCAGATCGACGCCCTGAGGATGGCTCAGGAATAGCTCGGCGGCCAGCTGGGGCGTGCGCACCCAGCGATAGGCTTGCTTTTGTATCCAGCCCAGGCGCCCGTCGAGGGGATGGCGGCGCTTGAGTCCGCGCACCATCGGCTTGAGGCCCTCGGGGCCGAGGGGCGAGAGGAAGATCGCGGCGGGCAGATCGCCCACGTGAAAGGCCTTTTCCTTGCGCTGTTCGAGGATGCGGCACAAGAACAGCGAGGCGGCGCCGTGGGTCAGGACGACCGGGCGCGGCTCGATGCGCTCGAGGCGCCGGGCGATCGGGCCGACGTAGTCCTCGAAGTTGTAGAAGCCGAGCTCGCCCTTGTGGCAAGTGCTCTCTCCGTGGCCGGGCAAACCGACCGCCAGCACGCTGAAGCCTTCGCGGGAGAGGGCCTCGCCCAGCGGGGCGCACGAGCGCACGTTGCGGAACAGATCGTGGGCGATCAGCAGCGAGCGCGGCCGCGCGGGGCCTGCGGGCTCGAAGCGTTGGATTTCGACCGTTTCCAAGGACTGCTTGCGGCGCACGAGGGCCGCTGAACCACGACGATGGGGCGCGGAGTCTAGCAGCCGATCGAGGCGCCTCCGCGCAGCTTCCGGAGCCTTCGGTTCCAGGGAGCTAGAGCGCGGCCCCGCGCTCGCTGCACGGAAGCGTTCGTCGCCGGCCGCGCTGCGGGGCGCGCCCGCGGGCCGGCCTCGAGCTCGGCTGGAGCTCTGCCGAGCCCCGCTGGCCGCCCGCTGGGGTCCCCACGGGGCGCCCGCGACGCGGCCCGGGCTCGGTGGCCTGCGGGCCAGCGGCCGGGCGCTGGAGGCCACTCAGGCTTGGGGGGGCGCGTCCAAAACCTGCCGACCGGTTCGCCCCGCGGGCATCAAGGTCGGCAGTAGAAGCGCTTCGCGCCCTCCCCCGAGCCGTACAGCAGTCCGCTCCGTTCCAGGGCCAGGAAGGCCTTCTTGGAGCGCGCCAAGCCGATGTTTTGCTCCAGCGCGAAGGCGGCGGCGGTGGCCCCGTTGCTGCCGCCCTGGCGACTGGCCGGTCGCCTCGAGACCCACTCCAGCACGCGCTTCTCCAGGGCATCGGTCGGCCCTGGCCGACCTCCGCTCAGCAACGCCCTCAGGGTCGCCCCGCTGGCCGCCCGGTTCGATGCGCCCACGCGCACCGGCAGCTCCGGCTCGCCGGCGGCGTTGAGGACGCGGTGCGGTCCCGCGGCGCTGCGCGGTTGCCAGCAGGCTACCAAGCGTTGCTGACCCCCGGGTCCCATGGCCACGACGGCGACGTGGGGCTCGAGGGGCGGATCGACCTCCCGGGCAGCGATCGCCCGCACCTCCCGGGCGGTTTCCTCCGGCCGCGGGGCCCCCAGCAGCGCGCGGTTGTCCGCGACCCCGATCAGCACCAGGCCCCCGCGGGAGTTGGCGAAGGCCGCCAGGGTGCGGGCCAGCTTGCCGGGGCCGGGCAGCCCGCTCTTGAACTCGAGGCTCGGGCCCTCACCGGCGGCGATCCGGCGGGCCAGCTCGGCGGCGTCCAGGTCCATCCCGGGCGATTTTGGCCGCTCGGGTGGCCCCTGGGGTGTTCCAGGGGCGGGCGGGCGGCAGGCCTGGCCCGCCGCTGGGCGGCGGAGCGCCCCTGGGAGTCTGCGGGCTTCAAGCTCTGCGGCAGGAGCCGCCGATCCAGATGGCATGAGCGCGCCCGCCGCGATCGATCCGCCGAGCTCCCCCGAGACCCTCGCACCGCGCCGCCCGCGCCTGTGGACCTTCCTGTGGCTGGCCGGCGGCGTGCTGGGACTCTCGATCCTAGTGACCGCCGGCTTGACCGTGGCCCAGGCCAGCGGGCTCTCCCGGGCCCCGGCCGCCAGCGCCGCCTCCTGGCTGTTTTTCGCCGGCGTGGCGGTGCTGCTGTGCACCCAGGCCATGCGCGAGCGCATGGGCAGCGGCCTGTGGTGCCTGCGCGGCTGTTTCTTGATCTTGTTCCTGGCCAGCCCCCTGGTCTGGAACAGCGTCGAGATGCGCGTTTTCGCCCTCTGCACCAGCGGCCTGTGGCTGGGCTTGTCGTTCTGGGCCGCTCCGCGGTGCGAGCGTCGGCCGGCTCCACAATCGGACTCGGACGCAACCGCCGCCGAGGACCGCAGCGCGGCCTGAGCGCGGGAAAACCGTCGCTTCGAGGGCTCGCACGGGCAGGACCGCAGCCCGCGGCCAGCTCTCGATGGGCGCAGGCAGGCAGACGACCGGCTGCTGGCTCGCTTCGAGCTCGGCTGCGCGTCGAAGACAGCGCGGACGTTCGCGCTCCTCAGGCCGGGTGCCCTAGCGCCGTGGCAAAGGCGCCCACGACCGCAGCGATCCGCACGGCGTCCTGGATCATGGCGCGGCTGGCGCCGGCTTCGCGCAGGACCTTTTCGTGGGCCTGGATGCATTGCCCGCAGCCGTTCAAGGCCGAAACCGCCAGGGCCCACAGTTCGCGATCGAGGCGATCCCCGGGCGGGTGGGCCAGGGCCTGCATGCGCAGGCGTGCAGGTAAACGCCCGTATTCCTCGTCCTCGACCAGGTGCAGGAAGCGGTAATAGACGTTGTTCATGCCCATCGTCGCGGCGATGCGCTCGGCCGCGGCCTGATTCTCCAGGCCGAGCTCGTCGCCGCACTGCTCGCGGGCCGCCGCCAGCAGCTCTGGGGAGCCGCTGGCGAAGGCGCAGGCCACCAGGGTCCCCAGGCGTTGGCGCGCGCTGAGCTGGTCCGAAGACAACACCGACTGCAGGTTGAGCTTCAGGTCCTTGGCCGCTTCGGGGAGCTTGTCGCGCAGGCGCATCAGCGCCGGGGAGAGGCTTTGCATGGCGGGAGTCCGGCTCAGGCGACGTGCAGGGTGTCTTGGCCCTTGGTCCAATTGCAGGGGCACAGCTCGTCGGTCTGCAGGGCGTCGAGCACCCGCAGGGTCTCCTGCGGATTGCGGCCGACGTTGAGGCCGTTGACGGTGACGTGCTGGATCACGCCCTGGGGGTCGACGATGAAGGTGGCCCGCAGGCAGACGCCCTCTTCGCGATCCAAGATGCCCAGGGACTGGCTCAGCTCGCGCTTGACGTCCGCCAGCATCGGGAAAGGCAGGTCGCGCAGGTCCTCGTGGGCGTTGCGCCAGGCCAGGTGCACGAATTCGCTGTCGGTCGAGAGGCCCAGGACCTGCGCGTCGCGAGCCTGGAACTCGGCGTTTAGTCTGCCGAAAGCGGCGATCTCGGTCGGGCACACGAAGGTGAAGTCCTTGGGCCAGGCGAAGAGCACCAGCCACTTGCCGGGGAAGCTCTTGTCGCTGAGGTCCTTGAAGGCGGAGCTCGGGCGCTCGCGCTCCACGGTGGCTTTGAGATGGAAGGAGGGCAGGCGGTCGCCGATGGTCAGCATGGGAGGACGGGAGCAGGGGGATGGCGGCCCCACACCGGGGCAGCGCTCCCCAACATCGGCCCGGGCTGCTGATCGTTCCAGCCTATTCTCCGAGATACTTTGATCGCCTTGGGTTATCATTCGGACATGAACGCCGATTCGTCCAGCGATCCCGCCGGCAGGTCCCAGGTCCAAGCCCCCCGCACCGCCGCCCGAACCCCGCGCGAGCGCCCCACCGTGCGCCAGCTCGAGTACCTGCTGGCCCTGGGCGAGGCCCTGCACTTCCGGCGTGCCGCCGAGCTGGCCTCGATCAGCCAGCCCGCCCTTTCGGCCCAGGTGCAGGCCCTCGAGGAGCTGCTCGGCGTGCAGCTGTTCGAGCGCACCAAGCGCAAGGTGCTGCTGACCCGCGCCGGCCGCGAGGCCGTGCGCCGTGCTCGGCTGGTGCTCGAGCAGCTCGACGAGCTCTCCGACGCCGCCCGCTCGGCCCTCGATCCGCTCTCCGGGGACCTGCGCCTCGGCATCATCCCGACGCTCGCGCCCTACGTCCTGCCGCGCACCCTGCCGCGCATCCGCGAGCGCTTCCCGGCCCTGCGGCTCTATTTGCGCGAAGAGTTCACGCAGCGGCTGCTCGAGCGCCTCCACGCCGGCGAGCTCGATGTGCTGCTCCTGGCCCTGCCGGCCGGCGGCGCCGACCTCGACTCCCTGCTGCTGTTCCGCGACCCCTTCCTGCTGGCCTTGCCCAAGGACCACGCCCTGGCCCAGCGCGCTTCGGTCCACGAGCACGACCTGCACGGCCAGGAGCTGTTGCTGCTGGAGGACGGCCACTGCCTGCGGGACCAGGCGCTGGCCGTGTGCTCGCAGCGCGGCGCGCGCGAGGACCAGCGCTTCCGGGCCTCCTCCCTGGGCACCCTGGTCCAAATGGTCAGCAACGGCCTCGGGCTGACCCTGCTGCCCGAGGTCGCCGCAGCGATCGAAGCGCGCTCCGGCGAGGGGGTGATCCTGCGGCCTTTCGAAGCCCCCCAGCCCTGCCGCGATGTGGGCCTGGTCTGGCGCCGCTCCTCGCCGCGGGCCGAGGAATTCCGTTTGTTGGGCGAGGAGCTGGTGCGCCTGATGGACGAGGCGCCGCGCCCGCCGGGCCCGCGCCCGCCGGGCTTCCGGGCAGGAAAACGCTGAAAACCGCCGGTCCGGCGGGTCCGGAATACCAGCGGGCGGGGTTCCGGCAGGCCGTCCTCGGTCCAGGGGCGGTGGTTTCCCAGAAACCCACTGGCCGGGCATGCCCTCAGGGAAGCCTGAAATTTTGTCTTTTGGGTTAGAACCTTAGGGCCCCCGCGGACTCCCCAAATTCCCCGGGACGCTTCCCCGCGGCGCTGGATCTCTGCCCTCGATCCGCGCCCATTTCCTCGAAAGGTCGGACTGCCCCCGGCCTGCCCCCCCATGACGACTGCCGGTCCCCTGCCCAGGGCCGCGCTCGCGCTCTGCCTGCTCACGGTCTGTGCCCTGACCCTGCGCTGGTGGGCTCTCGATTACCTGCTTCCGCACCATCCGGAGCCGGATGCTCAACTCGTGCTGCAGGCGCGCGAGTTCCAGACCGGCGAGCGCGAGGTCGAGTTCGCGCGCTCGACTTACCCGCACCTGATCTCGCGGCTGATCGCTCTGCTGCCGGTCGAAACCTGTGACCTGCCCCTCGATCCGGCGCACGAAGCCGAGCACCTGCGGGCCGCCGCCAGCCCCTATCTGCAGGGTCGGCGTGTGTGCGCCGCCCTCTCGGCCCTGGCGGTGCCGCTGACCTTCCTGATCGCCCGGCGCTGGCTGTCGAGCGGCGGCGCGCTGCTGGCGGCGGCCCTGCTCGCCACCAGCCTGCTGCACCTCAACTATTCGCAGCAGGCCCGGCCCCACGCGCCCTTCGCCACGCTGGTGCTGCTGTGCCTGTGGGCCGCCCTGCGCGCCCGGGAACGGCCCAGCAACGGGCGCTTCCTGGCCCTCGGTCTGGTGACCTGCCTCGCGGCGGGCAGCCTGCACTCGGCGATCTGCCTCGTTCCGGTGCTGCCCCTGGCGCTGTTGCTCGCCGAGCGCAGCCAGCCGCGACCGCTGATCCGGCTGCTGTGGCCGCTGCTGGGCGGACTGGCGGCCCTGCCGCTGTTCTGGCCGTTCCTGTTCGATCCGCCGCCGCCGGGCACGTGGAGCGAAGGCGAGTCCTACCGCTTTCCGCACCGTTTGGAGCGCGCCTGGTTCGACGCCAGCGGCTTCGTCAAACAGGCGCGCTTCCTGTACGACCACGATCCGTTGCTGCTCGGTCTGGGAGCGCTGGGGCTGGGCCTGTTCGTGCTCGACCGCCTGCGCGGGCGCGGGGATTTCCGCTGGAGGCCGCTGCTGCTCCTGCTCGGCTTCGTGCTGCCCTATGGGCTCTTGATCGGCCTGCTCGGCAAGACCTTCCCGCGCTTCTTCATCCCGCTGCTGCCGCCCTTGGCGATCCTGTGCGCCTGGCTGCTCGAGCGCCTGTGGTCCCTGGCTGCGACCGAGCGGCGCGGCGCCTTGGCCCTGGCCAGCAGCCTGCTGTTGCTGGCCTTCCCGAGCTTCGTCTGCGGCCGGCTGCTGATGCTGCGCTCGCTGCCCGACACCTGGGAGCGCGCCGCGAATGACCTGGGACCCATAGGCCGGGATGTTTCCGCCACGATCGTGACCTCGCCAAACGTGGCGCCGCCGCGCATCGTGCGGGTCGATCCCGCCTTCCGCGAGCACCTGCGCACGACCCCCCAGCACCAGCCCTGGTTCTGGTACCTGGAGCGCTCCCTGGCAGCCGGCAAGGAGATTGTCGGCCCGCGGGTGCATGTCTGGCAGCTCAAAGGGCGATTCATCGCCGATGGCCTGTTCGCCGATCCCAGCGGGGCGGAGTTCGCGGAGGCGCTGCGCGGTGTGAACCCGGACGCGGCGCTTCTGGGCCCCATCGATCACCCCAAAGCGATGCAGGCCATGCTGCGGGGGCTCGAGCTGCTGGGCGGCGGAGCTTATTGGATCCCCGCGGGCGGCGCGACCGTGCGCATCGCCTACCAACGCGACTATCAAGACGAGGACCTGCTTCACCGGGTCCTGGCCCGGGGTCTGTGGGGTCCCGCGGTCCTGGTGCATCGCAGCGCGAACGTCACGGCGGCCCGCTGAGGCCCCCCCGGCGAACCTGAGGCCTCGAGCTGGCTGCCCAGCCTCCGGGCCCGGCGCTTCGATTCGCCCGGGCCGCCCGCGCAGGCTGGGCGCCCCGGGCTTCAGAGCGGGCCGCGGCAGAGCGGCTTCTTGGGGACGCCGCCCACGTCCAGCACCAGGGCCTGCAGCAGCAGCTGGAAGCCCAGGATGATCGGCATGGCGGCGAGCATCACCTGACCGGCGCTGGCGAATCCCTCGCCGCCCAGGCTGAACCAGGTCAGGGCGCCGTAGATCGTCCCGAACAGGAACAGCGGCAACCCCGTCGTCAAGAGCATCGAAACCACGGCGAAGTCGTAGATGAAGTAGCGCCACAGCACCCTCCGCAGCAGCCCGGCCAGCAGCCGGGGCGGGAAGCCGAACAGGGTGCGCGTGATCGACAGGGATGATTGCTCGTCCCCGTAGCGGGCCGGCATGGGCACGTCCTGCACCAGGGCGCGCAGGATGCCCAGCTCGATCAAGAGCCCGCTTTCGAAGAAGTAGCGCTCCGGCAGCGGCCGCTGGATCAGGGTCAGCACGTCGCGCCGGATGGCCACGTAGCCGTTGACCGGATCGAACATCGACCAATAACCCGAGGCCATGCGCACCAGGAAACCGAGCCCGGCATTGCCGACCAGGCGCACGATCGGCATCGAGCGCAGGGCCTTGGTGTCCACGAAACGATTGCCCTTGGTGAAGTCCGCTTCGCCCGCGACCAGCGGCGCCACCAGCGCCGGCAGGTGCTGCGGGTCCATCTGGCCATCGCCGTCGACCTTGACGATCACATCCATGCCGCGCGCGATCGCGATCTTGAAGCCCGTCTGCATGGCTCCGCCGACCCCGCGGTTCTGGGCGTGGGTTTCGATCACCAGGCGCGGATCGCGCAAGCCGGCCAGCACCCGCGCGGTGCCGTCGGGACTCTTGTCGTCCACGGCCACGATCAGGTCGACCCAGGCTGGCAGGCCGGCGATGACCCCGGCGATGTGCCGTTCGACGCGATAGCAGGGGATCACCACGGCCACCTGGACCCGGCCAAAGGGGCGGGCTTCGGAGCCGGAGGCGGGGCTGGCGACCTCCATCGGCAGTGTCATCGGCGGCGTCAGCGGCGCTGTCTCGGGGGCGGCCAAGTCAGCTCTCGATCCGGAAGGCGGGCAGCCTTTCCGGGCGGTGCCAGGGCTGGGGGCCGATGCCGAACTGGGCCAGGATGGTGGGGGCGATGTCGGTGACTGCGATGCTCTTGTGATCGCTGGTCACGCGCCGGCCCTTGCACCAGGCCATCAGCAGGCCCACGTCCTTGTGGTGCGAAGTGGACTGGTCATTGTTCCAGTGCTCGGCGATGTGCCGGCGCGATTCGACCGACCAGCCCGGACGCTGGCGATGGCGGATCCTGGCGCCCGGGCCGGACAGGCCGCCGCGGGGCACGTTCAGTTCGAGGAACAGCTGCTTGCCGCGGCGCTGGATGGCGAACAGGCCTTCGTCCTCGAGGGCGTAGAGCCCGCCCAGCACCTCGAGGGCCTGGGCGGCGCTGGTCTCGTCCTCGAAGTTGACGGTCACGTCTGGGTTCATCTGGTGCAGAACCTGATAGGCCTGGAGCCCGACGGCGTCGAATAGCTCGCGCTCGCGCACCAATCGCACCACCGGATTGTGGATCTCGCTGCACGGATCGAAGGGCCGCACCCCGAGCCCCGTGCCGAGCAGCACCAGGGTGTCATCGGGCACGCTGGCCATCATCTCGGCCAGCACGCGGTCCGTGTAGCGAAAGGCCTTGAGGATCCAATCGGCGAAACGCTGCTCGTAGCGTTTGCGCTGCTCGACCCGGTCGAAGAAGCGCCGGTCGGTCTCCGAGAGCTGCTCGGCGAAGCGGTTCGGCTCCGCGGCGCGCCAGTAGCGGTGCTGTACGTAGGCCACGTGGTTCAGGTGCAGCGCGGCATACTGGGGCTGATGGCGCGCATACAGGCCCTTGAAGGCCTCATAGCCGATGTAGGATGCCAGCATGGCGCGCTCGGGCTCCTTGTGGGCGCCGACCAGTTTCTCCGCCGGGATTTGCAACAGGGTCTTGGCCACCGTGCCGGCGCTGACCCCGGCGCTCATCGAGCGCAGCAGCTTGCCCAGCACCGCGACGCCGTTCCAGCCGAAGCCCTCGCTGTAGTTGCGCGCAGCCAGCACGGAGAATTCCTGCACCGGGCGGGCTTCCTCGGGGAAGCACTCAGGGGAATCGGCGAGCGCCTCGGGCACATAGAACTTGGCCGCCCCGTGGCTGCGCGGCGGGTAGCTCATCAGGCAGCCGAAGATCCCGGTGGAGACGCCCTGGCGATCGAGCACGTCCCACACGCAGCGCTCGCGCAGGCTCGCGGTGTCCTGGCCGAAGCCGACGATGCCGTGCTCGGCCGGCAGGAGACCGGTGTAGACCGAGGGCCAGATGATCCAGGGGCTGATGTCGCGCCAGGCGCGCTCCTTGCGGGCATCCCAGCCGGGGATGCGCGTGTTCAGCAGCACGCCTTCGTCGAGGATTTTCTGGAAGGCCGGCAGGTGACCCTGGGCCGCGTAGGTTTCCAGGAAATGGCGCTCGGCCTCGTTGATCTCGAGGAACAAGACCCGCTGGGGGCGGACGGACGCAGCGGGACCGGAGGTCGTTTGTTGCATGGGTCCTGCTGGGCGGGCGGACCGCGGTGGGGGAGGGCGTTCAGGGAAACCGCCACGAGGATACTCGCTCTTCCGGCCGGAGAGGCTAGAGCCGCACCCCGAGGGCGCGCCGGGCCAGCCAGCGCAGGGCCTGGGCCGACCAGGTGAGGGACAGGGCCGTGCCCAGGGCCGCCCCGGCCAGGCCGAGGCGCGGGATCAGCAGGGCGTTGCCCAGGGCGTTGACCGCCAGGATCGAAAGCATGTAGGCGCTGTGCAGCCCCGGCCGATTGCCCATCAGCAGGATCTGGCCGAAGGGCAGCCAGGCGGCCGCCGAGACGGTTCCCGCGATCAGCAGCCCGAAGGGCAGCCAGCCCGCCCGGTAGGCCGGATCGCCCATCAGCAGGTCGGCTCCCAGGGGGTATCCCAGGGCGGCCACGATCCCCAGGCCCGCCAGCAGCAGAAAACCCTGTTTCCTGCCCCGCTGGACCAGGTCCGGCAGCCCGGCGCGGTCGCCGATCAGGGCCTGGGCCAGCAGCGGGTTGTAGTTGTTCTGCAGCACGGTCAGGACCTGGAAAACCCCCTCTGCGACGGCCACGGCCAGGCTGTAGATGCCGACCGAGGCGTCCTCCGGCAGGAAGCGGCCCAGCATGATCACGTCCAGGCGCGTGTTGAGCTCGAGGATCACCCCGGCCAACAGGCCGCGCACGCCGAAGCGCAAATGGGCCGCGCTCTCCCCCAGGGCCCCGCGCCGTGGGCCTCCCACGGTCGCCAGGAACTCGAACACCAGGATCGCCAGCAGCAAGCCCTCCGCCAGGGCGAACAGCAGGGTCACGCGGCTGCCGGGCAGGCCGGCAGCGGAGCACAGCCAGACGCCCGCCGGCATGGCCAGGTAGCGCAGGGACTGGTAGACCGCGAAGGCGCGCATGCGCTCGAGTCCGTTGACCACCCCCAGCAGGATCTTGTTGACGCTGAAGCAGAACAGCCCCGGCGCCGCGTACAGCGCCATCTCGACCAGCTCCGGGCTGCCCTGCCAAGCGGCGAAAGTGCCGCGCAGGGACACCAGCGTCAGCGCCACCCCGGCGGACAGCAGCAGCCCGGGCGCCAGGGCGCCCCAGGCCAGGCGCCGGATCCGCTCCGGCGACCCGCGCGCCTGGCTGACGGCGCGCAGCACGGAGCGATCGAGGCCGCCCACGCCGAGCTGAGAGAGCACCACGTAGACGCCCCAGATCAGCTGGAAGCGCCCCAGGGTCTCGGCGTCGTAGCAGCGCTCGATCAGCGCCAGCATCAGGAAGCCCGAGAGCCCCAGGATCGCCAGGGAACCGAGATTCCAGAAAACCCCCACGTCCAGACGGCGAGCTTGGCTGTCCTGGGTCTGGTCCACGGGGCTGAAGAGCGGGGCGAGCCTGGGAAGGGCGGGGAAAACTGCGCGGGCGGGGTCGATCCGCGAGGGCTCGGGCCGCGAAGGGCGCGCTCCGCTGGGGCCGGCGCCAGCCTCGCTGTCGCGTGGTGCTAGCAGGGTGGCAAGGGGGGGCCGCCGCGGGCCGCCGACTCGGCGGCCGCCGGCGAAGCCCGCGGGTCGCGGCCGGGGCGATCGCGGCGCGCCGGCCTCGACCGATCAATACAGCTTGGGCGCCGCGTTGATGATCCGCAGGGCTTCCTCGCACTGGAAGCCGACGATCTGGGCGTATTCGCGGATCGAGGGCAATCGCGGACGGCCGTACTCGGCGGCTCGGCGCAGGGCCTCGTCGCGGCCGAGATGCCCCTCGCGCACCATGTTCGACAGCATCACCTCGTCCTCGGTGAAGCCGCAGATAGTGGTGTAGATGTAGTTGTAGAAGGGTGCGGTACCGTCGCCGATGCGCCAGGTGCTCTTGGTGTCCGTGGCGACCTCCCAGTCGTACTCGCGGCGGATCGTGCCGACGATCTCCTCCTCGCGCCAATCGAGGTAGTGGAACAGGTACAGGAAGTCGTCCTTGACTACGAAGGTGTAATAGTAGGCCTTGAGCGTGTCCCAGAGCGACTCGTTCCAATAGGCCGGGTTCTTGAGGTAGCGCTTGAGATAGTACCAGAGCAGCGCCATCTCGTTGCGCAGCGACAGGCCGGTCAGGGTCATGCCGTGATCGTCCTCGCGGATGCCGCACAGGCCGGTCTTGTAGGGCGTATCCTCGATCATGTTGCCGGTGCAGAAGATCACCAGCTTGATCCCGGTCTCTTTGCGCAACTGCCGGGCGTGGTGGTAGAACTCCTTGTCCCCGGCGGTGAACAGGGTCACCATCCCCACGTCGGGCTGCTTGAGCCAGGCTTCGACGTTCTTCCTGACGAAGCGCCGTTTGGCGGTCAGGTTGGCGCTGCGCAGGATGTGCTCGACGCCCAGCTTGCCGCAGATGCGCGCCTGGTTGCGGCGCGCCAGGTCCGTGACCAAGCCCCAATCCAGGGTGAAGGCCACGGGATTCATGCCCAGCACGTTCTTGACGTAGTGCAGGCCGTAGGCCGAATCGCGGCCTCCCGAGAAGGCCACGATCACGTCCGGGCTGCCGTCCTTGGAGCGGTAGGGCTCGACGGCCTTCAGCAGCGCTTCCTTGCCCTTGGGCTGGATCTGCTTCCAATTGCGGCAATAGCGGCAGACCCCGTCCTTGTCGAGGTCCATGAACGGGTAGGTGACCGGCAGGATGCACTTGCTGCAGCGGCGCACCTCGCGGCGCGTCTTGGAGCGATCGTGCAGGGCCAGGCGCGCACCGGGGCGGGGACGGCCGTCGTTGGGTAGGCTGGCGACCGGGAGGCCCCGATCGGCGCCCGGCAGCTCCCACCAGGCCGGGGTGCGCGGGGTCGGGGCCACGGGCAGCTCGAGCTCCTCGGAGGACAGGTCCGAGAGCCGCACGATGCGCGCGGTGCGGGCGCGGATCTGGCCTAGCTCCAGCTTGCCGACCTGCTGCTCGAGATCGGTCTTGGCGATCAGCTCCTGGAGGATGAAGCGTTCGGAGGCGAACACCAGGAAGGTCCCGCGCTGGTTCCTGGCGGTGAACAGGGAGCCGGTGTTGCTGGCCAGCACCAAGAGCGGCTGATCGTCCAGGAAGATGGCGGTCGAAGCCGAGCCGAACAGCTCGCCGAAGGTGGCCTGCAGGGCGCCCGGGACGTTCTGCCCGGCGGCCATGTGCTTGCGCAGCAGGGCCAGCATCACCTCCGTGTCGACGTTGTAGCGGCGGGTCAGGTCGGGGTGCCGCTTCCAGAGGTCTTCATCGTTGACGATGATGCCGTTGTGCACCGCAACCGCCCCGGGCACGATCACCGGCTGGTTGTTGTCGTTGTCCGACTGGAAGCCGTTGGTGACCATGCGCGAGTGGCCCAGGCAGGCGAACACCGCCCCGGCCTCCTTGGCCTGGACGCGCTGGTGGCTTTGCCGGGCGTGCTCGAGCATCTGCCCAAACTGCGGGTTGGCCAGGAAGCTCTTGACCGAGCCGGCTTGCTTGATCACCTCGACGCTCCGGCCGTCGTTGACCGCCAGGCCGGCGGCCTCGTTGCCGCGGGTCTCGGAGGCCAGCAGCAAGCCCCGCACGAGAGTGTCGATCAGGCTGGGCGCGATCGCCGGGTCCGGGCCGAGCAGCGCGCCGAAGATGCCGCACATGGGGGGGAGGGGCGGGAAGTTACCGGTCGAGCAAGAAGGCAGCGAATCCTACCGGGCCCGGGGCGCTGTGCTGCGGCCGGGGGCTCGCTGGGCCCCGGACCGGACTGCCGGACTGTGCTCCTAACTGCCGCTGAGTCCTAGGTTTAGCGCGAGGCCCGAGCCCCGGGGGTCCAGCTCAGCTGGAGGTAGAACACGCGCTGGATTTCGAGGCCGGGGAATTCGAAGTAACGCGCGTCGTGGAAGCTTTGCAGGCCCAGGCTCCAGGCCAAGTCCGGCCGTGGACTCCAACCGATGCGCAGGTCGGAGCGCCAGGACTCGGAACCGATTTCCGGCTCGAAGTCCTCGGCCACGTAGGCCGCCAGGTCCAGCTCGAAGCCGCGTCCCAGGCCCGTGTAGGAGCCCAGGTTGAAGATGTGGCGGGGGTACTGGCCGTCGACCAGGGACAGGTCGCCCTCGGGGGTCAACGGGCCGTGTTCGCTCCAGTGATCGCTGTAGGCCCTGCGCAGGGTCCAGCCGGG
Source organism: Planctomycetota bacterium (assembly GCA_044375105.1). GTDB lineage: Bacteria > Planctomycetota > UBA1135 > UBA1135 > JBIKLM01. The sequence goes on from JBILNK010000074.1 coordinate 15,908, forward strand.
CAGGGGCGCGGCGTCGATGGCCAGCTCCCCGCCGCTCGCGGCCGGCCCTCGCAGCCGCCGCAGACCTGCTCGATCGCATCCGCCGCGCTGGTGCTGAGGCTCGGGCGCAGCGGGAGTCGGTTGTCGCCCGGCCGGACAGCCGCGCTGGGCCTCACCACAAAGTGCGGCGCCCCGGCCCGGAATGGTCCCGAGTCGGGGCGCTGGTCGCTCGACTTCTGGTGCGGATCAGCGCCCGCGGCCGACGTGGGCGAGGGCGAAGGCGAAGATGTCCGCGGCTTCTTCGATCAGCTTGGCGGTGGGCTTGCCCGCTCCGTGGCCGGCTGAGGTTTCGATGCGGATCAGCACCGGATTGTCGCAGCCTTGGGCGGCCTGCAGCCGCGCGGCGAACTTGAAGGAATGCCCGGGCACCACGCGGTCGTCCGTGTCGGCGGTGGTCACGAGGGTCGGCGGGTAGCAGACGCCGTCCGTGAGCCGGTGGTAGGGCGAGTAGGCGTACAGGGCCGCGAATTCCTCCGGCACCTCCACGGAGCCATAGTCGTGGACCCAATAGCGGCCAGCCGTGAATTGATGGTAGCGCAGCATGTCCATCACGCCGACCGCCGGCAGGCAGCAGCCGAACAGCTCCGGCCGCTGGCACATCACCGCGCCCACCAGCAGGCCGCCGTTGCTGCCGCCCTGGATCGCCAGGTGGCTCGGCGAGGTGTAACGCTCGGCGATCAGCCACTCCGCCGCGGCGATGAAGTCGTCGAACACGTTCTGCTTGCGGGTCTTGGTGCCCGCCAGGTGCCAGTCTTCGCCATATTCGCCGCCGCCGCGCAGATTGGGGATCGCCAGCAGGCCGCCCTGGTCGAGCCAGGCGATGCGCGAGGGGCTGAAACCCGGCGTCAGCGAGATGTTGAAGCCGCCGTAGCCGTACAGCAAGGTCGGATTGCGCCCGTTGCGCGCCAGGCCGCGCCGCGAGACCAGGAACATCGGGATGCGCGTGCCATCCTTCGAGCGGTAGAAGGCCTGGGCGACCTCGTAGTGGGCCGGGTCGATGGGGGCCTCGGTGACCCGCACCAGGCTGGTCTGGCCGCTGGCCAGCTCGTGGCGATAGACCTGCGGCGGCGTGGCGAAGGACGAAAAGCTGAAGAAGGTCTCGCTGGCATCGGGATCGGTCTCGAAGCCGATCACCGTGCCGAGGCCGGGCAGCTCGAGCCGCCGGCGCAGGCGCCCGTCCGGCTCGTACAGCGCGACCCGCGAGGTGGCGTCCTCGAGCGTGCGCACGGCCAGCGCGCCGCCCACGAAGGTGATCTCCTCGATCGTGGCCGTGGGGCTGCCGGCGCCCTCGGGGATCACGCGGGTCCAGTTCTCGCGGCCGGGGCGATCGAGGTCGACCTGCAGCAGCGCGCCGCGCGGCGTCTCGCGGTCCTGCGCCGAGAGCCACAGGCTGCGGCCCTGGCCGTGGACCAGGTTGTAGGCGCCCTCGAACTCGGGCACCAGCTCGAGCGGCGGCCGCCCGCCGACCAGGTCGAGCACGTGCACCAGGTTCCGCGCGCCGTCCTTGAAGATGTGCACCACCAGGTGCTGGCCGTCGCGGGTTGCGAGCGGCGCGAAGGACCACTCGGGCTGGTCCGGACGCTCGTAGACCAGCGTGTCCTCGGCCTGCTGGCTGCCGATGCGATGGAAATAGATCTTGTGGTCCAGGTTGCTGGCCAGGAAGGCCGAGCCCGGCGCCGGCTCGGCGTAGCGCGCGTAGAAGAAGCCCGAGGCGTCGGGCTTCCAGGTCGCGCCCGAGAACTTGATCCAGGAGAGCTTGCCGCCCACGTGCTCGAGCTTGGCCAGATCGAGCACCTGCCACTCGCTCCAGTCGGAGCCGGCCACGCTGACCCCATAGGCCAGATAGCGGCCGTCCTTCGACCATTCGCCCCCGGCCCAGGCGCGCGTGCCGTCCGCGGACCAGGCGTTCGGGTCGAGCACCACCTGGGCCTCGCCGAAGGGCGTCGCCGCGCGATAGAGCACCGACTGCGGCTGCAATCCGTCGTTCTGCCAGAAGTAGTACCAGTTGCCGTGGCGCGCCGGGGCCGAGAAGCGCTCGTAGTTCCACAGCTGCGCCAGGCGCTGCTGCAGCGGGCCGCGGTCCGGCAGCGCCGCCAGGTATGCCCCGGTGACCTCGTTCTGGGCTGCGACCCACTCCGCGACGCGCGGCGAGCTGCGCACGTCCTCCTCCAGCCAGCGGTAGGGGTCCGCCACGGCCTGGCCGTGGAACTCGTCGACCTGGTCGACCGTGGCCGTTTCCGGATAGCGGGGGGCCTCGGGGAGACGCGGCTTGGTCATGTGGCAGGCGCCGGCGCTGAGCAGCAGGCCGAGGGCGATCGGGAGGCGAAGGGCGCGGGTCATGGCGCGCATGGTAGCGGCGCCCCCGGCCGGATCGGCTCTCGGCCTCGGTCGATCAGCCGTCGCGGCGGACCGCGCCCGGGCGCTCCAAATCGAAGCAGAAGCTGTGCCGCTCGAGATCGCGCTCGCCGGCCTCGATCTCGAGCCGCACGAAGCGCTGTCCGGCGGCCTCGAACAGCACTTCGAAGGGAAACTCGGGGCCTGCCGGTCCGCTCTCGGGCGCCCCGAAGCGGCCCTCCTGGGCACGCTCCCCGCTCCACACCCGCACGCCGCGCGGCGCGCCCTGG
>JBILNK010000239.1:0-5091 GCA_044375105.1 Planctomycetota bacterium
TCGGTGTCGTTGGGCACGAAGCGCTCGATCGCGCTGCTGCGCTCGATCACCGGATGGCGGCCTTCGCGCACCAGGATCTCGCCCGAGCGATCGATCGACGGCGCCACGTAGCGGCGCTCGGCTGCCAGCTGCGCCAGGGCCGCCAGCACGTCCAGCTCGGCCACGGCGCGGGCCGTGTCGAGCACCCGTCCGACCAGGCCCGAGAGCCACAGGCGCAGTTCGTCGAACAGCCGATATTCGAGGTCGCGCGAGAGCTCCTCGGCCTTCAGCACCTTGCTCTCGTACTCCTTGAGCTCGGGCGTCACGTAGCGCTCGCCGCCCTTGACCGTCTGGCGCCGGATGAAGTGCTCGGGCACGCGCTCCACCTGGCCGTGGGGCACCTCCAGGTAGTAACCGAAGACCGAGTTGAAGCCGATCTTGAGGTTGGGGATCCCGGAGCGCTGGCTCTCCTCGGCCTGGAAGCGCGCCATCCAGCCCTTGCCGTCCCCGGCGATCTGGCGCAGCTCGTCGAGCTCCGCGCTGAAGCCGCTAGCGATCAGCCCGCCTTCGCGCACGGTCAGCGGCGGGTCGGGCACCAGCGTGCGGCGCACGCGCTCGGTCAGGTCCTCGAGCGGGTCGAGCATGCCGCGCAGGGACAGGAGCCGCGCCGCCTGGGCCGCTTCTAGGGCCGCGATCAGCTGCGGCACCAGCGCCGCCGATTGGGCCAGGGCCAGCAGGTCCCGGCCGTTGACGCGCCCGGTCGAGAGCTTGGCGCACAGGCGCTCCAGGTCGCGCATGCCCGACAGGGCCTCGCGCAGCGTTTCGCGCGCCAGCGGGCTCTGGACCCACTCGGCCACCGCCGCCTGGCGCGCCAGGATCGGCTCGGGCTCGACCAGCGGATACAGCAGCCACTCGCGCAGCAGGCGCCCGCCCATGGGCGTGGCCGTGGCGTCGAGCACGTCAAGCAGGCTGCCTTCGCGCCGCGCGCCGCGCTGGGTCTCGACCAGTTCGAGGCAGGCGCGCGTGGTGCGATCGAGCACCAGGTGGCGGCCGCTCTCGGCCAGCTCGACCTTGCGGACGTGGGCGCAGGCGCTCTTCTGCGTCTCGGCCAGGTACTCGAGCAGCACCCCGATGGCCGGCACCGCGGGCTGCTCGTCCTCCAGGCCGAAGCCCGCCAGGGTCTGCACGCCGAACTGGCGCCGGCAGGCCCGCAGGGCGGCCCCGCGATCGAAGCGCCAGCCCTCGCGCTCGGTCAATCGCGGCCCGAACTGGCGCTCCAATTCGGCCAGCAGTTCGGGCTGGTCGGCGAGCTGCTCGGGGCACAGCAGGACCTCGGCCGGCTCGACCTCGACCAGCAGATCGAGCAGATTCGCCAGGGGCCGCTCCGCCGCCAGCAGCCGCCCGGTGGACACATCGACCCAGGCGGCGCCGACCCGCGTCCCGGCGCGCGCCAGGGCCAGCAGGAAGTTGGAGGCGCGCGCATCGAGGGCATCCTCCTCGGTCAGGGTGCCGGCCGTGACCACGCGCACGATGCCGCGCTCGACGATGCCCTTCGACTGGCGCGGGTCGGTCAGCTGCTCGCAGATCGCCACGCGGAAGCCCTTGCGCACCAGCCGCAGCAGGTAGCCCTCGACCGAGCGCACCGGCACCCCGGCCATGGGCTGGGCGTCCGGGCCCTTGTCGCGTTTGGTCAGGGTGATGCCGAGCTCCCGGGAGGCGACCACGGCGTCCTCCCCGAACAGCTCGTAGAAGTCGCCCATGCGGAAGAACAGCAGGGCTCCGGGGGCCTCGTCCTTGGCCCGCCACCACTGCTCCATCATGGGGGTCTCGCGCCGCGGGGCCGCTTCGCCTGGGCCGCTGCGAGCGGTGGCGGCGGGCGGGGGGGACTCGGGGCTGGCCATGGGGAGGAACCGTCGGGGGCGCCATGCTAAGGTCCCGAGCCTGCGCCCCGCCCCGCCAGGGGACCGGGCAGCCGCACGAACCGACGCCCGGCCGGGCCCGTATCCCGCCCCCGGATCCTCTCCCGTGAGCCGCCCCCTGACCCGCCCGAGGCCCGCCGCCGCCCTGGCGCTGCTGCCCGCCCTGCTGGCGGCCTGCGCCTCCTATCCCGACCGCCTGCGCTCGGCGGTGCGCGACTTCGAAGCCGGCGACAACCAGAAGGCCCTGGCGGTGTTCTCCGACCGCGACAAGGTCAAGTCCCGTTTCCTGCTGGGCGCCGAGGCCGGCACGGTGGCCTTCTCCGACCTGGACTGGGCCGGGGCCCGCGCCCATTTCGAGGGCGCCGTCGAGGCCGTGCGCGCCTTCGAGGACCGCGCCGTGCTGGGGGAGAACGCCCTCGAGACCCTGGGCACCCTGACCTTCAACGAGACCGCCGCGGAGTACCCGGGCGAAGGTTTCGAGCGCGTGCTGCTGCACTCGTTCCTGGCCCTGTGCTACCTGGCGCAGGGCGACCTGGACGGCCTGCGCGTCGAGGTCCGGCGCGCCAACCAGCTGCTCGAGCGCGAGGAAGAGCTCTACGAAAAGCGCTACCAAGCGGGCGGCCTGGGCCACTTCCTGTCCGCCACCGCCTACCTGCTGGAGGACGACCCCGACGATGCGCTGATCGACTACCGGCGCATGCTGGACAAGTCGGTGGGCCTGGGCATCGCCGGGCCGGAGGCGGCCCGGCTGGTGCGGCGCCTGGGGCGCCACGAGGAATTCCCGGACCTCCTGGCCCAGCATCCCGATTCGCCGGCCTTGCCGGGGACCGGCGACCGCCCGGCCTGGATCGTGGTCATCGCCGGCGTCGGCCTGGCGCCCTTCAAGGAGGAGCGCATGCTGGCCTTCCCCACGCCGGCCGGGGTGATCTCCATGGCGGTGCCGGTGTACGTCTCGCGCCCCCAGCCGGTGGAGGGCATGCGCCTCGATCTGCCGCTGTCGAACGCGTCCTTCGAGCTGGCCACCATCGAGGAGGTCGAGCAGGTGGCGCGCGAGAACCTCGACGACCGCCTGGCCGCCCTGGCGGCCAAGACCGCGATCCGCAACGCCGCGCGCCTGGCCCTGCGCAACAACCTACAGGACAACGGCAGCGGCGGCGCCCTGGCGGCCCTGGCGGTCGACGTCTACAGCCTGGTGGCGGAGCGCGCCGACCTGCGCTCCTGGCTGACCCTGCCGAACCGCTTCCAGGCCCTGCGCGTGGCCGTGCCGCCGGGCGAGCACGAGCTGGTGCTCGACGCCCCCGGCGCCGGTCGGGTCGAGCTCGGGCGGCGCTACCTCGAGCCCGGCGAGACGCTGTTCGTGCTGGGCCGCAGCGTGGGCTTCCGGCTCTCAGCCGCGGCCGTGGGCGGCCAGCCGGTGTTCGGCTCCTCGCTGGCCCCGAGCCCCGCCAGCGAAGCCCTCGACCCCCTGGACGCCCTGGACCTCTTGAACCGCATCGACCGCAGCCTGGAGCCGGCCCCGGCTCCCGGCCAGCCCTGAACCCGCGCCCTGGCGCCTCCTCCGCCCTTCCATGCACAAACCGCTCCTCGCCCTCGCGCTGCTCTTTCCCTTGGGCCTGCTCGGCGCCTGCCGCAGCGCCAGCCCGATCACCAGCTACCTGATCGACGAGCGCACCACCGAAGTCGACAAGACCAAGGCCGGCTTCCTCGGCGTGCGCGGCCTGGAATTGGTCAGCATCAACCACGAGCGCCGCGATGGGCGCCTGTTCGTGCAAGCCCAGCTGCGCAACACGACCGGCAGCCACCTGGAGCTCGAGCACAGCGTCGAGTGGTACGACCAGAACGGCTTCCTGATCGGCGATCCGACCCCTTGGAAGGGCACCAACCTGGGCCGCGGCGAGTTCTACACCCTGCCCTTCACCGGCCCGACCACCGCCGCCACCCAGATGCGCCTCAACCTGCGCCGGCGCGACACCGTGCGCTGATCCCAGCTCTCTCGACGCCCCGACATCCCTCCCAGCACAGACTCCCCGCGAACCCGCCGAATCCCATGCAACGCCGCCTCCTCTCCCTGGCCTTCCTGGCCTGCCTGACCAGCGCCTGCAGCAGCACCCGCTACGGCGACCCCGAATCGGTCGAGACGGTCAACATCCAATACGGCCTGTCCGACCTGCAGTCCCTGACCGGCGACATGGTCGAGTCCCTGATCGCCGCGCCCCAGCTCAACTACTTCATGCATCCCTCCAAGGACGGCGGCGATCCGCGCATCGTCCTGTACATGGGCAAGGTCGAGAATCGCACCTCGGAGCACATTGACACCGAGGGCATCACCGACTCGATGAAGACCAGGCTGCTCAAGTCCGGCAAATTCCGCTTGACCGCGGGGACCCAGGGCCAAGCGGCGATCGAGGACCAGGTGCGCTTCCAGCAGGGCTCCGGAAAGGTGCTCTCGGACACGGCCAAGGCCTTCGGCCGCCAGATCGGCGCGGACATGATCCTGTTCGGCACCCTGCGCACCTACGAGAAGGAGCGCGACCGCAGCCTCTCGACCCTCGGCACCAAGACCGAGAACGTCGACTACCAGTTCAACCTGGACCTGGTGAACATCGAAACCGGCGAGATCATCTGGGCCGACGAGGCGCTGATCCGCAAGACCAAGAAGACCGGGCTGTTCGGAAGCTGACCGCTCGGGACCGAGCCCGCGCCGGCCGTTCCCGGGCCCTACGACCCGCCTGCCCCCATGCCCCGGGGCCGCCAGCGGGCGGCCCCGGTGGCGCCGCCCGAGTCCGCCGAGTGGATTCCGCCGAGCCCTGGCAAACCCAGCCGACGCGGCTCCGGCGCATCCTCGGCCCCGCGGTCCACCGGACAGGCTCACCGGACAGGCTCACCGGGGCGGTCCGGGGCGCCACCCCCCGATCGTCCGCAGCGTTGGAGCCCTGAGGGCTTCGCTCTGCAGTGAGGGGCCAGAGTCGCCTGGCGCCCGCGGGGCAGGACGCTCCCGGAAGGTCTTTCCGCCCCGGCCCCTTGGGCACCCCGGCAGCGCCCCGGGCGGATGCCGGCCGCCCCGACATTTTTTGGGTCCCGTCGGTCAACACTGCCTCCCAACCTCCGTAGGGATGTCCGGCGGGAGCGGCCGAGCCCCGCCGAACGACCTTCTGACGCCGCGCGCTCGCCACCCTGGGGGGGGTGGCGAGCG
>JBILNK010000076.1:0-18417 GCA_044375105.1 Planctomycetota bacterium
CTGGTGAGCGTGCACTGCCGCAGGCTCGCCACCTCCGGCGAGCCTGCGGCTGGCAAACGCACTCGGCTTGCGCGGGAACCCCGCGCTCCGCATGGCGGTGTCGGGGCCCTCGGCTCGCCTTGCCAGGGCGTCGTGGACCCCGCAGTGGGGCCCAGCATCAGGCGGCTGTGGGGCAGCGCGCAGAGCGGAGCCTGTTGACCGCGCGCGCGGCAGCGGGGAACGGGATCGTGCGATCACGCACTTCGTGCGAATCGCCGGGGAACTCGCGGACCCGCCAGGCCTAGCCGGTCAGGAGGTCGCATTGGGGGGCCGCGACTACACCCAGAGCGAGCGCTGTCTTAAGGCCGCCTTAACGCGAAGCCCCTAACCTCCCGCCCCTCGCACGGCCACCCCCCCGCGTCCCTCGCGGCCGAGCGAGTTCCCCCCAAACCCCCCCGCGCATCCCCTCCGTGAAGGGCTGGCACCTCCTTGCCATCGTCCCGGTCTCGATCGCTGCGGCCCACCCGCAGCAGAACGGGACCATCCGTGGCAACGTCCTGGACAAGGATTTCGAGGGTCCCCTGGAGGGGGTCGAGGTACGGGTCCTCGAAACCGGATCCACCGCCCTCAGCGACGCCCAGGGCAACTTCAGCCTGCCGGACCTGCCCCCCGGGCAGTACACCCTGGTCTTCTCGCGGCCCGACTACCTGCGCCAGGTCCGCAGCGGGGTGGTGGTCAACCCGGGCCGGCTGACTGACCTCACCGTCTCCCTGCCCGCGGATTTCACGGACCTGCCGGAGTTCGTGGTCGAGGACCTGCTCGGCGGCTCGGCCTCCTCGGAGGCGGCCCTCCTGGCCCTGCGCTTCGAGACCCCGGCCCTGGTCGACTCGATCGGCTCGGATCTGATGAGCCGGGCCGGCGCCAGCGATGCGGCCAGCGCGGCGCGCTTGATCCCCGGGGTCAGCACCCAGGGGGACAAATTCGCTGTGATCCGCGGTCTGCCGGACCGCTACGTCAGCTCGCAGCTCAACTCGGTGCGGTTGCCTTCCGCCAACGAAGACAAGCGCGCCGTCGAGCTGGACCAGTATCCCGCGAACATCCTGGAGAGCGTGCAGGTCTCCAAGACCTTCACCCCCGACCAGCAGGGCGACGCCTCCGGCGGTGCCATCAACGTCAAGCTGCGCGATATCCCCGAGGAGCCGATCGTGCAGTTCCGCGGCCAGTTCGGGGGCAACAGCCAGGTCACCGGCATCGGCAACTTCCTGACCTACAACGGCGGCGGCCTCGACTTCTTCGGCAACGACGGCGGCTCCCGGGACATCCAGTTCGAGAACCTGGGCGGAAACTGGGATGGCGCCGCCGGCGTGACCGAGGGCGCCGCGCCGATCGACTCGCGCTGGTCCATCGCCGCGGGCGGCAGCCAGAAGATCAACGAGGATTGGAGCTGGGGCGGCTTCGGCACCTTCTTCTACGAGCGCGACAGCTCCTTCTACGACGACGGCCGCAACGACGCCCTGTTCCTCGAGAATCCCGGCCAGGGGCTGGTGCCGCAGTTCGCCTTCGAGATCGCCGGGGCCCAGTTCGTGACCTCGCTGTTCGACATCACGCGGGCTTCCCAGTCGGTGTCCTTGGGCAGCTTGATGAGCTTCGGCCTGAGCAGCGAGCGCAACAGCCTCGGGGCCTTGTACCTGACGACCCACACCGCCGAGGACGTGGCCATCCTGGCCGAGGACACCCGCGGCAAGGAATTTTACTTCCCCGGCTACGACGTCAACGACCCCGACGACCCGGGCAACCAGTTGGACGAGCCGGGCTTCAAGACCGCTCCCTACCTGCGCACGGAGACGCTCGAATACACGGAGCGCACCACCCGGACCTTCCAGCTGCGCGGCGAGCACCGCCTCGATACCGAACCCCTTTCGGCGCTGGGAGGCAACTTCGAGTTCCAGCAGCCGGTCATCGACTGGGCCGCCTCCAAGAACTACGCCAAGCAGTACCAACCCGACCGTCGTCAGTTCGGCTCCTACTGGGTGCCCCCGGTCGATAGCCAGTTCGTGGCCAACGAGATCTTCTTGCCGCTGCCGCCCGCGGACAACATCAACCTGGGCAACTTCCAGCGCATCTGGGAAGACATCCGCGAAGACGGCAACCAGGTCACGGCCAACCTGCGCCTGCCCTTCGAGCAATGGACCCTGGACAAGGGCGAGCTCAAGTTCGGCGGCTTCCGCGACGACGTCAAGCGCGGCTTCAACCAGGACACCTTCGCCAACTTCCAGGACTCGGTCGCCGCCAACGGATTCCCGGGGACCTTCGACGATTTCTGGTCCGCCAACTGGGAGAACGAAGACCACGCCATCACCGCTTCCGAGTTCGACGTGGACTATGCGGGTCGGCAGCAAATCCAGGCGGTCTACGGCATGATCGACCTGCCGTTGTCGGAGCAGGTCTCGGTCGTGACCGGGGTGCGCTTAGAGGGCACGCAGATCGAGATCCAGAACGATCCAGAACAGTTCGCCCTGTGGTTCCCGCCCCAGACGAATCCGGCCATCCCGACCGCGCCGACGATCCTGACCCCGGGCGCCGCGGACGTCGACTTCTCGCAGAATGATGTCCTGCCGGCCATCGGACTCGAATACGAGCCCAGCGATCAGGTCACCCTGCGGGCGGCCTACAGCCAAACGGTGGCGCGCCAGACCTTCAAGGAGCTCTCGCCCATCATCCAGCAGGAGTTCCTCGGCGGCCCGGTGTTCATCGGCAACCCGGACCTGGGGATGGCCAGCCTGCAGAACTACGACCTGCGGGCTGACTACACACCCCAGAAGGGCTCCCTGCTGTCGCTGTCTTGGTTCTACAAGGATGTCCAGGACCCCATCGAATACATCCAGCGTCAGGCCCTGTTCGACTTCACTACGCCGGTCAACTATCCCGAAGGCCGGCTGTTCGGCTGGGAGCTGGAGGGTCGTCAACAGCTCGATCGCTTCAGCCGTTCCCTGGAGGGCTTTGGGGTGATCCTCAACGGCACGCTGATCGACTCCGAGGTCACGGTCACGCCCGCCGAGTCGGCATTGTTCGCCGACCCGGTGGTACTCGGCGAGGACCTGACCAAACGGGGCATGCTGAACGCACCGGAGTACCTCTACAACCTCGGCCTGACTTTCGACAACGAGGCCCGTGGGCTGGCCATGGCGCTCTTCTATTCGGTCTCCGGGGACACCCTGGTGGCGGGGGCGGGCATCGCGCAGGGCACGCAATTCGTGCCGGATGTCTATCAAGAGGAGGTCGGCACGCTCAACTTCAGCCTCAGCCAACGCCTGGGGCCGGGTTTGCAGATCCAGTTCCAGGCCCGCAACCTGACCAACCCCGAGATCCAGGAAGTCTATCGCTCGGAGTTCATCGGCCCCGACGTGCTGCGCAGCACCTACACCCGCGGCATCGACTTCTCTCTCGGCCTCACCTTCACCTTCTGATCCCGGACGCCAAGACCGCGGCGAGCCGCGGAATCTGCACCGCCGCCACTCAGGTCAACTCCATGAAGCACCAGGCTCCCCCCGGCTCGGGAGGTTTCCCGCGCCCGAATCGCCGTATCGCCTCCCGGCGCCCTCTGCTGGTCGCGCTGGGCGCGGGCACACTGCTGCTGCCCGCCCTGGCCCTCCAAGAGGATGGGCTCGAGTTGGCCCGCGAAACCCTGACCAAATGGGTCGAAACCCGGCGCCTGATTTCCGAGGAGAAGGCGGCTTGGAAGATCGATCGCGAATTGCTCGCCGGACGCCTCGAGCTCTTGAGGTCGGAGCTGGACACGCTGCGGCGCGACGAGTCGGACAAGCGTGCTCAAATCGAACTCACCTCCCAGAAGTTCAACGAGGTGCAAGCCGGACGCGACGCATTGCAGACCGCCCTCGGAGGCGTCGAGGCTCAGATCGCCGTTCTCGAGGAGCGGGTGCGGGGGGTGCTGGCAAGGTTGCCCGCGCCGCTGCTGGAGTCCGAAGCGATCGCGACCATCTCACAGCGGCTGCCGAAGCCGGGCAGCGAGATCAAGCAGTCGATCGGCGATCGCTACCTCACGGTGGTCGGTCTGCTGAACGAGATCGACAAGTGGAATGCGGGTCTGCACGTGGACAGTGAAATCATCGTCCTGTCCAACGGCGCCGCCACCGAGGTCTCCACCCTCTACATCGGGCTCGGACAGGGCTACTACATCAGTCGGGACGGCAAGTTCGCAGGCCGCGGCAGCGGCAGCGGCAGCGAGGCGGGCTGGGTCTGGACCAGCACCGATCAGGACGCAGCCGAGATCGCTCGGGCTTTCGAGATCCAATCCAACCTCCAGCCGGCGGCCTTCGTGCGCCTGCCCATCGCCATCCAATAGGGAGCTCGCCGTGAATCAGAAGCAACTCCATCCCTGGTCAGCGGCCCTGTGCGTCCTGGTCGCCAGTTTGACCAACGCCGCGCAGGGACAAGCCCCTGCGGCGCCGGCTTCCGGCAGTGGCGGCGCAGCCGCCCAGGCTGCGCCCACAACGGAGTCCGCGGTGCAAGAGCTTGGTGGTCTCTCGGCCGAGACGCCCAGCTTCGCCAAGACCCGTTCAAAGCTCGAACTCGACCTGGCCAGTGCGCTGACCGAGCTGTCCCAGCTGCGTGAACAAGCCCAGGCGGATCTGGTCGGCCTGGGGCAGCAGCAGTCCCGGCTCGAGCAGGAACTCTCCGCCGCCCGAGCGGCCTCCAAGGCGGCCACCGTCGCCTACGAGCAGCGCACCCTCGAGCTTTCCACCCTGGTCAACGAAGAGAAGAGCCTGGGCGCTTCGGTCAGCTATCTGTCCAACCTCTTCGGCGAGTACACGAACAATTTCGACTCCCGCCTCCAGATACCCGAGCTCCAGCGTTACGGCGAGGCGCTGCAGGTGGCCAGGCTGGCGCCAGCCAACAACAATCTGACCCAGGCGGAGATCTTCGCCGCCCAGGTCGGACTGCTGGGAGCCTCGTTGAATCGAATCGACGAGGCCTTCGGGGGCCTGCGCTTCGAAGGCCCTGCCGTAGACGAGCGGGGTCTGGTGCTCGAGGGCACCTACGTCCTGGTCGGTCCTCTGGGCGTGTTCATGGCCAAGGACGGTCAGGCAACCGGCACCGCCGAGACCCGGATCAATTCGAACGAACCGGCGCTGATCGGCTTCGTGGATCCGCTGGATGCGGAGGCCACCCGCGACCTGGCCATCCGGGGCGAGGGCTATCTCGTGATGGACCCCACGCTCAAGAACGCCCGCAAGGTCGAGGCGACCCAGGAGACCCTTCTAGAGCACATCATCGCCGGCGGCCCGGTGATGGTGCCGATTTTTGTGCTCGCTGGTGCGGCCTTGCTGGTGGCGCTCTTCAAGTGGGCCAGCTTCGCTTTCCTCGGGAACCCGTCCAGGCGGCGCGTCGACGAGCTGATGGATGCCGTCGAAGCCGGCGATGAACAAGCCGCACTCGAACAGGCCAAGGCGATCAAAGGCCCCATGGGCAAGATGCTCCGCGCGGGAGCCGAGCACCTTGGGGAGCCCAAGGAGCTGATCGAGGAGGCCATGTTCGAAACGGTGCTGACCACCAAGCTGCGCCTCAACAGCATGCTGCCCTTCATCGGGGTGTGCGCTTCCTCCGCGCCTCTGCTTGGCCTGTTGGGCACGGTGACCGGCATCATCAACACGTTCAAGATGATCACCGTGGTCGGATCCGGCGACGTGAAGACCCTTTCCGGCGGCATTTCCCAGGCCTTGATCACAACCGAGTATGGCCTGATCGTGGCGATCCCGTCGCTGCTGATCCACGCCATGCTCACCCGCAAGTCGAAGGGCATCCTGTCGAAGATGGAGGTGCAGGCCGTCAATTTCCTGCGCATGGTCGCGACAGCAGAGGAGCGTCTGAAGCTCGCAGAGCCCAAGCGCAATGGCTCTTTGCCTGCACATGCGCATACCGGGGTGCACCTCGCGACGGACCACGACATCGAGCAGCTGGTCCAGGCCAAGGTGCGCGAAGCCCTGGCCAGCCTTGCGGTCGGGCAGGGAGCGGGCAAGGGCTGAGGCCCGGCCGGGGACACCATGCTCACGAGCCTGCTCGAGCGTCTGCCGCCGGGGATCCGGCCATTCTTGGAAGGCGCCGTCCAGATCTGGCTGGATGGCGGCTGGGCCATGGTGCCCATCGCCATCATCGGCCTGGTCATGTTCGGGATGGGCGCCCACGTGTGGCTCGAGCTGGCGGGCAAGGGGCACACCCGTGTGCCGGAGCGGGATTGGCGCCGCTGGATCGACCGTCCCAAGGAGCGGCAGGGAACCATCGGAGAGCTGCTGGACCGCGTGGAGGGCGGCAGTTCCCTGCGCGAGGCATCCGAGCTGTTCGCTCAGGTGCGAGCGTCCGAGTCCGCGCCGATCGAGCGGGACCTCCTGGTCATGAAGATCTGCGCCAGCGCCGCACCACTGGTCGGACTGCTCGGCACGGTCACCGGCATGCTGACCACCTTCGGGGCCCTGGCCAGCGGCTCGGGGGGCGAGAAGACCATGGGGATGATCGCCGCAGGCATCAGCGAGGCCTTGATCACGACCGAGACCGGTCTGGTGATCGCCCTGCCCGGCGTCTTCCTCCACTATCTGCTCGGCAGGCGCCACGAAGGTTACAAGGCCTTCTTGGCCCATGTCGAGAACGTCTCGATCCAATGCCACCATCGCCGCAACCAGGGCGAAGTCGTGCCGGCCTGAGCGCACTCAAACAAGGGGAAACCACATGTCTCGATTTGGATCCAACAGCGACGAAGACGATTCTGGCGCGGGCATCGACATGTCCCCGCTGATCGACTGCGTCTTCATCCTCCTGATCTTCTTCATCGTCACGACCACCTTCGTGGAAGAGACCGGCGTCGAGGTCGACAAGCCGCAGGCGGCTTCCGCCAGCAGTCTGGAGAAGACCAGCATTCTGATCGCGCTCACCGCGGAAGGCCAGGTCGTCTACGGGGGCCAGGAGATCGCTCTGGCAGGCATCCGGCCGCTCGTGCAACGTTTCGTCCAGAAGGATCCTACGACCCCGGTGATCATCCAGGCCGACAAGGATTCCCAGTCCGGCATCTTGGTGCGAGTGATCGACGAGGCCAAGCTGGGCGGCGCCCAGAAGGTCAGCCTTTCCACGGCCAGGATCCAAGGGTAGGTCCGCTGTGAGAGAGAGCAAGCGTGGCCGCTGGCTGAGGAAGTTGGGTCGGCAGCTTCTGGTGCTGTCGATCGCCGTTCTGGCGACCCTGCTCGCCTTCCTGCTGCTACCAGTGATCCAAACGATCAATCAGCCCTTCGACGGCCTGACGCAGATCCGGACGGCGGAGGTCCAGTCCCTGGAGGCGCCGCCGCAGACCGAGGAGCCCGAGGAAGAGGAGCCGGAGGAAGAAGAGCCTCCGCCCGAACTCAGCGATCAGTCGGAGCCGCTCGACCTGGCCCAACTGGATCTGGCCCTCAGCTCCGGCTTCGGTGACGGCCTCGGCGGGGGCGACTTCGCCGGCCGGCTCAGCACCGGCTCCGGTGCCATGGGAGCCGCCGATGCTTTCGAGGGCCTTGGCGACATGGACCAGAAGGCGCGTGCGACCTTCACGGTTCAGCCGAACATCACCGATCGAATGCGCAAGAAGGGACGCGGCCGTGTCACCGTGGTCTTCCAGGTGAGCGAACGCGGCCGCGTCGAGTCGCCGCGCATCGAGTCCTCCAGCGACCCGGTGTTCAACGAAGCAGCCCTGGCCGCCATCAAGCAATGGCGCTTCGACGCCGCCCAGCGCCGTGGCAAGCCCGTGCGCTCACCCAACCGCCAGACCTTTTCCTTCTGAACGGCTCCGCCGATTCCGCGCCAGACTCTCCAGACTCCGAGACCCAGCCATGAGCCGTCCGTCCTACCCGATCCTGCTGCTGACTCTGCTCAGCGCCTGCGTCTCGAGCCGCGGGCCCGTCTCGGTACCCCAGGCCCAAGCCGAGGCTATCGACCCGCAAGCCCAGTCCGCGGCCGTGCCCGGCACTTATGTTGGCCAGGATCAGGCAGCTGCCGTGTCGGATGGCCGAGGGGCCGCACCGCAAGCGCAGGAAGCCGTTGCTCCCGCGGGGAATGGTGCCGGGGCTGCCGCGGCTGGAACGACGCAGGCCACCCAACAGGGCGAGGTGGCCGCCGCTGAATCGAGCCTACCGGCGACGAACCCAGGGCTGGCTGCGGAGGAGCTCAGCCTGTGGAATGACCCCACCTTCCGGCGGCGCTTCACCGAGAGCTACCTGTCGGATACCACGGTGGAGCCGACCCCCAGCGATGAGGAGATCCTGGTGCTGGCCGAGGTCAGCGAGCTGTTGGCCGCAAACAGGCAGGACAAGGCCCTGCAGCTGCTCGAGAAGCGTCGCGACAAGGGATGCAGCGCGGTGATCGACTGCTACGCGGCCAATCTGGAGCTGCAACGGGAGAATCTCGATCGAGCGGTGGCTGCTTACCAGGCGGCGGTGGAGAAGTTCCCGAAGTTCCGGCGCGCATGGGGCAACCTCGCTCTCGCCCAGGTCCGCCGTGGCGACTACGCCGAGGCCGCTCGTGCGGCCGTCCGTACGATCGAGCTCGGCGGAGGCACCGGCTCTCTGTACGGGGTGCTGGGCCTGTGTCACATGCAATCCGAGAACTACGTGGCCGCGGAGTCCGCCTACCGCATGGCGAACCTACTCGAACCCACCAACCCGGACTGGGAAGTGGGCATGGCCGGCGCGTTCGTCAAGCAGCAGCGGTTTTCCGAGGCCGTTGCGCTTTTCGGTGGCATGCTCAAGCGGCGTCCGGACGACGCTAGCCTCTGGCTGAACCAGGGCAAGGCCTTCCTCGCCTTGGGCCAGCCGATGAAAGCCGCTGAAAACCTCGAGGTCGTCAAGTCGCTCGGCGCTGCGACCGTAGAGAACCTGACCCTTCTGGGCAGCATCTACATCAACGACGGGATCAGCGATCTTGGCGCCGATGCTTACATGGAAGCCCTTGCGCTCGACCGGGCCAAGGTTGCTCCCCAGGCTCTCACGGCGGCGAAGTCCCTGCTGTATCGCTTCGATGCGGTCGAGGATTGCTCCCGCCTGCTGGCCGCCGTCGAGCCCGCCGGGTTGAATGCGACGGAGCAGAAGGAGCGGCTGAACCTGCTCGCTCGCTTGTCGGTCTCGACGGATCCGCAGAATCTCGAGAGCCTGGAGGTCCTCTTGGAGCTGATCGCTCTGGATCCTCTCGATGGGGATGCCCTGATCCGCGTTGCCAAGAACTTTGGTCAGCGCGGCGAGATCGAGAAGGCGCTGTTCCATTTCGAGCGCGCCACCGGCATCGAGGGCTTCGAAGAGCGCGGCAAGCTCGCCCAGGGTCAATTCCTGGCGAGCCAACAACGCTTCAGCGAAGCCTTGCCTCTGCTGCGGCGAGCGCTCGATCTGCGCAAGGAACGCAACGAGGCTGGTCTGACCCGCAAGGACCCGACGGAGAGCCTCGAGACGTTGATCCAGTACGTCGAGCGCAAGAGTCAGAACCGCTCGGCCGGCTGACGGTCCTGGTGAGAGCATCGACTCGGGCTGCGCCCGAGCAGTCAGACCAGGCTTTCAGCATGCCTTTGGGCCGCCATCCGGCGGCCGCAAAGGCTGGGGCCGTCGCCGCATGCCGGTCTTTCCACTTTTGCTGAGTTCACGGGCCCGGGTCGAAGGTCTGCTCGTCCTCATCCCCGCTGTGCATGGACTCTGGCCCCTGGTCTCCGGGCCAGAGTTCGGGATCGGCGGTCATTCGCAGGCGCAGACTCTCGTCCGCTCGATCCGCTAGGCGCAGGGCCCGCTGGGCGCCTTCCGCGGAGCCGGCCAGGGCTGCGCGGCGGTAGCAGCGCCAGGCCTCGAAAGGATCGCGCTCGACGCCCTTGCCGGTTTCGTAGAGAGCCCCCAGTTGGATCAGGGCCTGCGGCAGGCCCTGCTCCGCCGCCGCTCGAATCCAAGCGGCTGCGGCGGCTGGGTTCCGTGCGGTTCCCTGCCCGCGCAGAAGCAGCAGACCGAGGTTGACCTGGGCCACCGCTTGGCCCGCCTCGGCCGCCGCGCTGAGCCAGCGCAGCGCCTCCTGGTCCGAGGCCGGCAGGTCCTCACCGCGCAGATACAGCAGACCTAGCCGGGTCATGGCCCGCGGTTCCCCGCGCTCGGCCGCGCGGCGGATCCACTCCACGCCCTCCTGGCGCAGATCGAGGCTCTGCTGGCCTTCGAGAAGGAGAGAGCCCAAGGCCGATTGAGCCGACGGCAGGCCCCCCTCGGCCGCCGCCTCGAGCCAGGCCAACCCCTGTTCGGTTTCGATCGGGCCTCCCTCGCCTGCTAGCAGCATGCCGGCCAGGTCGAATTGCGCCTGCGGCAACCCGGCGACGGCCGCTCGCCCCAGACAGCGGCGGGCCCCGGGCGTATCGGGCGGCCCTCCGCGGCCCGTCCGGGCCAGACTCGACCAGAGCAGGTCGGCCTCGGCGGAGCCCGCTTCCCCGGCCCGCAGGAGCCAGCGGCGGGCTTCCCCGTCGTCCCGTTCGACGCCTCGCCCGGTCAGGTGCAGCAGCGCCAGGTTCAGCATCGACACCGCGTCTCCCTGTTCGGCCGCCAGACGGTACCAACCGGCCGCCTGGGCCGGATCGCTGGGCGCTCCCAGGCCCTGATCCAGGCGCAGGCCGAGTTCCCGCTGAGCCGAGAGCTCGCCGGCTGCAGCGAGGCCCTCCAGCGCCTGATCCGCGCTCTGCAGAGCGCCCCGGTTTGTTCCGCGGGCCAGCCCCGAATGACCACAGGCGGGCAGGGCCATGGCCAGGAGTGCCAGCAGGGTCCGGTCGCGCATCGGGTCAGGGTACCCCCGGGCGAACCCGGGGGCCACGTGCCGGATCCGCAGCGTTCGGCCCGGCGGATCGCGAGCGCGGCGAGCCCAAAAAATCACCCGCCCCGGGGCCAGGCCCTAGGATGCGTCCATGGTGCCCTTGGACTCGCACTCCCGCATCCGATCCGGCCTTGGGCGGATTATTTCC
The DNA here is from genome assembly GCA_044375105.1 of Planctomycetota bacterium. Taxonomy (GTDB): domain Bacteria; phylum Planctomycetota; class UBA1135; order UBA1135; genus JBIKLM01. The sequence goes on from JBILNK010000076.1 coordinate 10,985, forward strand.
CAGGTTCTGTTCGGGGCTGCAATCGCGCTCGCCCTTTGGAGCGCGTGGCGCGCGACGCAGGGCCCGCGGACGGGAATCCGCTCCCCGAAGCCGAGCGAATACGCGCTGGCGTGGGCCTTCGCAGGGTCTGCGCTCTGGGGCCTTCGCACCTGGTTCAGCCGTTTGCGCAGGCGCGAGGCCGACGTGCCCTCCGATGCAGGAATCCTGCGTTTCGGATTTTATCTTTTCACGCTCCACTGGGCCTGGGTCCAATGGCTCCACGCAGTCCCCGGCCGCCACGCCCTCGAGGTCAGCCTCGGAATTCCGGCGGCTCTGCTGTGCGCCGGGATAGCGCTGGCCCCCCGGTTGCTCCCGCGGCAGCCCAGGCGTTTGCTCCGTCTCCTGGACGTGCTGTTGTTCAACATCTGCCTGACGCCGCTGGCGATCGAGGTCGGGCTGAGACTCCTCTCGCTGGGCTCGGACTCCCTGGTGCTCGAATCTCCGCAGCCGTCCATGGAAAAACGCATGCGGCAGCTGCGCCTCGAGCCAGGGCAGATCGTATTCGGATTCCCGTGCGATGAGCGCGGGTCCCACGACGAGCCGCCGCGGCAACGCGGGCGCTTGGAACGCCTCGTCGTCTTGATCGGCGATTCTTTTGGCGTCGGGATCGTGCCCCACCTGTACCACTACACCACCGAGGCCGAGCGCCATCTGCCCTGGGCACAAATCTACAGCCTCTCGATCAACGCCGTCGACGTTCCCGAGTATCGGCGACTGCTGACCAGCGAAGCGCTGGCGCTGGACCCCGACCTGCTCCTGATCGGCGTCTTCGTCGGCAACGACATCATCGCCAGTCAGCATCGCAGCCTAGGTCCGCCCAGTCTGTTCAATTTGGTCAGCCCCTTGTATGAACGCCGCGGTGTGATGCTCCATCTGGTGCCGCAGCGCCTCTCGCGATTGACCCACGAGCGCGCGGAGCTCGGGCGCGTCGGCATCGACCTCGGCGAGCAGGGCGAGCGGCTCCAGCACAGCGCCGAGTCCTTGCGGTTGGCGGAACCCTACCTGTTCGATCCGCTGCGCGAGCCGCCGAGCTTTACCAAGGAGCTGTTCGCCCAGATCGAGTCGGCACGCGTGCTCGAGGTCTGCACCACGGGTCCAAAGGCAGAGGATAACTATGCCTTTTTCTTCCGCGAGTTTGAGCGGCTGCTGCGCGCTGCCGGTGGCCGCCGGGTCGCCGTCGTGCTGATCCCTGACGAGTTCCAGATCGAGGACAGCCTGTGGGAGAACACGGTCACCGGATGGAGCGTGCCGCTGAAGCGCTTCCAGCCCCAGGAGCGCTTGGTGCCCTGGTTCGCCGAACGGGGGGTGCCCTGTCTGGACCTGCTGCCGATCCTGCGCGCCGAACCCACGGAGACCGACGGAGACCGGCACCTCTACCACCTGCGAGATACCCATTTCAACGTGCGCGGCAACCGCCGCGTGGGGGAGGCGCTGGCGGAATTCCTCACCTTCTTGGCGCCCGAAACCCAGGTCGCACGCATCGAAGGGGCGCCCGAGCCGACGCTGCTCGGCAGGCCGGGCCTGCCCGAGGCGCCGCCGCTGCGTTGCTTCGCGCCGGATGGCTTGGAGTTGCCGCTCGCCAGCCTGTGGCCCCGGGCGCGGCTCGTTTCCAGCGCCCCCGCGGTGGTCCAGGTGACACCGAGCGGCCAGCTGGTGGCCCTGCGCCGCGGTTCGGCGACCATCGAGCTCGAGGTCGATGGGCTGCGGGGAGCCTGCGAGGTGCGCGCCTTCTGGCCACCCCTGGTCGAGCTCGGCGGGGGCTCTCCGACCGGGTCACGGGGCGAATTGCGCGCGCTGGGCGAGCGCTTCCCGCTGGGCCATTCGGTCCGTTTTTCGCTGACCGGGCTGGATCCCGGGGCCTCGGGCAATCTGTGCGTCTCGGTCAGGCCCGCGCTCGGCTGGGTGCTCGACCGGGATCCGACCCCGCACGATCCGGGCCCGCTGACGCTGATCTCGATCCAAGCCGACGAAATGGGCACCGCTCAGTTCGACTTTCAACTGCCAGGCGCTGAATCCTGGCGCGGCAGGCCGCTCTTCTTCACCGTCCGCTGGGGCGACCGGCAAGGCCATCCTCCCTACCGCTTCACGCCGGTGCTGGCGATCACCCCCGGCTGACCAGCGGAGGATCGATTCGATGCGTATTCGGTTGAAGCGCAGGACCGGTCTCTCGCCGCGGGGTGTTCCCGCCATCCGGGGGAATGGAGCTCTGTAACGACTGTCTGCGTCTGAAGCCGGCGTCGCCTGCAAGGATCGGTGCACCGCAGCCGGGAGCAACGCGCCTTCGTCCGCTGACCTAACTTGGCCGCTGCGCCGCAAACAGCAGGGTCTCCCCCGGCAGACCCGGCAGTCGGCCTGCGGCCCGTTCGAGCAGCCAGTGGGGCAGGGCCAAGCCGCCGGCCAGGAGGCAACGCGGCAGCTTTCCCGAGCTGGGCCACAGCTTCTGGGCCATAGCGGTCGCCGTGTTCTTGAGCAGGAACAGGCCGGAATCTTCGTTGATCGAGAGGCAGCGTGGCCCGGCCAGGCCCGCCCGCTGAGCCGCTTGGCGGAAGCTGTCCGCGGTCAGATACAGGCGGTGGTATTGCGGGATATCAAAGCCGTGCCAGCCGGAGCCCAGGGCCCGCAACCAGGGGCTGTCCCCGTTGGGGGTGGAGCCCACGATCCAGCCCCCCGGGCGCAGGCACAGGCTGGAGCTCTGCAGGAACTCGATCGGCTGCTCGACGTGCTCGAGCAGCTCCCAGGCCACCACCAGATCGAATTCTGCGGGCGCTTCGCCTTGGCCGATTTCGCGGGCATCGGCGCAGGACAAACGCCCCATCAGCCCGCGGCGGCGGCCCGCTTCGACCGCGGCGGCGCTGAGATCGACCCCGTGGGCGTCGTAGCCGGCGGCCAGGGCCGCCTCCACGAAGAAGCCCTTGGCGCAGCCCAGCTCCAAGAGCCGCAGGCCCTTTCGCCCGCGCGGCAGGCCGAGTTCGCGGCACAGCCGCGTCAGGTGGCCGACCTGCTCGCGGGCTCGCGCCGCCAGACGGTTGTCGAAGGCGGATTCGTGGTAGTAGTAGCCGCGGTCGTAGCGACCCTCGGGGACCGTGCTGACCCGAGCTCGGCAGCGTTGGCAGCGCCGATACTGGGCGCTCTCGGAGCTGCCCAGGGGGCCGTCGCAGGCCGGGCAGCCCGGCGCGGGGGTCGGGCGTGCGCAGGCCTGCGGGGACTGGGCCGGCGCGGTGGGGAGGGTGGTCGAGGCCATCGAGAATCCGGCGGGGCTCTCCTGGGTGCTTCGGCCGGGCGGGCCAAGCGCCCGCAGGGCCTGGGCGCCTCGGACCGTCCCCGGGAACGGCCGGGTGGCTCCGCCGACCGCGACGATGCCGGCGGCCCAGGCCTGGCCGTCGCCCCAGGGGGGGGCCGACGGACTTCGCAAGCCGCCGGTCGCCGCGGGCCTCAGCCCCGTGTGCCGTCGAGCCTCCGATCCGGCCGGGACCCGCACCGACCCCGCAGGCCGCCAACGAAGCGCACCGAGGGTTCGCCCGACCAGTCGCCGACTGGGTCGGGCCCGCCGGAGATCGCTTGGGTGCCCGAAGGGTCGCCGGTCACGGCCCTGGTCCCGGGAGCTGGATCTTCGGGGGTCCGCTCGTGCCGGCCGCCGATCGCGCTGCATCGGCCTGTCCGGCAGCGCCGGCGCGATCAGCAACCGAGTTCCTGCGGCTTGGTGGATTCGCTCGATTCGTATCCGCGGGCTCCCGGGCGATCCGCTGCGCGCGCGGCGGCTGGCACGTTTCCGCAAATCCCAATTCGAACTCCCCTGCTAACCTCAGGCCGTTGGCGGGCGCGCTCGAACCCCTGGCACCGGACCTGTGGATCCAGCGCGGCCCCCTGCGCCGTCTGGGGGTCGAGTACGGGCGCGTGGGCAGCCTGATCCGGCTCGCCGGTGGGGACCTGGCGCTAGTGACCCCGGGGCCTTTCAGCCCCCGCCTGGCCGGCGCGATCGAAGCGCTCGGGCCCCTGCGCCACCTGGTGGCCAACAACCTGTTCCACAACCTGTTCTTGGCCGAATGGCTGGCGGCCTTCCCCGGGTGCCTGTGCCACGCCGTGCCCGGCTTTCGCCAACGCTACGGCCTGCGGGTCGATCGCGAACTCGGCTCCGCCGCGCCCGATGTCCGCTGGGCATCGGCCTTCGCGGAGTATCCCGTCGAAGGCCTGCCTCGGGTGGGGGAGTGGCTGCTGCTGCACCGATCCAGCCGGACCCTGATCGTCGGCGACCTGCTCTTCAACCTGGCGCCACCGCGGGGCTGGCGGCAGTCGCTGATGCAACATCTGCTGGGCCTCCACGGCGGCCCCGCCCGCGGTCGCCGCTATCCCGGGTTCGTGACCGATCCCCAGGCCTTCCGAGCCTCCCTCGAGCGCGTGCTGGCGGTCGGATTCCAGCGCTTGGTGCCCGCCCACGGCGCGCCGATCGAGACCGACGCCATGGGCGTGCTGCGCCGGGTTTGGAAGCTGCCGCCACCTTGAATTCGCGACCTTTCGTCGTCCGGAACCCGCGGCGCGGGCCGCCCGTGTAGGCCTCCAACGGCGATCTCGACGCGCCTCACCGGGCACCGGTTCTCCGGGTTTGTCCGGGGAGCTTGAAGGCCATGCAGCTGCACGGACCCTCGACGGCCTCGGGCTCTCAGCCAAGCGCTCCGCCGCCCACGAGGGACCGAACTCCCAAAGATCGAACCACGGCCGAATCCAGGCCGAAGCCCATTCCGCGGGCTCGATCCCGGATCGTCGCGGCTTCCCCGGAGGCAGCCCGAATCGGCCACCGGAGCGTCCGCAGGTCGCGGCCACTGGCCAGCCCTCCCCGCGGCACCGAGCCCGGAGGGGCCCGCCCGGGACGCTGCGGTCCCCAGGACTCCAGCCCCTGGCTGCGACGGCCGATACCGCGAGACCCCCCGGCCGCTCCCCGATGCCGAACTTCTACAGCCAACACGGCGAAGACAGCCTGCTCTGGCAGCTCTTCGGCGAAGCCAGCGCTCCGGGCCAGGGCTATTTCGTCGAAGTCGGCGCCCTGGACGGCCGGGTGCTCTCCAACACGCTGTGCTTCGAGGAAGCCGGCTGGAAGGGCGTCTGCATCGAGCCCCACGGGGACTATTTCGAGCGCCTCGTCCCGAACCGCCCGGGATCGCTGTGCCTGCGGGCGGCCGTCTCCGACCGGGATCAGGAGGAAACCGAGTTCTACGCCAACCGCCGCGGCGCCCTCTCGACCCTCGAGCGCGAATCCGAAGCCCACTTCCGCGCCCACTACGCCCCCTGGTTCGCCGGATTCGAAGTCCAGCGCGTGCGCCGCGCCCGCCTCGACACGCTCCTGGCCGAGATCGGCGCTCCGGCTCGCTTCGAGTTCCTTTCGATCGACGTGGAAGGCCATGAGCTCGCCGTGCTCCAGGGCCTCGACCTGCGCCGCTTCTCGCCGCGCGTCATAGTGGTCGAAGAACTGACCCCGGACCACGGCCGCCGCCAAACCGAGCACCTGGCCGCCCACGGCTACCGCGAAGCCCGCCAGCTCGGCTGCAATCGCTTCTACTGCCGCTACACCTCCGACCTGGTGCTGCTCCGCTCCGCGACCCCGAGCCCCAACCTGATCCGCCTGCCGCACCCGCTGGATCTCCCCACCCCGCCGGTCGACGGTCCGGAGGCCCCAGCACCCGCTGGGATCGCGCCCATCTCCGCCGCGCTCCCTGACCGGACCGCCGGCTGACCCGCACCCAGGCGAGCCCGTGCGAGGCCGGGAACCCATCCGGCGCCTGTTCTCAGCCCTTCCGAGGACCTGGCTCCATCCGGGTCGGTGGGCTCTCGCCTCGGCCCAGTCGCAGCGCAGCCAGTGCATCCAGGAGGCCCGAGCCGAAGGCCAACAGGCCCCCGAGCGCCAACAGCCCGCGCAGCAGGGACGGTGCCGCCACCGGCTGGTACTGGATTCGCGTCGGCGCATGCACGCGATGCCCTTCCAGGAGCAGGATGCTCGCCACCAACGCGCCGAACAGGATCGCCAGCAGGATGTGCAAAACGTACTCACCGGTGACCAACCCACCAAGCTCGGAACGGCTGGACCGCTCGACTGAAAAATCCCACAAGGAGATGGCCAGGTCGAATCCAAGCACCCCGAGCAGCGCGATGAACCACGCCCCATCGAGCGCCAGGTTCGGGATGGCGATGAACAGCGCGAGATAGGTCGGGCCTCGCAGCGCGTGGGACCAGAGTTCCGAGCGGCACCCGGAATGCCGTCGGATGCCCTGGGCGAGGGTGTGGAACAGGAAAATGTCGGTTGCGCCGAGTACCGCCATGGCAAGCAAGAGGTAGGTTGCGATCTCCATCAGAGCCTCTTCAGGAGACGACCTGGGCCTCGACGAGCCGGACCAACTCGGATTGCCTCTGCACGAAAGCCGCCCGCAGGTGGCCCGCGACCATCAACCGCAGAGCGGGTTCTCCGCCGAGCCACCAAGGCAAGCCAACCTCCAGCTCGTCGATCACCAAAGTCGCGGACCCGTCCTCCACAAAGACATGCCGGTGGATGAAGCGGGCGAAGGGACCATGGATCATGTGCTCCTCGAACGAGTGGGGCGGGTCCAAGGCCACATGCCTGAAACCCATCGTGACCGGCAGCCGACAGATCTCGTCGATGACCCAAGTTTCGCTGCGAGGTTCGATGTTGCCCCCATGGCGCAGCAGCCGGAAGCCGCGTCGCCTACCCAACAACAAACCCAGGTTGCTGGGATCGGTGTGGAAGCGAAACAGACGCTCGCGCGGCAACTCGACGCGCTGTTCGAATCGAAACTGCATGTTGGGATCCCGACCACGGCTGATTCCTCAATCCACCCCAGCCCGAGCTGGGCCCGCAAACCAATCGCCCGCGCACCCGTCCGAACCGCCGGGAGCCTCAAGCCGCTCCGGTGTCGCCGCGTGCTTCTCTCCACGGCCCGTCCAAGCATCCACCGCGGCTCCCCGCGGCGACCAGCGCCAGCGCCTCGATCGGACCAATTCAGAGCCTTGGGCCTTCGGGCCTCTGGGGCTCCAGCTCTCGAGAGTGCTTCCCTCGAGCCTCCCCCTCCACCCCGATGGGGCTCCGTTCTCCGAACCGCCGTGCCACGCCTTGCCTGCCCAGTGGCAGGCCACGCGAGGTCCTCCCGCATCGGAGACCAGCAGCTCAAGAGACCTTGAGGCGGCAACTACCCTGACACCGGGGGTCGCCGCGGCGCTTGGTGGCAGTGGTAGCCACAGCACGGGACCAGAGCTCCGTCATCAGGCAGCTACAAACTTGCTACATGCTGACCCTCTACCCCTGGTTGGCGCACGGCCGATCGCCGTAAGTTGGCCTGGGTACTGGGTTTAGGATGAGCGGCTGAAGGGATTCGAACCCTCGACATTCAGCT
>JBILNK010000077.1:0-18354 GCA_044375105.1 Planctomycetota bacterium
CTCCTGCAGCATCCTTGGCAGGTCCGGCACCGGGACTCCCGACAAGCTGTGCCATTCGCTCTGCATACCCTCTCTTCTAACCCGCTCGGAGCTCCTTGGGCAGGGGGGCAGGGGCCACCCGGTCCCAGAGGGGGGCCCCCAGCCCGCCCGCAGATCGCATCCGCGGCCCCGGCTTCGGCGAACATGCTGGTCAAGGAGCGATCCCGTGCCCGACTTCAGCATCTATCTGAGCGCCCTGCCCTGGCTGATCGCCGGCATGAGCCTGGTCTGGGCCCTGAGCCTGGTCCTGGCCGACGCCAGCATCATCGACCCCGTCTGGCCGGTGGCGTTCCTGGGCGCCAGTCTGGTCTACCTGCAGCCCCAGGGCGGCCTCGATTGGGCTGAGCTCAGCGCCCGCCAGGGGTTCGTGCTGGGCTCCGTGGCCCTCTGGACCCTGCGCCTTTGCGGTTACTTGACCTGGCGCAAGTGGGGCGAGCCGGAAGACCGCCGCTACACGGCCATGCGCGCCGGCCAGCCGCGCTTCTGGATCCGCTCCCTGTTCATGATCTTCTGGCTGCAGGCCACGCTGGCCTGGGTCATCTCGCTGCCGCTGTTCGGCTCCCTGGCGACCCCCGGCCCGGCCTGGGGGCCGCTGGACAGCCTGGCGGCCCTGGTCTTCGCGGTCGGGTTCCTGTTCGAGGCCCTGGGCGACCTGCAGCTCCTGCGCTTCAAGCACGCGCCCGAGAACCGCGGCCAGGTCATGGATCGCGGCCTGTGGCGCTACACGCGGCATCCGAACTACTTCGGCAACTTCTGCATGAACTGGGCCTGGTACCTGTCGGCCTGCGCCGTCGGTGCCTGGTGGAGCCTGCCGGGGCCGCTGTTGATCAGCTTCCTGCTGCTCAAGGTTTCCGGGGTCGCGATGCTGGAGAAGGACATCGGGGAGCGGCGACCGGCCTATGCAGAATACATCCGGCGCACCAACGCGTTCTTCCCCGGTCCGCGCCGTGCCTGACGCTGCCGCGGGGGGCCCGATCGAGTCCAGCCCGGATCTGGACGCGCTGGGGCAGCGCCCGTGGGCTCTGCCTCGCCCGAGGTGGCCGGCAAGGTCTGAGCCGAGCACCGCAGCAGGGCAGCGCTCGGAGGGCCCGCAGCCGCCCTGCGTCGATCACTGGGCTGGCCGAGGCGCCAGGGCTGGCGCGAGATCCTGATCCGAAGCCAAGACGTTGAGCTTGGCGAAGCCCGAAGCGTCGACCTCGATCGCCAGGCGATCCCCCTGGAAGGTCAAGAGGATGCTGCCGCCGCGCAGGGGCACCCCCTGGGCATCGAAGGTCAAGCTGGTGTCCCCGCCGTCGAAATCGACCTGCTCGATGCTGACGCCGCGGAAAACTGCGTCCCGATCGTATTCGCGCTCGAAGGGCAGCGCCGTGCGCGGGTTCTGGATCAGGACCCCGCTGCTGTTGGCGATGCGATAGCCGCCGTTGCTGAACGAAATCCGGGTCGCGTCGGCCGCGAAGGCGGCGCGCTGCTGGGCGATCTTGATGTCTTCGACGAGCAGCTCGCCGGCGTTCTTGAGGGTCACCGAGCTGCGGTCGAAATACCAGCTCATGCCGGCGGAGGCCACCACGGCCAGCAGAGCCAGCATCAGCACCAGTTCGAGCAGTGTGAAGCCGGCGCGCGGGGGACGGGAGGGCATGGACGGGCAGTGGAGCCGAACCATCCCTCTGATCGGCCAGCGCGCCGTGTGACTTGATGCCTTCTGCGCAAGCGCTAGGAATTCCCATCTCAAACACGGGCTTTCGGGGCGCTGCAGACCCCCGGGCCTGACCTTCGCCCGGGGCGCGCGCCAAGCGCCTGGGATCGGCCGCGAGCTGGGTTCCCCTTCCTCGAGCCGCTTCCAAGCCGCCCTGTCGACTGCCCCTTCCAGGTCGACTAGCTGCCTTTGGCCACGCCATTTTGGCGTGCCGATTGGGCCGCCAGGAATGCCCCTTTACCCCGTGCGGGTCGGCCCCCGAACCGGACCAGAACTTGGCGAGCCGCCCCTCGCAGCACCGCTCATGACCGCACGACACAGCCCGCGCCCTCCCCGCACCCAAGGCCTCGCTGGGGGCCCGCGACGTGTTCGGGGGCAGCCGCGGCTCTGGCCGTTGTTGCTCCTTATGCCCATGGGACTGCTCGGCCTCTGGCTGAGCGGCCGCGGGGAAAGCGTCCGGGGGGCAGCTGTGCAGCCGCAAGAGCGGGCCCCCGAGGCCGGGGGGCAGCTCGCGCACCAGCCCGCTCCCGACGCCGGGGCTTCGGCCCCGTCGATCCCTGCGTCCCCTTCGACACTGGCCCAGGAATCGTCGCCGACGCCCGAGCGCGCGCCGCTCGAGTCTGCCACCCCGGGTGCTTCCCGGGAGGCCGTCTCCATCCTGGAGCTGCGCGTGGTCAGCCACCAGGCCCGGGCCCCGTTGGCGGGCGCCGAGGTGCGTCTGCTGGGCCCCCAGGCGCCCGACAACAGGGCCGGTCGCGTGGCCATGCCCAAGGCCTGGCACCGGGATCGAGAGCTGCTCGCCACGGTCGAGGCACAGGCGGGCGGGCTGGCCCGGATCGAGCTGCCGGCGGGGGTGCCCCTGGACAAGCTCCTGGTCGAGGGGCAATTCGATTCCCTGTGGGGGAGCCTGCGACTCTTCGGATGGGAGCCCGCTGAGGTCCCTGAGTTGGTGCTGTGTCCCGATCGCTGGATCGACGTCCGCGTCGTTCGTCAGGGGGACGGAGCCCCGTTGGCGGGGGAAGAAATCGGCTTGTTCTACCGCGAAGGCGGCGACCCGCAGCCGGTGGATAGCGCCGTCAGCGACTCCGCAGGCCAGGTCCGTTTCCACCACACGGGGCAGCATTTCGCCTGGTTCTGGCCCCACACGGAGGAGATGCGCGTGCGGCCCCTGGAAGTGCTGCCGCAGCTGGACGGCGTGCTGATCGATCCGCAGGCGCCCGAGCAGGTCGTGGTGCTCGAGTTGTCCGCCCGGCGCTCGCTGCGGGTCAGGGTCACCGCACCGGGAGGACAGCCGGTGGACGAACCAGGCAGCGTCTGCTTGGCACTCAGGGAACCTGGGGATTTCGAAGTCCCCGATCCGCAGCGCCTTCACGTCATCGCGGCGGCCGAGCTCCAGGGTGGCAGCGCGGACTTCCATGGCCTGGAACCCGGCAGCTGCTTCTGGGTCTGGCACCGCGCACCCCAAGTCCAGCCCTCAGCGCCCGTGCCCGGCGTGGTCGCGCCCTTGCAGGCTCCCGAGCAGGAGCTGCAGATCGTGCAGCCGCCGAGTCCCGGCCCTTGGCTCCTGTTCCGTGTGACCCGCGCCGACGGCACGATCTACTCGGGATCGGATCTGATCATCAACGGGAGCTGGTCGGTATTGAAGCCCGATGCCGAAGGTCGCCGCCGAATGAATCTCTCGCTGCTCCGCGGCCAGCCCCCGGCTACCCTGGAAATCCGGGCAGGTGCCGCTGCGGATTTCCCTGGCCTGGCTTCGGTTTCGCTGCCGACCTTGCCGGCCGGAGCGATCCACGACCTGGGAAAGCTGGTTCTAGGAGATCCTCCCGGACCCCTGCTTCTGTCCGGGCGCGTCCTGGACAGTCAGGGTCAGCCTCTCGTGAGGCAGTACCTCCAGATCGCCCGGATCGATGCGGATCGATGGACGATCCTCGAAGGGGAGCGCACCGGCAGCGATGGCAGCTTCGCTTGCCGGGCTGGGAACGGGGCCGCACCCGCGGAAGTCCACGTCAAGCTCGATGCCCACGGGGATTCGATGCGCTTCGGGCCCTATCGGGTCGGCCAGACCGGAGTGGAGATCTGCTTGCCAGCCTCCGGTTGCTTGGCGGGCTCGGTGCTGCTCGAGCCGGCTTGGTGGCGCGACTTCGTTTGGCTGCGACTCGTGCGGGAGAGCTCGGATGGATCCGGGGAAGAATCCACCGTCCATCCCGAGCAGGACATCGATGCATTCGGGGAATTCCAGTTCCGGGTGCGGCCCGGCCATTACCGGCTCGAGGCGGGCATGGGCTCCGACCAGGAACCGATGTTGAGCTTGCCCGGGCTCGAGGTCCGCGCTGGCGAGACCAACCGCGACCCGCGTCTGCAGGGGCTGGTGCTCAGCGGCTTCGGGCGCCTGGTCGAAGTCGAGGTGCTGAACGAAAGCGGCGAGCCGCTCATCGAAGCCACCGGTTCCCTGCGCCACGGTTCGGAGACCACGCGTGTGGAAGAAGACTATGGCGATGAGACCGCAGATTGGCGCGGGCGGCTGTTCTTCTTCGTCTCCTCCGACGGCCTCAGCCTCCTGATCCAGGCGGATGGCTATCGATCTCGGTCGCTGCCGCTGCCTAGGGACCGGCAGACGGTCGTCTTGGAGCGGGAAGTCCGACTCGAGGTGCACCTTTCGGGTGATTGGGAGCCGGTGCTCGACCGCGCTGAATTCTACGCGCTCGCCCCGTTCGAAGACGGCTTCGAGCTCGAGCATCTGCTCGAGGAGGAGTACCAGGAGGAATCGAGCCCCGTCTTGTACTGTGGATGGTCCGGCGGGAATCAAGTCCTGCTTCAACTGAAATCCTACGCACAGAACGCGCCAGGTACATCGGAGCAACGGCGGTTCGATTTGGGCCGCTTCACCGTCCGAGAGACCGACGGCCGAGCGCAGGTCGATCTGGAGCTCTCACCCGATCTGGCTCAGCGCATCGGTGAGTGGCTGTCTGCTGAGGAATGATCTGCTCCTCGAGGATCGACCAGGCGCGCCACAGGATCCCGTCGGTTTGACCTTGGAGCGGGGCAGCCCTCGATGCGGGCTCGCAGGCATTTTTCGCGTGATTCTTGATCAGGCTTCGCCCCGGCGGCCGACCGGACGAAGGCCGTGTGCCAGCCGTCTCACCTTGCGCTGCCGAGACAGGCGGGGCGCAGCGACTGCGGGTCAGCGCAGACGCGCCAGGTACTGCTCGGGATGCGCCTCGAACTCCTCGACGCAGGGCGCGCAGCACAGCTTGATCTCCTGGCCCTGGTGGGCCAGGGTCACCGGATCGCCCATGGAGCCCAGGGCGTTTTCGGTCACCAGGCAGGTGTCGAGCGGGTAGGGCAGCAAGCCGCCGCTCTGGCACGGGCGCGAGCTGGTGCAGGCCAGGGTCAGCCCAAGGCTCAGGGTCAGGCAAAACAGGGCGCGGCGCGGGGCTCGGGGCTGCATGGTCGGTGCTCTTTCGGGTCTCCAGGGATGTCCCCGCGGCTCGGGGGTCCACGGCCATTATCGGCTGGGGCGCGAGAGCGCGCCAGGCCGGTGCTCCGAACCAGGCCTCGAGGGCCCCTGGCGCAGGGCATGCCGGGCGAGGACCGCCCCCCGCAGCACCCGCTCGACCCGCGTCCAGCCCTGGCCAGCGGCAGCCGTCCGGGCGGGGACCGGCCTCGCCAGCCCGGTGCTCACAGCCGCAGGGACAGGCCGAGGCCCGCGCCGTGTCGGCTCTGGAAGCCCAGCAGGAACGAAAAACGCTGGCTGAGTAGATATTCGATCTGGGCCTGGTGCTCCCACTCCCGCAGGGTGTCGTACTCGGTGCTGACAAAGAGCATCCAGCGCGGAGCGATCTGGAAGTCCTTGGAGAGGTTGAGGCGCAGGTCGCCTTCGCTGTCCAGCAGGCCGCGCGCGGTGACGAGGTAGGGCAAGCGATACAGGGCGCCCGCGAACCAGCGGTTGTCGGCGTCTTTTTCGTTGGTGAAGCGATAGCCCACGAACGGCGAGAGGTTCGGGCCGAGGTAACGCGACCAGAGCAGGTCCAATTCGCCGTCCAAGGGGCGCTCCTGCCCGCTGGCATCGGTTTCGTCGAGGCCCGCGTCCCAAAGGATGCCGAATTCGTTGCGCGCATCCATCAGGGTGGCGGTGCCGGTGGTCATGTAGTTCGAGATCACGCCATCCAGCAGGAACACCGGCGGATCGAGCATGTCTTCGGGCAGCTCGGGCGGGGTGTCCGCGGGTGGATCGCCGACCCGCACCACGCGGGTCATCCCGGCCTTCATGTGGTAGAGCAGGTGGCAGTGCAGCAGCCAGTCGCCGTCTTCGTTGGCGTCGAATTCGATCGTGCGCTTGCCCATCGGCGGCACGTCGACGGTGTGCTTGAGCGGCGAGCGCTGGCCCTGGCCCTCGATCAGGCGGAAGAAGAACCCGTGCAGGTGCATCGGGTGGTGCATCATCGTGTCGTTGACCAGCTCGAGCCGCAGGCGCTCGCCGCGCGCCACGGGGATCACGCTGTCCTGGGCCAGGGTCCGCCCGTCGAGCGACCAGACATAGCGGCGCATGTCGCCGGTCAAGCGCAGGGTCAGCTCGCGCACGGCAGCCCCGGGGGGCGAATCCGGGCTCGCCGGTGCGTCGTTGGCGTCGTTTTCGCCGGTCTCCGCCGCTGGAGCGCTGCCCGGCTCGGGCGCGGGCGGCTGCGTGCTGCCGGCGCTCCAGGGGGCTTCCGGCCGCCGGGCGCGCAGGCGCGCATAGGGGGAGAGCGGGCGCTCGGGCTCGCTGGCCAGGGCCTGCTCGTCGTCGAGCCCCGCGCTGCGCCGCGCTTCGAGGATGCCGGCCAGCAGGGTGGCCTCCATGCGATAGAGGTCGGGCCGCGGCGGGTCGATGGCCGGCACCTCGGCCCCGCTCCCCAGGAACAGCGAGGCGTGACCGGAGCCGTCCTGGGCCGTGGCGCGCAGCTCGAACGCCCCGGGGCCCGGCAGGCGGAGCTCCACGTCGTAGGTCTCGCCGATGCCGATCAGCAGGCGCTTGACGCGGATCGGCTCCAACGCGGAGCCGTCCGCGGCGACCACGCTCAGGGGCCCGGCGCTGCTGTGGACGTAGAAATAGGTCGAAGCGCCGGCGTTGATCAGCCGCAGCCGCAGGCGTTGGCCCGGACCGGCGGCCTGCGTGCCGCGGCGCTGTCCGTTGATCAGGAAGGCGTCGTAGGCCACGTCGGAGATGTCCATCGGCGGCAGGCGCGAGCGCTCGCGGGCCCAATAGGCCTGCCAAGAGCCGGGCCGCTCGGCCTCCGCGCGCCAGGCTCCCCAGATCGATGGCAGCGTGCCCTTTTTCGCGCTGTACCAATCGCTGCCGCGCATCAGCGTGCGCATGACCTCGTGGGGCCGCTCGTCGATCCAATCGGACAGCACCAGCACCAGGTCCTGGTCGGGAGGATCGGCCTCCGGCTCGCGCGGCTCGACCACGATGGCCCCGTACAGCCCGGCCTGCTCTTGGAGCCCCGCGTGGGAGTGGTACCAGTAGGTGCCGGCCTGCCGCAGCGTGAACTCGTAGGTCAGGGAGCCGCCAGCGGGCACGTAGGGCCCGGTCAGGGGCGCGACCCCGTCCATGGCGTTGGGCAGGAGCAGGCCATGCCAGTGGAAGCTGGTCGGCTCGTCGAGGAAATTCTCGACGGTGATGCGCGCCCGCTCGCCCTCGCGGAAGCGCAGCACCGGGCCGGGCACCTGGCCGTTGATCGTCAGCGTCTCGAAGGGCCGCTCGCCGAGCTGGCGCACCTGGCGCTCGACCACCAGGAAGTACTCGCGCAGCGGGCCCTCCGGCGTTTCCTGGAGATACTGGGGGCCAGCCAGCGCGGGCCCCGCGGCCAGGCCCAGCAGCCAGAGCAGGCTCGCGGCCAAGACCCCGGCGGCCGAGCGGGCCAGGTTGCGGCTCGGCGCCGGGAGTAGCGGCCCGCTGGAGGGGAAGTGCGGCATGCAGGCGCCAAGTTAAGCCGCCTGCGGGCCTGCGGGCCTGCGGAAGGGGCCGGGCGGCCGGATTCGGGGCCTGCTGCAGCCCTGTCCGCTTCTCGGGTCCCGCGCCGGCCTCCGCGGATCCTGCCGGCCTCCGCGGATCCTGCGGGCCTCCGCGCGGGGCCCGCTAAGCCCGCCTGGTTTAGAGTTCTGCTCCAGCCCCGCTGCCCCGTGCGCCGCCTCCTGCTGCAACTCTTCCACCCGGCCTTGGAGCGCTCCCGTGTGGGGGCTTCCCTGCTCGAGGCCGTGGCTGAGCTGCCCGGCCTGACGATCAACGACCTGTACGAGCGCTATCCGGACGGGGCCATCGACGTGCCCCGCGAGCAGGAGCTGCTGCTGGCCCACGAGGCGATCGTGTTCCAGCACCCGCTGTATTGGTATTCGAGCCCGGCCCTGTTCAAAGAGTGGCAAGACCTGGTGCTCGAGCACGGTTTCGCCTACGGCAGCCAGGGCACGGCCCTGCAGGGCAAGCTCTGGCTGAGCGCGATCAGCGCCGGCGGCAACCACGCTTCGTACACCGAACGCGGCAGCAACCGCTATCCGCTGCGCACGCTGCTCTCGCCCTTCGAGCAGACCGCGCGCCTGTGCGGCATGCGCTTCCTGCCGCCCTTCGTCGTGTTCGGCACGCACCACCTCGATCGCGAGGCGCTGCTCTCACCCCATGCCCGGGCCTACCGCCAGGCGCTGGTCGAGCTGCAGAGCGGCGACCTGGCCTGGGCCCTGGGGCCGGGCGCACCCGAGTTCTGGAACCATCGCGAGGGGGCCCGCGCGGCGCCGGCTTTCCTGGGCGGCGGGGGGCCGGCGACGTGAGCGCGGGCTGGCTCGAGGTCGCCGCGGTCTACCTGGGCGCGGCGGTGCTGGCGGTGCCGATCGCCAAGCGCCTGGGGCTGGGCGCGGTGCTCGGCTACCTGCTGGCGGGCATCGCCATCGGCCCCCACGGCCTGGCCTTGACCGGCGCCTCGATGACCCAGGGCGTGGGCGGGGTCATGGAGGTGGCCGAATTCGGCGTGGTGATGATGCTGTTCCTGGTGGGCCTCGAGCTGCGGCCCGCCAGCCTGTGGCAGCTGCGCGGGCCGATCCTCGGGCTGGGCGGCCTGCAGGTCCTGGCCACGACCCTGGCCCTGACCCTGCTGGTGCATTGGATCGGTCCGGGTTGGTCCGCGGCCGTGGCGATCGGCATGGCGCTGAGCCTGTCCTCGACGGCGCTGGTGGTGCAGTCGCTCTCCGAGCGCGGATTGCTGCGCACCGAAGCCGGGCGCTCGTCCTTCGCGGTGCTGCTGTTCCAGGACCTGGCGGTGATCCCGATCCTGGCGATCCTGCCGCTGCTCGGGCAGGGGCAGCGCCCGGACGCCTCCGGACACGCCGCCAGCTGGGTCGGCGGCCTGGCCCCCTGGCAGCAATTCCTGGCGATCCTGACCGCGGTCGGGCTGGTGATCGCTGCGGGGCGCTTCCTGATCAAGCCCTTCCTGGCCTTCATCGCGCGCTCCAAGCTGCGCGAGGCCTTCACCGCCGCGGCCCTGTTCCTGGTGGTGGCCACGGCGCTGCTGATGCAGGGCGTGGGGCTTTCCGCGGCTTTGGGCACCTTCCTGGCCGGGGTGGTGCTCGCCGAAAGCCCCTACGCGCGCCAGCTCGAAGCGGACATCGAGCCCTTCAAGGGCCTGCTGCTCGGGCTGTTTTTCATCGGCGTAGGCGCGAGCATGGACCTGGGCCTGGTGGCGGAGGCCCCGCTCGAGCTGGTGGGCTTCACCCTGGCCGCCATGGCGCTCAAGGGCCTGGTGCTGGCCCTGGCCGGCCGCCTGTTCAAGCTCGACGGCAGCCAGGCGATCCGCTTCGGCATCTCGCTTGCCCAGGGCAGCGAATTCGCCTTCGTGGTGCTCGCTTTCGGCGTGTCGAAGGGCGTGCTCGAGCCGCGCCTCTCGGCCTATCTGGTGGCCGGCGTGGCCCTTTCGATGGCCTTCGCGCCGCTCCTGTTCCTGCTGGACGACCGCCTGATCCAGCCGCGCTTTCTGAGCCGCGAGGCGCTGCCCCGGCCGCCCGGCCCGACCGCCGGCGAGCACGACAGCGAGGTGATCCTGTGCGGCATCGGCCGCTTCGGCGTCACCGTGCTGCGCCTGCTCAAGGCCAGCGGGCTGCGCGCGACCGTGCTCGACATCGACCCCAAGCAGATGGCGCTGCTCGAGCGCTTCGGGCACCGCAGCTACTACGGCGACGGGGCCCGCGAGGACCTGCTGCGGGCCGCGGGGGCCGAAAAGGCCCGGCTGCTGATCGTGGCCGCCGGCGACATGGAAAAGACCAACCAGATCGTGCGGGTGGCCCAGGAGCACTTCCCGCACCTCAAGATCCTGGTGCGCGCCCGCAATCTGCAGCACGCCCAGGAACTGATCGAGATGGGCGTCGACCACGTCGAGCGCGAGACCTTCGGCGCCGCCACGGACCTCGGTCAGGCCGCGCTCAAGAGCCTGGGCATGCGCGCCTACCGCGCCCGCCGCGCCGTGCAGATGTTCCGGGCCCACGAAGAACGCGTGATCCGCGAGCTCCTGCCCCTGCGCCAGGACCAGGAAGAATACCTGCAGCTGGCCCGCCGCCGCGCCGACGAGTTGGCCGAGCTCCTGCGCATCGACACCCAAGGCCTCGACCGCTCCGGCGAACGCGCCTTCGACGTCGAAAGCCTGCGCGAAGAGGTCGAGGGCCAGACCAGCCCAGCTCCCTCATCTCTGGCCCTCGGCTCCCCGGAGCGCGAAGGCGCAGCACGCCGCACGAACGCCGCCCAGGGCGCGTCCGACCCGGCTTGATGCCCCCCGTGCCCGCAGGGCCATCGAAATCGGCTTCGCTGGCCCTCCCAACACGTCGGGGGGATCCGTTCCCCGGACCCCTCGATGTGTCACCCATGTGCTCGGACGGATGTGCTACCCACGTCCTGGGTTGCACACTCGCGGAATCCGCGGGGGGTAGAACCAAGCCCAGCCGGGAGCTGTCGATCGGCCGAGGTCTGCTCGGAATTGCCCGCAGCGCCTGGCTGGGCGCGGCGTCCTTGGGTCAGCGCCGAAGGGACCCCAGCCGCAGGGTCCCGCGCTTTTCGCCCCATGCAGAACTTGCCCCACTTGACCCGCGAACACCTGCTCGCCCACGAGCCCTTCTTGCGCCGCTTGGCCCAGCGCCTGGTGCGCGATGAAGCCACGGCCCTCGACCTGGTCCAAGAGACGCTGCTGCGGGCCATGGAAGTGCCCGTGCCAGCCGCGTTGGAGTCGGGTCTCCTGCCGAACTGGCTGGCGCGCATCCTGCGCAATCGCGCCATCGACCGGAGCCGGCGCAACACCAGCCGCAGGAACCGCGAGCAGGCCGCGGCCAAGCCCGAAGCGATCGACGCGGGCCCGAGCGCCCTCGAACGGCTGGAGGTTTCGCGAAGCGTGATCGCGGCGGTCCTCGCCCTCGAGGAGCCCTATCGCGGCGTGGTGCTGGAGAGCTTCTACGAAGAACGCAGCCCGGCCGAGATCGCTGCACGCCGCGGCGTGCCGGCCAGCACCGTGCGCGCCCAGCTGTCTCGGGCGCTGGCCCAGCTGCGCGGTCGCCTCGACCGCGAACACGGCGGCGATCGCAGCGCCTGGGGCCTGGCGCTGCTCTTCGCGGCCCGTCCGCGGGTGCAAGCCTCGGCGGCTCCCAGCCAGCTCGCGGCGGCCGCGGTCGTCCTGGCCGCCTTGAGCACGGGCGCGATCCTGCTCGCTCCGCAGCTGCGGCCAGGGGCCATGCCGGGCAGCGCGGCCAGGCTCGAGCAACCCGTGGCTGCCCTGCCCGGCTTGGCCCTCGGGGCGGATCCCGAGCCCGTCCGCTCCCTTGGGTTCGGGCAGCCCCCCGAGCCGCCGATCGCCGCGCGGCAGGAGCTCGAGCGAGAGACGCCCCCAGCGCCGACGCCGGGCGAGCCCGTCGACGCCCTGGTCACCCGCGCGCGCCAGATCCGACGCGAGGTCCTGGATCGCCTGCTGGCCGTAGATGCGGAGCTCGAGCGCCGTTTCGCCTTCGCCGCCGCCGACGGCCGGGGTGGGGTCTTCCATTTGCTCGATCGCGGTGCGATCGCCGAGCGTCTCAGCTTGCCTTGGCTCCAGGGTGGGGGAGCCTATTATTCGTTCAGCAGCCGCTCCCACGATTACCAGACTCGCGCGCAGATCGAGTATCAAGGTCCGTGGATCTCTTCCGGATTCGCGGGCGGGGATCCGGGCGTTTGGCTGGACCTTGGGCCGGGGATTTTCGACCCGGTCGCCTGCGCTTCCCTGGAGGGGCTGCGACGGGCTGTGCCCAACGAGCTCGTCAAACCGCTTGCGCTCCTGCTGACCACGCCGCTCGCGGACGAAAGCGGGGCTCTGCGCAGCGAGCTCGAGCTCGAATCCCTCGGGAGCCCGCGGCATGTCCAGTGGAAGAGCGGCCACAGCTACCTGTTGCGCAGCCTGATCCAACGGGATACGGAGGTGTTGGTGCTGGTCCAGATCGTCGAGGCGGCAGAGCAGCGCCTGACGCTGGCCTGGCGCCTGTTCGAGCAGCGCGAATTTCCCCGCAGCGGCCGCCGATATCTTTCGCCTGTGCAGAGCTCGGACGTCCCCGCGGCGCCGGCCGAGCTCCGCGGGCTTTCGACGCCTGATCTGCTGGATCGACTGACTGCGGTGGAAACGGAGGCCCGGCCCCTGCTGCTCGAAGTCGACCCGGGCGCGCTGCCTGCGCGCGTCGCTGGTCTGCTCGGGCGATCGGATGCCGGCGTCTTCCGCTTGCTCGAGACGGACCATGGCGCCACAGAACTGATCGCGGAAAGGGGTGGCGGCGCCTACTATTCGCTGGCGCGCCGCAGCCACTCCTACGACCACGAGCCCGATGTGAACTTGGCGGGCCAGGAACTCGATTCCGGGTTCTACGGCGGGACGTGCGCGGCGATCGTCGACCTCGGTGCCGTGACCCTCGCGGAGGTGCCCGGGGCGCTTGAACGGCTCGATCCGGCGCTGGTCGGACTGTTTCATAGCGACCCGGAGACCGCGGGTGCCGACTTCGTGAAGCAGTTCAGAGCCCGGGCCTCCGAGCTCGAGGTCGACGACCGGGCGCGTGCGCGGCCGGGCCACAGCTACCTACTGCGCAGCCACCTCTGGGGCGAGCACGACCTGCTGGCCGCCATCGAGCTGCTCGAGTGCAGCCCACAGGGCGCCCTGTGCGCCTACCAGATCTTGGCTTCGTGGCCGGTCGAGGCTCGCTGACAGGCTGAGAGAAAATATCGACTCGGGCTGCGCCCGAGCCGCAAGACCAGCCTGTCCGCATGCCGTTGGGCCGCCATCCGGCGGCCGCAGAGGCTGGGATCGTCGCTGCGCGCCGATTTTTTCCCAGCCGCTGACAGGCTGAGAGGAAATATCGACTCGGGCTGCGCCCCAAGCCGCAAGACCAGCCTGTCCGCATGCCTTTGGGCCGCCATCCGGCGGCCGCAGAGGCTGGGATCGTCGCTGCGCGCCGATTTTTTCCCAGCCTCTGACAGGCTGAGAGAAAATATCGACTCGGGCTGCGCCCGGGCCGCAAGACCAGCCTGTCCGCATGCCTTTGGGCCACCATCCGGCGGCCGCAGAGGCTGGGATCGTCGCTGGCGCTCGGTGCCGGTCAGAGCTGCACGAAGTAGGCGTCGCTGGTGCTGGCGATGCCGAAGGTGGCGTTCGGGTCGAGCACGATCCACTGGGAGTAGATCGGTGGGGCGCCGGCCAGGGCCGGGTTGATCAGGGGCACGTTCAGCTGGGCTTCGCCCTTCGGGTTGGTGGGCAGGGTGCCGAGCTGGCCGGTGATCGGGACGTAGGCGAAGGCGCCGGTGGGGAACAGGCCGGGCAGGAGCAGGCCCAGGTCGAGGGGCGGGAATTGCAGGGCGCCGACGAACAGCAGGGCGCTCGTGTTGGCGCGCGCGCCGTAGAGGGCGAAGGCAAAGTTGGTCGAGCCGGCGGCGGCGGTGCCGCGATAGCCGGCGCGCGGGGCGATGGCGAATTGCCCCGGGGTGTTGAAGCCGAGCCGGCCGCCGTTGCTGGATTCGACCAGGTAATCGGCGTAGACCGGGAAGTGGTCGGAAGCGCTCGCCGAGGCGCTGGAGGGCAGGGGACCCGCACCGAACTTGCGCAGGTACTGGCCGGCGGGGGCCGCATCCAGGCCGTCGTCGAGGGTCGAGCGATAGACCTCGTCGCCGAAGCCGAGCACGCGGCCGCTCAGGAATTGTTCGGTGAACAGGTAGTCGAGCCGCGAGCCGCTGGAGAAGGTGGCCGCGTTGGTGGTCGAATCCTCGGCCGTGGCGGCGGCGAAGGCCAGGCTGCGCACGCAGCCCAGGGTGCTCTGCAGGCGCGCGAAGGGGTCGTAGAGCAGCGGGAAGGCGATGTCCGGGCCGATGCTGAAGGACGGCGGCAGGCTGCCGTCGCTCTTCCAGGCATTGTACTGGGCCAGGCTGAAGGACTTGGGCGTGTAGCCGCCGACCTGCTCGTTGAGGTCGCCGCCCACGAAGACCAAGCCGCCTGGATTCTGCTGGCAATAACGGCCGATGGCCTGGATCAGGCGCTGGGTCTCGACCGCGCGGCGGAACTGGTTGACGTCGCCGCTCTGGGCCTTGAAATGCACCGTGAAGCAGCCGACCGGCATGCCCACGTCGGGCACGTTGAGGCGCACCTCGAGGATGTCGCGGCCGATGTCGTTGGCCGCGCCGCTGCCGGACAGCGAGACCGCGTCGTGGGAGATGATCGTGGCGATCTGGAACTTCGACAGGATCGCGACGCGCAAGCCCCCGCTCAGGGTGCCGCTGACCTGCGACACGGCCCGGAAGGGGTACCCGGTCAGGTTGGCTAGCTGATTGACGTCCGCTTGGGCCTGGGCCTGGCTCTGGGTCGGCCCGTTGACGTCGCCGACCTCCTGGAGCATCAGCACGTCGGCGTCCATGCGCTGGACGATCGCAACCAGGTCGGTGAAGGCCTGGGAGCCCACATTGAGGGCCAGGACGTTGTAGGTCGCGACCCGCAGGCCTTCGCCCGCGCTGGCCGGGTTGGCCGAGGCGCACAGGGCCAGCAGGCCACCAAGGATCGATCTGGACAGCGCTTTGGGGAGCATGGGCAGCGGGTGGGGAACTTGGGAGGATACCCCTGGCGGACGGGCTCGGCGGCTCCCCGGGTTCCGTGGGAGCCCCTAGACTGCCCGGAGTCCTCCCCCGGCGCCCCTGGGGCGCCCCTTCGGACCGCCGCTGCCCCCGATGCTGAGCTCCCTGCTGCTGGCCGCCCTGGCGCCCCAGACGACCCCGCCGATCCACACCACCTACTGCTGGCACCTGCACCAGCCGATCTACTGGCCCGACCAGCGCCGCGACGGGGGCGACGACGAGTACGAAACGGCCTGGGAGTCGCTGCAGCAGAAGTTCCTGGGCCAGCCCAATCCGACCGACAACCTGGGGGAGATCTTCGGCAAGGACGATCGCGTGGCCGCTTACCAATGGCGCCTGCGCGATTCCCTGCAAACCCTGCTCGGTTACCCCGATGCGGGTGCCCACATCCAGTACTCCGGCGCCCTGACCGAAAACATCGCTGGGCTGGGCGCGGCCGGCCAGCTCGGCTATTCGAACTCCTGGAACGGGCCGCTCAACCAGGCCAAGGGCTGGACCACCTCGGGCGGCACGCCGCGGGCGGCCCTGCTCAACTTCGCCCACCACCACGCACTCCTGCCGCTGCAGAGCCGGCGCACCCAGTGGCTGCAGATCCGCCTGCAGCAGGAGCGCATGGCGCAGGTCTGGGGCCTGCCCGCGGGCAGCGTCAAGGGCTTTTTCCCGCCCGAGACGGCCTTCAGCGAGCGCCTGATCCCGGTGCTGAGCGAACTCGGCATCCAGTGGAGCTTCGTCTCCAACGAGCACCTCTCGCGCGCTTGCCCCGACTTCCCGGTCGTGTTCGGCTCGGGCGGCACCCTGACCGATCCGCCCAACCGCGCCGACCAGGTGAACCCGCCCGGCGGCAATTATTGGAAGAAATTCATCGATCGCGGCTGCAGCCCGACCAACGCGGTGCCCTTCGCTTACCTGCCGCACCGCGCCCAGCACGTCGATCCGGCGACCGGGGCGGTCGCTTCGATCGTGGTCGTGCCCACCGACCAGGCGCTCTCCTGGGACGACGGCTACAGCGCCATGGCGGCCTCGGCCATCGACCCCTTCGCCGCCTGGAACCAGGGCCCGCGGCCGCTGCTGGTGGCCCTGGCCCACGACGGCGACAACGCCTGGGGCGGGGGCTACAGCTACTACATGCAGGCCGTGCCGGGGTTCGTGCAGAGCGCCGTGGCCAAGGGCTATTCGCCTTCGACCGTCGATCGCTACCTGCAGAAGTACCCGACGCCGCCGGGCGATCTGGTGCACGTCGAGGACGGGGCCTGGGTCAACGCCGACAGCGACTTCGGCTCGCCCCAGTTCACCAACTGGCTCTGGCCGCTGCTCGACGCGCAGGGGCAGATCGACCCGGTCGGCGGCTGGCACTACAAGGCTCGCGAGTACGCGATCTTCACGGCGGCCGAGAACCGGCTGCGCACCGCCGAAGACCGGAGCGGCGGGCCGGCGACCACGCGCATCGACCATGTGCTCGACCCGCGCGTCGGCACCTCGCCGGTCGAGCGCGGCTGGCACTACTATCTGGCTTCGATGGACTCGGGCAACGTCTACTACGGCAATCCCGGCGACATGGAGGTCAAGGGCACGGTCGGCTGCAACGAGGCGCTCGAAGCGGTGGCGCCCCTGCTGGCCGGGGTGAGCGCTTCCAACGATGGCACCACGCCGACCGTGTTCGTGCCGCAGCGCTGGCCCTACAACCCGGGGGCCAAGAATTTCGGCGCCCCGTACAACTACCAGCAAATCACCGCCGGCCCGAATTTCGTCGTTTGGACCTTCGCCTACGACGTCACCGGCATCCAAGCCGCGACCCTGCGCTTCCGGCGCGACCTGGACGGCCAGAATCCCCTGGCCAGCCACGAGAACGAGCTCTACGCCGGGGGCCCGGGCGTCGAGGCCTGGAGCAGCCAGCCGATGGCGCTGCGCGATTTCCCCGCGGGCAACGTGTACGGCTGGAGCGGCCTCGAGAGCTACGCCTTCGAGCAGCCCACGGCGATCGCCAAACACCTCTCGGCGACCCTCACGCCAGAGCCGAACACCCTGCTCGACTACTACGTGGAGGTCGTCGACGGCGCCGGCAACATCGCGCGCAGCGACATCCAACACGTCTGGATCGGGGAGGGTCAGGGCGGCGGCTCCGGCTCCGGTTGCGGCCTCAGCGCGCTGCCGAACCCGGCCCAGCAGGGGCAGCCCTTGACGATCCGCTATGGCGCCGCCTGCGGTCCCCTGGCGGCTCAAGCGCAGGTGTATCTGCACCTTGGTTTCGACGGCTGGAAGCCGGGCACGGTCCAGCACGTGCCCATGACGCTCTCGGCCGGCCTGTGGAGCTACACCCTGAACGTGCCCGCGGGTGCGCATCAGGTCGATTGCGCCTTCAACAACAACGCCACGGGCCAGGGCGGCCTGTGGGACAACAACGGCGGCCAGGATTGGCACATCCCGGTGGTGGCGCCGCCGCCGCCGGCCAAGGCGCTGCTGGCCACGCCGGGCAGCGTTTCGCTGACGCTCTTCGACGGCGCGCAGGCCAGCGTGCCCGTGGCTCTCTCCGGCCAGCCCCTGAGCCCCGGCGGGGCGCTGCCCAAGGCCTGGGCCGGGCTGGTCGTGGAAGCGGACGCCGATCCCCGCGGCCAGGCCGCGGCGCTGGGGGCGCTGCTCTCCGGCGGCGCCTTCGCCGCGCCGGGCGCTCCCCTGGCAGGCGGTTTCGCCAAGCCGGTGACGGGGTTGCCCTGGGCCTACCTGACAAAGCCGTTGGGCGCGCTGACGGTCGGCGCCAGCGGCAGCGGCGGCAGCGCGGAGCTGCGCTTCGACGCCGCGAGCCTGCCCTTCGGCCAGAGCCAGGCGCGCCTGCTGCTGCAGAGCGACCTCCTGGGCGCGCCGACCTCCGTGGAGCTCGCCCTCAGCCACTGGCCCAGCGCGCCACCGGCCACCGGGGTGGTGCCCGCCCAGCCCAAGGCCGGTCGCAGCGTGCGCATCTGGTACCTGGGCGCGGGAACCAGCCTGGCCGGCAAGCCGCAGATCATGGTGCACCGCGGTTTCGACCAATGGAAGCCCAGCACGATCCAGACCCTGCCGATGACCCGCACCTTGCCGAACGTGTGGTACTTCGAGCAGGTCCTGCCGACCGGCACCTTCGAGCTCGATTTCGTGTTCACCGACGGTGCCGGCACCTGGAACAACAACAACGGCCAGGACTGGAAGATCCCGGTCTTGCCCTGAACCCGGCGCAACGCCCCGGGTTAGCCTGTCCCCATGGCCGCTGCCGCGGATGTGTTGCTCTTCGGCGCGACCGGCTTCACCGGGCGGCGGGTCGCGCGCCGGCTGGCCCAGCGCGCGCCCGCCGGGCTCGAGCTGGTCTGGTGCGGGCGCGATCGGGAGCGGCTCGAGCAGCTGGCCCGGGCGCTCGGCCGTGGGCGCATCGCCGTGGCCGATGCGGCCGATGACGTCGGCCTGCGGCGGGCCGTCGATGGGGCCCGCGTGGTGCTCAGCACCGCCGGCCCCTTCGCGCGCC
>JBILNK010000167.1:0-9544 GCA_044375105.1 Planctomycetota bacterium
TCCAGCATCTGCAGCGTCTGTCTTGCTCGTTCTACGATCGCACGCCCGTGGGCAAGCTGGTCGGGCGGGTGACCAGCGACGTGGAAGCCCTGCAGGAGCTGTTCTCCTCGGGCGTGGTCACGATCCTCGGTGATTTCGTCAATTTGACCGCCATGGCCGCGGTGCTGCTGTGGCTCGATTGGCAGCTGGCCCTGGCCAGCTTCCTGGCGGTGCCGCTGCTGCTCTACTTGACGGCGCGGGTGCGCGTGAAGGTGCGCGCCTGCTATGAGATCTTCATCTCGCGGCGCTCGCGCCTGGCCAGCTTCCTGCACGAGAGCATCTCGGGCATGAGCTTGATCCAGGCCTACGCACGCGAATCGCGCGCCCAGCGGGACCACGGCCAGCTCTCGGCCGAAATCCGCGACGCCCAGGTGGTCAGCGTCGGCTGGGAAGCGGTGCTGTCGGCGCTGACCGAGCTGATCGGCTCGCTGGTGACCGCCGCGATCCTGTGGTTCGGGGGCAGTCTCGTGCTTGAGGCCCTGGGGCAGGGTTCCGCGGCGGCACCCGGGGCGCTGACTCTGGGGGTGCTGTTCCTGTTCACCGACTACATGGGCAAGTTCTTCCAGCCCCTGACCGACCTGTCGCTCAAGTACACGGTGCTGCAGAGCGCCATGACCGCCGCGGGCAAGATCTTCTCGCTGATGGACGTGGATGACGTGACCCCCGAGCCCGTCGATCCAACCACGCCCCCCGCTCCGCGGGGCAGCGTCGAATTCCGCGATGTGGCCTTCTCGTACCCGAACCGACCGGACGAAGCGGTGCTGCGCGGGATCAGCTTCCGGGTCGAGCCGGGCGAACACGTGGCCCTGGTGGGCGCCACGGGCTCGGGCAAGACCTCGACGCTCAAGCTGCTGCTGCGGCTCTACGAGGCCAGCTCGGGCCAGATACTGCTCGATGGCCAGGACGTCCGCGATTACGCCCTGGCCGAGCTGCGCCGGCGCGTCGGCATCGTGCCCCAGGACGTGTTCCTGTTCGAAGGCACGATCCTCGAGAACCTGGCCCTGGGCAGCCGTTCCGCCGACGGTTTGCCCCTGTCCCCCGAGCGCGCCCTGGCGGCGGCGCGGCGCCTGGGACTGGACGAGATCGTGGCGCGTTTCGACCGCGGCTATCAGCAGGAGGTCGCCGAGCGCGGCAAGAACTTCTCGAGCGGCGAGCGCCAGCTGATCGCCTTCGCCCGCGCGCTCGCCGCCGCCCCGGAGGTGGTGGTCCTGGACGAGGCCACCTCCAACGTCGACACGCGCACCGAGGAGCTCCTCGGCCACGCCCTCGACGAGCTGCTCGAAGGCCGCACGGCGCTGGTCATCGCCCACCGGCTCTCGACGGTGCGCCATTGCGACCGGATCCTGGTCCTGGAGCGCGGCCGGATCGTCGAGGAGGGCAGCCACGAAGCCCTGCTGAAAAAGGGCGGCCACTACGCCCGCCTGCACGAGCTTCAATACCGCGGCGACGGCGCCGCCGGTTGACCGGCTGGAAACAAAAAATCGACTCGGGCGGCGCCCGAACCACGGGAGTGGGCCGTCCGCATGCCTTTGGGTCGCCATCCGGCGGCCGCTGAGGCTGGGCGGCAAGGCACGCCGATGCCAGCTCGTGCCCCTCGAAGGGGCGGAGCCCCCGGCTGGCGAGGCTTCGGCCCGAGCCAGGCGGCCTCCCGAGGGAAACCCGAATCGAGCCGCACTCAGTGGCCGAGGCGCTCGCCGGCGGCTCTGGACCAGCGGCCTGGCGCCGCTATCCTGCTTGCCCCTCCGGTCGCGCCGCCCTGTGCGAGCCGACCACCGGTCGCGCCCCCGGCTCCCGCTCCGCGCGTGCTCCAAAGGCCAACACCCCGCGTCCGCGCCGGCCCAGCCCCGCCCCGCCCCGCCCATGAACGTCAGCCAGTTCATCCAACACCACTTCCGCCACTTCAACGCCGCCGCCCTGGTCGATGCGGCCGACGCCTACGTGGCGCACCTCGAGCGCGGCGGCAAGATGATGATCACCCTGGCCGGCGCCATGAGCACCGCCGAGCTGGGGCTCTCGCTGGCCGAGATGATCCGCCAGGGCAAGGTGGCCGCGATCACCTGCACCGGCGCCAACCTCGAGGAGGACATCTTCAACCTGATGGCGCACAAGCACTACGTGCGCCTGCCGCACTATCGCGACCTGTCCCCCGAGGACGAGAAATCCCTCGAAGACCGTGGCCTCAATCGGGTCACCGACACCTGCATCCCCGAGGAGCAGGCCTTCCGCGCGATCGAGAAGCACATCCTGGCCCTGTGGGTGCGCGCCGACAAAGCCGGCGAGCGCTATTTCCCGCACGAGTTCATGTACCAGCTGCTGCGCGAGAAGCTGAAGCCCAAGGACTATCAGATCCCGGCCCAGGATTCGTGGCTGCTGGCCGCCTGCGAGCGGGACTTGCCGATCTTCGTGCCGGGCTGGGAGGACTCGACCCTGGGCAACATCTTCGTCAGCCACGTCAAGTCCGGCGACATCAAGAGCTACACCACGGTCAAGAGCGGGCTCGAGTACATGGGCCGCTTGATCGACTGGTACCTCGAGAACAGCCAGGGCGCCCCGGAGCCCGGGTTGTCCGGCCCCTCGGCCAAGAAGGGCAAGGCCCCGGCCAAGGCCGCCGGAGTGCGCAGCCTCGCTGCCGGACAGGCCCCCAAGGCCGCCAAGCTCAAGAAGGGCCAGAACTCGGGCGTGGGCTTCTTCCAGATCGGCGGCGGCATCGCCGGCGATTTCCCGATCTGCGTGGTGCCGCTGATCCACCAGGACATGGGCGTGCACTGTCCCTACTGGGGCTATTTCTGCCAGATCAGCGACTCGACCACCTCCTACGGCTCCTACTCCGGGGCGGTGCCCAACGAGAAGATCTCCTGGGGCAAGCTGGCCATCGACACGCCCAAGTTCGTGATCGAATCGGATGCTTCGATCGTGGCCCCGCTGATCTTCGCCCGCGTGCTGGGCTGGTGAGCGGAGCCCGCGTTGGCGGAGCGCCGGGCGTTCCGCCGCCGGCGCTGGCCCGCTGCGGGCCTGGACGCGATCCCGGGCCGACGTCCGCGGGGTGCGCCCCCTCCGATGGTCCGGGGGCGGCCCTGGACTCCACCGCACCCCAGGGGAGCGCCGGCGCCGCAGGGCGGCGCGGGCCGCTCAGCCGCCGACCCGGCGGGCGCGCGCAAAGCGCTCGGCCATGGCCGACTCGAAGAACCAGCGCTCGCCGAACGGCTTGAGCTCGTCGAACCAAGCGGCCTGGGGGTCGAAACGGGCCTCGAAGGGCCGCAGCACCCAGGCGGGATCGCGCGCCTGGAGGAAGCGCAGCAGCAAGCGCGGCTCGCCGGGTGGGCCAGAAAGGCCCAGGATTTCGAGCTTGCCCGGGGTGGCGCTCATGACCGGGCCGCGCACCGTGCGCGCCAGGCCCGAGCAGCGCGCGTAGGCGCCCTGGAACAGCTCGAGAGCCCGCACCAGCGGCAGCCGGAAGCCCGCGTGGGCGCCCGTGTCGCGGGCCACGAACAGGTAGTAGGGCACCAGGCCCAGGTCCGTGGCGCGCTCCCACAGCTCGAGCAGCAGCTCGCTCGAGTCGTTGACCCCGGCCAGCAGCGGCGATTGCAGGCGCAGCACCGCGCCGGTTGCGCGCAGGCGCCGGATCGCCTCGCGGGTCAAGGGGTGCTCGAGCTCGCGCGGGTGGTCCGCGTGGATCATCAGGGCCAGGTGCTTGCCGGCCGCCACCAGGCGCGTGAACAGGGCCAGCAGGCGCTCGCTGTCGGGATCGCTGAGGAAGCGCCTTGGCCAGAAGGACAGGGCCTTGGTCCCGATGCGCAGGTGCGCCACATGCTCGTAGGCCTCCCCGAGCAGCGGCAGGAGCAGCGCCTCCAGCCGCTCGGCACCCATCACCAGCGGATCGCCGCCGGTCACCAGCAGGTCGCGCACCTCGCGGTGCTCGGCCAGATAGCGCAGCAGCCGCGCCGAATCGGGCTCTGCCTGCTTGTGCGCCGGCTCGCCGACGAACTGCGGCCAGCGGAAGCAGAACGCACAATAGGCGTGACAGGTCTGCCCGGCGGCCGGGAAGAACAGCACCGTTTCGGCGTACTTGTGCTGCAGGCCGCTGGCCGGCGCGCCGTCGATCCAGGGCCGGTTGAGCTCGAGCTGGGCGGCGGGATCGGGATTGAGGCGCGCGCGCAGGGCCGTCACGTGGTCGGCCATGCGGCGCTCGTCGGCCCCCGCGCGCTGGAGGGCCTCGAGGGCCTCGAATTCGGCCGGCGGCAGGAGTTCGCGCCGCGGGAACAGCAACCGGAACAGGGGGTCGTCAGGGATGCGCTGCCAGTCGATCAGCGCCTCCAAGGCGTGCTCGCTGACCCGGAACGGCAGCACCCGCGCCACCAGGCGCATCTCGGCCTGCAGCTCAGGCCCGATGCGCGCCAACTCGGGTCGCGCCAGGGCCTCCTCGAGGCCCAGGGCACGATAGCGCGGGGCCGCGGAGGCCCGCTCGAGCGAGAGCTGCGCAGACATGGGAGCCCTAAGGCGGGCGTGAGCGTAACGGCGCCCGGGTGCCCCGCGAAGGGCGCCCCGCGCTTCCCTGATGCCCGGGCAGCAGCGCGCCGAACGGCCGGAGCAGCGTTCCGCGGATCACAGCGCCCGGCGGCTGACCTGCATCGGCCCCCTGGCCGCTGCGCGCCGATCTCCGCCCTGCTGGCGTAGCTCCCGGGCGCCCGGCCGCCGCCCACGCCGCCCGCCGGAGCGGAGCCAACCCGTCGGGCGCGGCTCGGCGGCAGGGCCCAAGCTATCCCCGGGAGCTTGGACTGCCCCGGATCCCCTCCGGCCTCGGAGCGGCGCGCGCTCGGCGTCGGGGTGCTCGCCCGGGCGCTCCGGAGAGGCTTTCGCCCCGGGGATAGAAGCCCCCGGGCGCTCGAGGGCCCAATTGGCCCGCGCCACCGCCGCGGCCCCGCTGGCCCCGGGGCCGCCGAGCGGCGCGGGCCGCTCAGAAGCCCTGCGGCAGGACCCCGATGTTCCAGGTCAGGTAGGTGCCGAGGTGGCTGAGCTCGGCCATCACGGTCTTGACCGGCCGGCCCTGCTGCTTGTCCCAGACCACGCGGTTGAGGCGCAGAAACTTGTCGCTGCCGAGGTACAGCTCGTCGGCGCCGTCGCCGTCCCAGTCGAGCGCCAAGGTGCAGTGTTCGAAGCCGCCGCTGACCAGGCCGCCCAAGAGGCGCTTGGCCTGCCAGGCACTGCCCGCAGACGCGTCCGCGGGCCGCGAAATTTCCCAGACCCCGTCGGCCATGGTCGCGGCCACCAACTCACGGCGCCCGTCGCCCTGCAGGTCGGCGGGCACCAGGAAGCGGCACAGGTTCCCGGGCAGATCGCAGAGCACGCTGGAGGTGGCCTGTTGGCCCTCGAAGTCGTAGCGCTTGACGTGGGTGCCCGAGCCCGCGGCCTCGCTGGAATTGAGGTCGCTGAGCGCCTCGCCCTCCATGACCGCGTACAGCTCGAGACGCCCGTCGCCCTCGAGGTCCGTGCACAGGATCTCCTTGGCGTGGGTTTTCGGGTTGTTCTCGACCACGGTCAGGGTGTAGTTGCCCGCCTCGAAATCGTAGCGATGGATCTCGCCGCGCTGGTGGCTGCCATCGACCTTGTTGGGCATCGAGGGCGTCGCGAAGATCTCGAGCAGGCCGTCGCCGTCGACATCGCCCAGCTCGATCTCGTGCACGAAGCCCAGCTCGGGATGGGAGGCGATGCGCTCGCCGACATAGCCCTGCTCGGTCTGCTGCACGACGTAGATCCCGCCGGTGTCGTGGGTCGCGATGACGATGTCCTCGATGCCGTCGCCGGTCACGTCGCCGAGCTCGAATTCGCGCAGGCGCTGGTTCTCAGATCCGACCGCGTCGGCCCATAGGGTCTCGGGCTTCCAGGCGCCATCGACGCGGCGCCACAGGTCGAGGCAACCCAGGTTGCCGCTGACGGTCAAGATCCCGGGCTGGCCCGTGCGCGGGGTGAACCAAGCGGCCTTGTGGATCACGTTGCCGTGGCCGAGCTCGTAGGGCGAGGTGCGCAGTTTGCCGTCGGGTTTCTTGAATTTCAGGCTGTCGAGCGCGACCCCTTCCACAGGGCGCTTGACCCAGCGCCCCTGCTCACGCGCCCATTGGAAGGGCTGGCCGATGGGCTGGCGGTCCGGGCCGATGTCCGCCAAGAAGACCTGGTCAGCCTCATCGCGCGCCACCGCCGCCTCGTAGGGATCGGAAGGGGCCCGCACCAACTCGACGTCCCAAGCTTCGCCGGGCTTGCCCTTGGGCTTGACGATCAGGAAAGCGCCCGGCTGAGGGACCATGTTGGCGTCCAGGGTGGTCAGGGCGAAGACCAGGCCTCCCGGTTGCGGGCCGCCCCGGGAGCCGCCGTCGCAGGCGGAGAGCAGCAGGCAGCAGGCGGAAGCGACGGCGGTCGAGAGGCGCAGCATGGAGGGGATGTCGGCGTTTTCGGGGGACGCGGCGGAATCCGGCAGTCTAGCGGTGCCGCAGCTGGGGACCGGAAGCCTGCGTACGCGGCCGCGCGTTCGTTGAGAGCGACAACGGGACGGAGAAATCCCGCTCGAGCAGGTCGCGGGCGCGGGGCGGAGGCAACCGCGGTGCTCGGCCGAGCTGGGAGCCGAACGGGCCCGGGGCCGCGTCCGGCGTGGGGCCCGGCCAGCGCGAACGGAGCTCGGCCCAGCGGCCCGCGGGCTGGGCCCGAACGGGGTCCGAGGGCCCAGGGCGCCCGCGCCAGCGCAGCGGTCCGAGGGGCTCAGGGGTGCAGCGGGCTCGGGTTGCAGCGGACTCGGGGCCCAGCGGCGATCGGGGCTGAGGGCGCGGGCCGGGCCCGCCGCCGATCGCTCCACCGAGCGGCGCGACCGCGGCCGATGCCGCGCCGCCCTGCCGCCGCCTGCGGCCCCTTCCGGGCCGGCCTGAAGGCCGCCACGGCCCGGGCGGGGCGGCCGCTCAGCCCAGGGCCCCGGCCCAATCGCGCGGCACCAGGAAGTGCTCGGTCAGCCGCGCTTCCAGGCTGCCCGGGGCCGGCCGCCAGTCGTACTCCCAGCGCACCAGCGGCGGCAGGGAGGCCAGGATCGACTCGATCCGCCCGCCCGACTGCAGTCCGAACAGGGTGCCGCGGTCGTAGACCAGGTTGAACTCCACGTAGCGGCCGCGGCGATAGAGCTGGAATTGGCGCTCGCGCTCGCCATGGGGCATGCCGTGCCGGCGCTCCAGGATCGGCAGGTAGGCCTCGAGGTAACCCTGTCCCACCGCGCTGTGCAGGGCGAAACAGCGCGCAAAGCCGAGCTCGTCGAAATCGTCGTAGAACAACCCGCCGATGCCGCGCCGCTCGCCGCGGTGCTTCAAGAAGAAATACTGGTCGCATTCCTGCTTGAAGCGCGGATAAAGCGACGGATCGACGCGGGCCACGGCGGCGCGGGCCACGCGGTGCCAGTGCACGCAGTCCTCGTCGAAGCCGTAGTACGGCGTCAGGTCGAAACCGCCTCCGAACCACCAGACCGGCGCCTCGCCCGGTTTTTCGGCGATGAAAAAGCGCGTGTTGGCGTGGCTGGTCGGGGCGTAGGGGTTGCGCGGGTGCACGATCAGCGAAACCGAGACCGCTTCGAAGGTGCGGCCGTGCAGCGCGGGACGGCGGGCCGTGGCCGCGGGCGGGAGCTGGGCCCCCGAGGTGTGGCTGAAATTGACCGCAGCCTTCTCGATCACGGCGCCGCCCTCCAGCACGCGCGGCCGGGCCAGCCCCCCGCGCTCCCCGTGCAGATCGTCGCCGCGGAAGCGCGCCGCGCCGTCCAGCGCTTCCAGCGCGCCGCAGATCTGCTCCTGCAGAGCCAGCAGTTGCCGGCGCACCGGAGCCACTTCGGGGCGTTCTGCGACGCTCATGGGCGCGGCAGTCTAGCGCCCCGCATGGGGCCCGGCCGGGAGGCCTGGGCCGCCCGCGGCCGGGCCGGTGGGCGGCTCGGAGGCCATCCGGTGAGCCCCTGGGGCCGGCGGCCGGCCGGCTCACGGCGGCGCCGATCGGGCAGCGACCGGCCGAGGGGCGCCCCAGAGGCCTGCGGGCAGGCGCACCCAGCCGGTCGTCGACCTCGCGGGCCCCGTCGGATCCGGTCGGGGGCCCAATCGGAGCGCTCGGGAGGGCCCACCGATCCCCGCGGCCGCAGGTAGAATTTTTCGCCGCGCGAGGCTCGGCCCACCCTCCGGCCCTGCGTTTACACGGCGTTTTCAAGCCCCGGCACCGCTAGTCCATGGCCCGCATCCCCTTCGGAAGGGCGCTGCTCTGCGCCCAGGCCCTGTTTTGCCTGGCCGGCGCTCTGCCGGGCCAGAGCAGCGGCCCGGGGCCCCTGGCGACCGGACTGGCGGTCCACGCGGGGCAAGGCCAGAGCTTCCTGACCTGGAACGAAGTGCCCTCCCAGGCCACGCGGTACCGGATCTACCGTTCGCCCCAGGCATTCACCCCGGCCACCGACCTGACCCAGGTGGACCGGCTCGGGGAGGTCGATTCCCAGACAACCCTCAATCTGCGCCTGACCACCCTCTCGGGCCAGGTGTTCACCTACGTGATCCAGGAGGGTGCGGCGCCGCTCGAAGCCAACCAGGGGCTGTTCGTCTACACGATCGAACAGCCCGGCGATGCCTACTACGCGGTCACGACCGTGTCGGCGGGGATCGAGGACACGACCCTGGTCCCCGGAATCAACACCTTGGTGGCGCCGATCAACGAGACACCGGCCCCGCCTCGGCCCGTGCTGCAGTTCAGCGGACCGGACTTCGGCACCTACGTGCACTGGGTCAGCGAACGGGACACCCCCTTCGCCCCCGCGATGGCCGGCTTTCCGGGCTTGGCCTTCAACCTGCGCGTCAGCTTCGGGCAGGCCCTGGGCACGGCGCCCCGGCCGCTGCTGCTGCAGCTGCACGAGCGCGGCGGCAGCTTCCTGACGGTGCCGCCGCCTTCACAGCCGGAGGCGATCATGCTGGCCCCGGACGATTGGCAGCGCATCCCGCCCTTCAACACCTACTGGTTCGGAAGCAATCCGGATTTCCCCGGCCCGATCGGCAGCACCAGCCCTGCCAACGCGGACTTCACCGTGCGGCGCGTGCTGCACGAGCTCGATTGGGCCACGGCCAACTTCCCGGTCGATCCGGACCGCACCCTGGTGGCCGGCATCTCGATGGGCGGCGCCGCGGCGATCTCTCTGGCCTATCGCTATCCCGATCGTTTCGCCGCCGCTGCCGCGATCGTCCCGAAGTTCGATTGGGGCTGCCAGGCCAACGGCTGCTGGTCTGTTCCCGAGACCGGGGACCAGCTCTGGGGCGCGTTGAGCTTGAATCTGCCCAGTTCGGATGGCGTGCCGACCTACGACCGCCTGGACACCGGCTTCGTGGCGGCGCGCTCGCCCGCGGACCTGACCCTGACGGACGCCCTGACCCCCCGGCCCCCGATCCTGGCCCTGTGCGGTCGACAGGACACGGTGGTCGGATGGCAGGAAAAGCCCCTGTTCTTCAAGCAGATCCAGAAC
>JBILNK010000178.1:0-8752 GCA_044375105.1 Planctomycetota bacterium
CGCCGAAGGCCCCTGGAAGCCGGCCTTTGCGCTGCTCGAGGCCGAGCTGTGGGATTATCGGCGTCAAGGCCCGCGGGCGGCCTTCACACGCTTCGAGCTGGACGGGGATCCGGGCGGCGGCAACCCGCTGGTGGGCGATCTGATCGGCTCCTTCAACGCGCCGATCCAGGTCGAGCCGCAGACCTTCGTCGACACCCCGGAGCTGCACCGCGTGCATGTGCGGCTGCGCAACGGCAGCGGCCTCGAGAGCGCCGTACAGCCCAGCGCGCGCGCCGATTGGACCCCGCGCGGCCTGACCCAGTTCCAATTCAACCCGCCCTGCGCGGTGCGCTTCGAGAACTACCGCCTGTCGGACGGCCAGCTGATCCAATCGGAGCTGATCAAGCCCGACTCCCAAGGGCTCTACACCGCCCCGCGGGTGGTCTTGACGCAAGCGGGCAATCGGCTGGTGCTGCGCAAGACCTCCAGCGCCCCCTACGGCTTCCAACTGGGCCCGCCCAACCAGCTCGACCTGGAGGTTTCGGGCCCGATCCAGCTGGGGGCCACGCCCAATTTCGTGCTTTCGGGGCTGGACGCGGGCGCCGTGAGCCCGCTGCTGGCGCTGTCCTTGGCGCCGGCGAACTGGCCGCTGCTCGGCGGTGTCGTCCTGATCGACGAGACCAAGCTCTTCCAGGTGCTCAGCGCCCCCTCAGGCGCGGCCAGCGCGAGCTTCGCCTTGCCGCTGCCCCAGGCCCCGGGCTTGATCGGCCGTCAGTTCTTCTCCCAAGGCTTCGTGGCCTCGCCGCTCGGCCCAGAGGGCCTGCTGTTCTCGAACGGAATCGAGGCGCAGATCTGCCCCTGAGGCCCTCCGGCGGGCGCCTGGCTATGCTGCCCGCCATGCAACGACGGCATCTGCTGCAAGGCACCGCGGCCCTGACCGCGGCGGCGTCC
Organism: Planctomycetota bacterium; assembly: GCA_044375105.1. Taxonomy (GTDB): domain Bacteria; phylum Planctomycetota; class UBA1135; order UBA1135; genus JBIKLM01. The sequence continues at coordinate 931 of JBILNK010000178.1, forward strand.
CTGGGCCTGGCTCCCGCGGCGAAAACCAGCGCGCTGCGCATGAAGTTCGCGCCCCATTTCGGCCAGTTCTCGGCGCTGGCCGGGGAAGACCCGGTGGCGCAGCTCGAATGGGCCCACGACCAGGGCTTCACGGCCTTCGAGGACAACGGGATGATGGGCCGGCCGGTCGAGGAGCAAGAGCGCATCGGGCGCGCCCTGGAGCGCCTGGGGATGAGCATGGGCGTGTTCGTGGCCAACTTCGGAACGGCTTTCGGCAAACGCAGTTTCGCCAGCGGCGCAGCGGAGCACGTGCAGAGTTTCCTGGCCGATCTTTCCCAGGCGGTCGAGGTCGCCAAGCGCGTCGGCGCGCGCTGGACCACGATCGTGCTCGGCGACCGCGACCCGGGCCTCGAGCTCGATTACCAACACGCCCACGCGATCGAGATGCTGAAGCGCGGCGCGGAGGTCTTCGAGCCCCACGGGCTGACGATGGTCATGGAGCCGCTCAATCCCTGGCGCGACCACGCCGGCATGCTGCTGACCAAGGCCGCCCAGGCGCGTTTGCTGTGCACGGCGGTGGATTCGCCGGCGGTCCGGATCCTGTTCGACATCTACCACCAGCAGATCAGCGAGGGCCATCTGATCGCCAACATCGACCTGTGCTGGGATTGGATCGCCTACTTCCAGATCGGCGACAATCCGGGCCGCAACGAGCCCGGCACCGGCGAGATCCATTACGCCAACGTGCTGCGCCACATCCGCGCCAAGGGGTTCGACGGCGTGCTGGGCATGGAGCACGGCCAGTCCCTTTTGGGCGCCGAGGGCCAGCGCGCCGTGTTGGCGGCCTACCGCGCCCTGGACGCGGCCCTGGCGTGAGGGCCGGGCTCGGGGCTTGGCCGGCCCTGTGGCTGGGTGTGCTGGCCGCCTGCCGAGCAACGGCGCCTGCGCCGCAGGGGCCGGACTCCGAAAGCCAGGCGGCGGCCGAGCGCTCCGCCCCGGCGCCGCAGGACGAAGCGGCCGCTTCGGACCGCGCCGCGACCGGCGCCGCGCTCCGCTCGAACCCCGCGGGAGAGCAGGCGCCGGTGCAAGCGCAACAAACCGGCGCCGCACCATCGGCGCGGCCTCCTGGGCCCGCGCCCCGGGCGCCGGCCGAAGGCCCGCCTGCGGAGCCCTTCACCCTGCGCATCCCGGGGACCCGCCTGGCGCTCGAGTTCCTGCCGCTGCCGGCCCCGGACGGCGGACACCTGTGGCTGTCGAGCGTGGAGGTGCCCTGGGAGGCCTACGACGTGTTCCTGTTCGGCTTCGATCTGCCACCCGAGCAGCGCGTGCGCGGCTGGGACGCGGCCTCGCGGCCGAGCCGGCCCTACGGCGCGCCCGATCGCGGCCTCGGGCACCAGGGCTACGCCGCGCAGGCCATGACCGCGGAGGCGGCCGAGTCCTTTGCGCTGTGGCTGTCGCAGCGCTGCGGCGTGGCCCTGCGCCTGCCCACGGAGAGCGAATGGGAGTGGGCCGCCCGCGGCGCGGCGGCGCGACCCGCCGGGGTCGCCGACGACCTGGCCCCGGCGCGGCGCATCCCATCCGAACTCGGCCAGCAGGTCGGCTTCGCGCCTTACGAGGGCCCGCGGCCGACGGCTCTGGCGAGCCTGCCGGCGGGGCCCTTCGGACACCGCGGCCTGTGCGGCAACCTGCTCGAGTGGGTGCGCGCCGAGGCCGGCGGGCACACCACCGCCGGGGGCTGCTTCCTGGACCCGCCGGAGCTGCTGCGCCCCGAACGGCGCGAGCCCCAGGCGCCCTCTTGGAACGAGACCGACCCGCAGAACCCCAAGAGCCGCTGGTGGCTGGCCAACGCCCCCTTCGTGGGCTTCCGGCTGCTGGCGGAGGCGCCGCCCACCGCGGCGCCGCACTCCGGTCCGTGAGGGCCGCGGCCCGGGCACGCGGCGCCGGGCGCGCCCGGGGAGCGCCGGCCGCTCGAGGGCCCGCCGCGCCGCGGCGACCCCACGGGGAACAATCCGCGGCTAGCCTCTGACGATCGCCGCGGCCCAAGGCCGCTCGGCCAGCGCGCGCCGGCGCCCCCGGCCGACCGAGCGTCGACGGGGGGCCCTCCCCCGCCAGAAGCCAGCGGTCGGTCCAGCCGCGGCCGGACGAGCGCCGGCGCCTGCAGCCGCACGCAACGGCACGCAACGGCACGCAACGGCACGCAACGGCACGCAGCGGCCACGGGCCGCCTTCCGACCTCGCCCGGGGCACCGCCCCCGCGCGAGCTTTTCCGCCCCCTTCCGCCCCGGCGCGAGCCCGCTCGGCTCGCCCCCCTCCCGACCCCCCGAAGCTCTCCCCTCCCCCCGATGCCGCACTCCCCGCGCTTCGACCGCCGTCGCCTGCTCCAGTTCTCGACCGCCGCGGCCTCGGGCCTGGCGCTCTCGCGCTTCGCGCACGCCGCCGGGTCGGACACCCTCAAGGTGGGCCTGATCGGCTGCGGGGGCCGCGGCCGCGGCGCAGCCCTGGACCTCTTGAGCGCCGGCGGCGCCTCGATCCGCCTGGTGGCGCTGGGGGACGTGTTCGAAGCGCGCGTGCTCGAGGCGCGCGGCTTCCTGGAGCAATCCTTCGCGGCCGCCGGCGGCGCGGCCAGCTTCGACGTGCCCGTCGAGCGCTGCTTCCATGGCTTCGGCGCGGCCCAGGCGGTGATCGACAGCGATCTGGACCTCCTGATCCTGGCCACGCCGCCCCACTTCCGTCCCGGTCAGCTCGAAGCGGCGGTGGCGCGCGGTCTGCACGTGTTCCTGGAGAAGCCGGTGGCCGTGGACGCCCCGGGCGTGCGCACGGTGCTGGCCGCGGCGGAATCCGCCGCCGCGCAAGGGCTCTCGATCGTGGCCGGCACCCAGCGCCGCCACCAGCGCTCCTACCGCGAGACGCTAGAGCGCGTCCACGACGGCGCGATCGGCGAGATCGTGGCCGCGCAGTGCTGGTGGAACCAGGGCGGGCTGTGGATGAATCCGCGCCAGCCGGAGTGGAGCGACATGGAGTGGCAGCTCAAGAACTGGCTCTATTTCACCTGGTTGTCGGGCGACCACATCGTCGAGCAGCACATCCACAACATCGACGTGATCAACTGGGCGCTGCGCGCGCATCCGCTCTCGGCCAACGCCTCCGGCGGGCGCCAGAGCCGCACGGACCCCGCCTACGGCCACGCCTTCGACCACTTTTCGGTCGAATTCGAATACCCGGGCGGCGTGCTGGTCCACAGCCAATGCCGGCAGATCGACGGCTGCTCGAGCCGCATCGCCGAGCGCCTGGTCGGCACGCGCGGCCAGGCGGATCCCAACGGCTGGATCCGCTCCGAGGGTGTCTGGCGCTTCGAAGGCGAGCAGCCGAACCCCTACGTCCAAGAGCACGTGCACCTGCTCGAAGCGATCCGCTCCGGCAAGCCGCTCAACGAAGCTCGCCAGGTGGCCGAGAGCACCCTGACCGCGATCCTCGGCCGCACGGCGGCCTACACCGGCCAGACCATCACCTGGGAGCAGATGCTCTCCAGCGAACAACGCTGGGGCCCGGCCGAATACCGCTTCGGCGAACTGCCCGTCGACCCCGTCGCCCGCCCCGGCGAAACGCCGTTCTTCTGAGACACCTTGGCCCGCCGCGCGCCCGAGCCTCCCGCGCGCGGCGAAATCCAGCAGGCCGAGCTCCATCCAGCGACCGGCCCCGATCCCGTTCTTGGCGGCCGCGGCAGAGCGGACCAGAGGCTTCGGACGGGCAGGTCCGCCGGCTGGGGGGCCGCCTGAGTCAAGCGCTTGTGCTTGCCTGCTTGCCGGGCCCGGGCCGGCGAGGAAAAGCCGCCGGCGCGGCGCCTCAGGGCGCGCGCGAGAGCAGCAGCACGCGGCCGGAGAAGCCCACGGCGACGATTTCGTCGCCGGGGATCTCCGGCAGGATGTCGCCGGCGGCCAAGTGGTGCAGGGGCGCGTCGTCGGTGTGCAGCAGGCGGGTTTCGAGGCGGCTGCGGCCCAGGGCGCGCAGGGCCACGATCTGGCCCGAGTAGCCCGCGGTGACCGCGGAGCGGCCGTTGCCGCGGGAGCCGTTCTGGTAGGGCCCGCTGGGCAGGCCCAGGTCCGCCCAGGCGGCGCCGCGGCCCTTCTGGCCCCCCGGTTCGCGGTACAGCTCGCGCTTTTGGGCCTGGCCGGTCGAGTCCAGGGTCACGTGGTAGAAGCGGCCGTCATTGGAGGACATCAGCAGCCCCTCCGGTCCGCTGGCGAGGCGCGCCAGACCCGCTTCGGTGCGCAGCAGCTGGCGCGAGCGATAGCCCAGATCCCCGGGGCCGACCCAGACCAGCTGACCCTCGGCGCAGGCCAGGGCCACGCCGCCGTCGAAGGCGGCCATGCCCTTGGCGTCGCTGGGCAGGTTGGCGAGCACGCGCGTCGAGCACTGCTCCAAGGACTTGGGAGCCAGCAGGGAGAGCTGGCGATCGAAGCCTGCGGAGAGCCCCTCGAGGCCCGCCCGGGTGGGGTCCTGATCGGCGACCAGCACGGCGTGGGCCAGGGCGCTCGGCGACAGCACCTGGCGGCCTTCGAAGCCCGCGCCGCCCGCTTGGCGCGCCACCAACCAGGTCGCGCCGGGGCCCGGGTCATCCTCGCTGCCGCGGGCCATGCCCGCGGCCAGCAGTTCCTCGCCGGGCCGATCGGCCAGCAGCTCCCCCACCGCCACCTGGATCAGTTCGCCCTCGGTGGCCAGCGCGCGCTCGGCCTCCCAGCCCTCGGGGCCGCGCGAGAGCACCCACAGCTCGCCGCTGCCGCTGACCACGGCGATCTCGAGCCCGGCGCGCTCGACCCGCAGATCGCCGATGGCCACGCCGCCCAGCTTGGTCCCGGCCTCCCAAATGACATTCGCCGCGAGGGCCGGAGGTTCGGCGCTCGGGCGCGTGCCGGCGCAGCCGGTCAGCAGCAGGGCGGCCAGGACCAAGGGGCGAGCGGCGAGGGGATTCGCGAACGGCATGGAAGGGGATCTGGCTGGGGACCCGGCTGGGGGCCCGGTCTCGTTAGGGCGGGGCGACGGGGGCGACGGGGGCGACGGGGGCGACGCAGCCGGCAGCGACGCAGCCGGTGGGCAGCACGCGGGGCGCGGCGGCCGAGATGCAGGTGGAGAGCCTGGTTCGACCGCTCGGGCGCAGCCCGGGGCGATCGTTTTCGGGCTGTCAGCTCGACAGACGCCGCACGCTGTCCACCAGTTGCTCCGCCAGCCGGCCCACGTGGGCCGCGACGGCCTTGTCGCGCAGCGAGCCGTCCGCCTCGAAGGCCTCGTGGGCGCGCCCCAAGGCGCGCTGCTCGGGCAGCACGAACACGCGCAGGTTCTGCAGCACCAAAGTCAGGTGCACCAGGCCGCGCAGGCCGCCCAGAGCCCCCGGGGAGGCCGAAAACAGGGCCGCGGGCCGGCCCTGAAAGGCCAGCAGCGGCGGCTCGCCCGGCGCCTCCGTGCGCGAGGCCCAGTCGATGGCGTTCTTGAGGGCGGCGCTCATCGACGCGTTGTACTCGGGGCTGGCGATCAGGAACCCCTGGGCCTCGACCAGGGCGCGCTTGAAGCGCTGGGCCGCCGGAGGCATGCCGCCGCTCTTCTCGCGGTCTTCGCTGAACAGGGGCAGATCCAGGTCGCTGGGCTCGAGCAGGCGCACCTCGGCGCCGGCGGAGCGAGCAGCCGCGGCCGCGGCCCGCACCAGCTTCCAGTTGAAGCTGTCTTGGCGCAGGCTGCCGGCGAAAGCGAGGATTCGGGGCGGGGTCACGGGGTCGGCGGGGTTCGGAGGTTGGCCGCCATGCTACGGGCCGCCACGCTACGGGCGCCCTCCGGGCGGGGCAAGCGGCCGGGGCCGGCCGGCCCCGCGTTGACCGCCGGCCGAGCGGGCCCCTACCCTGCGCGGGCGAAGGAGCGACCGATCCCCGTGAGCATCAACCGCGTCGAGGTGGTGGAACGCCGACTGGAGGCTTTGCTGGCGGCGCTGCCCCCGGCGGCCGGGCCGTCGGAGGCCGATCGGCCGCTGCGGCCCGGAAGCGCGCTGCGGGTGGGCGCGGCCCTCGAGCTGTTCGAGAGCCAGCTCGAGAGCCGGGCCCTGGACGTGGCCGCGCGCGAGCTCAAGAAGACCGGGCGCAGCTTCTACACGATCTCGAGCGCCGGCCACGAGAACAACGCCCTGGTCGGCCGCCTGGTGCGCGCCAGCGATCCGGCCTTCCTGCACTACCGCTCGGGGGCCTTGATGATCGAGCGCCAGAAGCAGCTGCCCGGCTCGACGCCGGTGTTCGACACGCTGCTGTCCCTGTGCGCTTCCGCGGAGGACCCGGCCTCGGGCGGGCGGCACAAGGTCTGGGGCTCGCGGGCCGCCTGGGTGCCGCCCCAGACCTCGACCATCGCCAGCCACCTGCCCAAGGCGGTCGGAGCGGCCTTCGCCCTGGGCCGCCGCCGGCGCCTGGGCCTGCCGCTCGAGCTGCCCGCCGATTCGATCGTGCTGTGCAGCTTTGGCGACGCCTCCGCCAACCACGCCACGGCCCTGGCGGGCTTCAACGCGGCGCGCTATTCGATCAAGAAGGGCAATCCCACGCCGATCCTGTTCCTGTGCGAGGACAACGGCATCGGGATCTCCGTGAGCACGCCCGCCGGCTGGATCGAAGCGAGTTTCGGCTCTCTGCCGGGCCTGACCTACGTGCGTGCGGCCGGCGATCTGTGCGCCCAGCACGACGCGGTGCAGCGCGCCGTGCAGCACTGCCGCAGCCATCACGCGCCGGTGTTCCTGCACCTCGAGACCGTGCGCCTGTGGGGCCACGCCGGTTCGGACGTGGAGTCCACCTACCGCAGCCTGGAGGAGATCGAAGCGATCGAGTCCCGCGATCCGCTGCTGGCCAACGCCCGGCTCCTGGTCGAATCGGGCGCCGCCGGCGGGCCGGAGCTGCTCCTGCTGTTGCGCGAGGTCCGCGCGCGGGTGGCCGCCGCTGCGGAAGAGGCCGCCGGGCGGCGCAAGCTCGAGAGCCGCGCCGAGGTCATGGCACCCCTGGCGCCCTACGATGCGGAGCGGACCCGCGCCGGCTCGCCGCCCTGGCCGAGCCCGGCCGTGCGCCGCGAAAGCTACGGCGGGGAATTGCCCGAGGAGCGCCAGAGCGCCACCAAACGCACCCTGGCCCAGCACCTGGGCGCGGCCTTCCACGAGGCCCTGCTGACGCGGCCGGAGCTGCTGATGTTCGGCGAGGACGTGGGCCGCAAGGGCGGCGTGTACGGACTGACCGCGGGGCTGCAGAAGCGCTTCGGCGTGGCGCGGGTCTTCGACACCCTGCTGGACGAGACCACGATCCTGGGCCTGGCCCAGGGCTCGGCCCAGCTGGGGCTCTTGCCGGTGCCCGAGATCCAGTACCTGGCCTACGTGCACAACGCCCTGGACCAGCTGCGCGGCGAAGCCTGCTCCCTGTCGTTCTTCTCGAACGGCCAGTTCGCCAATCCGATGGTCGTGCGCATCGCCGGGCTGGCCTACCAGAAGGGCTTCGGCGGGCACTTCCACAACGACAATTCGATCGGCGCGCTGCGCGACATCCCGGGGCTGGCCCTGTGCGTGCCGGCGCGCGGCGACGACGCCGTGCGCCTGTGGCGCGGGGCCCTGAACCTGGCGCGGGTCAACCAACGCGTGGTGGTCTTCCTCGAGCCGATCGCGCTGTACCACGAGCGCGACCTGTACGCCGACAAGGACGATGCCTGGCTGTTCGACTATCCGGGCGAAGGACAGCTCCTGCTGCCCGGCGAGCTCGGCACCTACGGCCCGCCGGACGCGCCGCTGTTGGTCGTCACCTACGGCAACGGGCTGCGCCTGTCCCTGCGCGCGACGCGA
>JBILNK010000078.1:0-18172 GCA_044375105.1 Planctomycetota bacterium
GGATTCCCCTGGGTACGCCGATCCGGTCAAGCGGGCCGGCCGAAAGAGGCCCGTGGCTCTGCTCAGAGAGCTGACCGAGGAGTCCGCATCCGCTTGGGCGAGGACTCCAGCGGAGTTCTCCCCCCCACCGGCCAGATGTCCGCAGCGCGGCCCCAGGTCAGGGTCAGCGACCCCGACGCCGGGCCAGGCGCTGGACCAGCTCGCGCCATTCCTCGAGCCCGAGCCAGCGCGCCAGGAGGAACTGGGTCAGCACCGCCAGCCCCAGGGCCGGCCCCAGGGCCGCGGCGGCCCCCAGGGGCCCCGCCGGCAGGCCCGGCAGGGCCCCCACGCCGCGCGCGACGACGAAGGCCACCGCCCCCGTCCCAAGGGCACACAGGGTCTGGCGCGCATAGCGAGCCGGCAGATCCGGGCTGGCCCCGGGGAGGCCCAGGCGGCGGGTGAAGCCCGGCAGCAGCAGCAGCAGGTTGGCCCAGGAAGCCAGGGCGGTGCCCAGCGCCAGGCCCTCCACGTCCAGGCCGAGCACGGCCACGAACAGGTAGTTGAGGGCCGTGTTGAGGACCAGCATGGCCACCGAGATGCACACGGGAGTGCGGAAGTCGCCGGCCGCGTAATAGACCCGACTGGCCAGCCCCACGGCGCCGGCAGGGAACAGGGCCAGGGCGGACATGGAGAGCGCCGCGGCGATGCGGGCGGTGCCTTCGGGGCCATAGCGCCCGTGCTGGAACAGGGCCGTGGCGATCTCGGACCCCAAAGCAAACAGGCCCGCGCTGGCCGGCAGGGCCAGGAACGCCACCGCCAGCTGGGCGCGATCGTGCAGGGCGCGCATCTCCTGGGCGCGCCCGACCTGCACCAGCGCCTTGAGAGCCGGAAAGACCGCGCTCGTGGCGGCCGCCGCGACCAGCGCTAGGGGGAACTGCTGGATGCGGTTGGCGTAGTACTGGGCGCTCGGCCCCCCGACCGGCAGCAGGGCCTCGGCCATCAGCCCGTCGATCATCACGTTGACCTGGTAGACGGCAGCGCCCACCGCCAGCGGCAGGCTCTGGCGCACCACGGCCCAGGCGCTCTGCTCGCTGCGCACGGTCTCCCCGCGCCCGGGCCAGACCAGCAGCCCGTGCCGCAGCAGCGCCGGCCATTGCAGGATGAACTGGCTGGCGCCGGCCACGAGCACGATCCAGGCCAGGATGCGCACCTGGGCCAACGGGGCGGCGTCGGGCCATAGGGCCAGCAACAGCAGCAGGCCCGCCAGCCAGAGCAGATTCATGGCCACCGGTGCGGCCGTGGGGGCGAAGAAGTGGCCGCGCACGTTCAGCGCGCCCGCCGCCAGGGCCGCCAGGCAGATCCAGACCACGAAGGGCAGCAGCACCATGGTCAGCTCGGCGGCCGCCGCGGCGCCCTCGAGCTCGCCCAGCCAGCCCGAGCCGAGGGTCGGGATCAGCAGCAGCAGCAGGACCATGCCGGCCGCGGACAGCCCGGTCAGGGTCCAGGTGGTCCAGCGCAGCACGCGGCCGAACAGGTTGCGGCCGGCGGCGTCGCCGCGCTGGTGGTCCTCGGCGGTCAGGGCGCTGGTCAGGCTGGTGGCCAGGGCGCCTTCGCCGAACAGCCGCCGCATCAGATTGGGGATGCGAAAGGCGGTCATGAAGGCGTCGAGCAGCGGCGAGCGATCGCCGAACAACATCGCCGCCAGCACCTCGCGCACCAGGCCCAGGATGCGGCTGGCCAGGGTCAGGCCGGAAACCAGCAGGGTGCGCGAGAACAGCCCCCGATGTCGGCCGACCAGCTGGTCGGCGCGAGCCTCTCCGGCGGGGGGCGTCGCGCTCATGGTGGCCGGGCAGCCTACGGGGTACGCTCCCCCAGCGATAGCCGCACCCCCTCTTCGATCCGCGCCCGGGCCGACCCCACCCGCTCCCATGGAACCGCTGCTTTTCTACCGCCCCGGCACCTGCGCTCTGGCCGAGATGATCGTGCTCGAGTGGCTGGCGCGCCCCTACCGGCTGTGCCGGGTCTCCAAGGCCGAGACCGCCAGCCCGGCCTACCTGGCGATCAACCCCCACGGCACCGTGCCCGCCATGCGCCTGGGCAACCTGGTGCTGTTCGAGAACGGCGCGCTGCTGGCCCATCTCGCGGACACCCACCCGGGCGCCGCCCTGGCGCCGGCCGCGGGCAGCATCGAACGGGCGATCTTGAACCAGTGGCTGTCCTGGCTCGACAGCGGCTACCACGTCTCCCACTACCCGATCTTCAAGGCCGAGCGCTTCCTCGACGATCCCGCCAGCCACGCGGCCCTCGGCGACAAGGCCAAGCAGCGCGTGGCCCAACACCTGCGCTTCCTCGACACGCACCTGGCCGGCAAGGACTTCTTCATGCTCGGCAAACGCACCGTGCTGGACGCCTACTTCGTGGCCATCGGCCGCTGGTCGCGGCGCTTCCACGACTACCCGAGCCTGTGCCCCAACGTCGATCGCTACCTGCTGCGCATGGACCAGGACCCGGGCGTGGCCATGGCCAAAGCCATCGAAGGCGGCGAAGCGACGCCGCTCCCCCAGGGCCACTGCCGGGGCCACGTGGGCCTGCTCGACAGCTTGAGGGTGTGACTCGGGCCGCCTTCGGCGGCCGGAGTTTGTGGTTAGGGCCGCCTTCGGCGGCCGGAGGGCCTGGGATCGGCGCATCGCGCCGATCCCAGGCTGTAGTTTTCGGGGGAGTTGCGGGAAGCGATTCGCGGGAATTCGGGCGGCTGTCAGCCAATAGAAGCAGTCTCTGGGGAGGGCTAGGCGCGCGCCAGCTGCGCTCCGGGCTCTGGACCTCCAGGGGGCCCCTGCGCCCCGTCGCCCAGGCGATTACCCGAAGCCCCGATCTCTGGACGCCACTGTGTGCTGGGGCGGCTTGACGGCGGGCACAGAGGTTGAGATCGACGCTGCGCGGCGATTCTTTCCCGGCCTCTGAGGCGCGGTGGTCGATCGACGGCCGCGCCGTGCGGGAGTCCGCGGTCCTGCGCTGAACATCGAAGCGGGCCGCGGAGCTGGGGCCAGCGTGGCGGTCGGCGGGGCAACGCCCGGGGTGGAGTTAAGCTCTGTCGCAATGAGCGCCGAGTCCCCGACTTCAGGCTCGGCGAGGCCGGAAACCGTGAGCTTCCGGCGCCTGTTCGGCCTCGCGCGGGGGCATCTGGGACCCCTGGTGCTGGCGACAGTCCTGCTGCTCGCGGCCAGCTCGATCGGGCTGTGGATCCCGCGCCTGGCCGGGGGCGTGGTCGACACGGCGCTCGAGCGGGCCAGCCTGGAGGATCTGCGCCGGGTCGTGGTCGGTCTGATCGGCTTGTTCGCCCTGCTCGGGGTCGTGGGATACTTCGAGAGCTACCTCCTGGGGGCGACCGGGGCTCGGCTGCTGCTGGAGCTGCGCTCCAAGCTGTTCGATCGCTTGATCGGCCTGACGCCGGGATTCTTCGATCACCGCCGCGTCGGCGAATTGCTCTCGCGCCTGGGCTCGGATCTGACGCTGGTGCAGGGCGCCCTGACCCACCAGATCCCCGCCGGTCTGCAGGCGCTGGTGCGCCTGATCGGAACCCTCGGGATCCTGTTCTACCTCGAGACGCGCCTGACCCTGCTGGCCCTGGCGGTCGTGCCGCCGGTGGTCCTGGTGGCGGTCTACTTCGGGGGCCGCCTGCAGCGCGTCTCCACGCGCGCCCGCGACGCCACGGCCGAAACTGCGGCCCTGGCCGAGGAGTCGCTGGCCGGCATCCGCACCGTGCAGGCCCACGGCGCCGAGCCGCGCATGCAGAGCCGCTTCGCCGCGGCGCTCGGGGACCTGCTGCGCGTGCAATTGCGCCATTCCCGGCTGAGCGCCGCCTTCTCTGGGGTGGTCACGTTCGCTTCCTTCTCGGCCTTCGGCCTGGTGCTCGGCTACGGCGGCCAGCTGATGCTCGAAGAGCGCTTGAGCGCGGGCGAGCTGACTTCCTTCTTGCTCTACACCTTTTCCGTGGCGGTTTCCGTCGGGCAGCTCGGCGGACTCTACGCCGGCTACCGCGAACTGCGCGGCGCCAGCGTGCGGCTCTTCGAACTGCTCGACACCGAGCCCCTGGTGGAAGACCCGGCCCGTTCGAATCCCCCAGCGCAGCCCTTCGCCATGGGACCGGGCGAGCTCTCGATCGAAGACCTGCGCTTTCGCTACCCGGGGAACACCAAGCCGGCCCTCGACGGGCTGTCGCTGCACGTGCCCGGTGGGTCCTTGGTGGCCCTGGTCGGCCCGAGCGGCTCCGGCAAGAGCACCCTGTTCGCCCTGTTGCTGCGCTTCTACGGCGCCGAATCGGGCCGCATCGCCATCGACGGTCGCGACATCGCCAGCATCGGCCTCGCCGACCTGCGCCGCTCGATCGCCACGGTGCCCCAGGAGGTCTTCCTGTTCTCGGGCACCATCGCCGAAAACCTGCGCCTGGCCGCTCCAGAAGCGAGCCTCGAACGCTTGGAAGCGGCGGCGGCCGCCGCCGGCGCCCTCGAGTTCATCCGCGCCACCGAACAGGGCTTCGAGACCCAGATCGGCGAGCGCGGCATCCGCCTGTCCGCTGGCCAGCGCCAGCGTCTGGCCATCGCCCGAGCCTTCCTGGCGGATCCGCGCCTGCTGCTGCTCGACGAAGCGACCAGCTCCCTCGACGCCGATTCGGAGGCCATCGTGCAGGCGGCTCTGGAGCGCCTGTTCGTCGGCCGCACCACGCTGGTCATCGCGCACCGCCTGGCCACCGCCCGCCGAGCCGACCGCATCCACGTGATCGAGGCCGGTCGCATCGCCGCCAGCGGCACCCACGCCGAACTCTACGCCAGCAGCGAACTCTACCGACGCTATTGGTCCCTGCAGTCCCTGGCCGGCGAGTCGCCGCGGGCAAATGAACTCGAACCGCTGGATGCAGACCCAGAGCCGCGGGTGCCCTGAGTTTCCAGGGGATTCCGGCCGGCGGCTTGGCTACCAGAGCGGCGCGTCCGCGCCCCTGCGCAGGGATGCGAGGCGGCGTTCGAGCAGGCGGCGTTCGGGGGCGCTGCACGGGAAGGCCAGGGCGCCGAGCAGGGCTTGTTCGGCCTCGGCGTGGCGGCCGAGCAGCCAGCAGAACTGGGCGCGGGTGGCGAGGCGCAGGGAGTACGCGGCCAGCGGCCCTTCGGCGGCGAGTTCGTCGAGGGCCGCGAGGCCCGCGGCGGGACCTTCGGTCTTGGCGATCGCGACGGCGCGGTTGAGGCGCACCACGGGGTCGTCGCGCAGGGTCAGCAGGCGGTCGTATTCGCGCTGGATCGCGGGCCAGTCGGTGCGGTCGGCGTCGGGCGCCCGGGCGTGGAGAGAGGCGATGGCGGCCTCGGCGTGCAGCGCGGTCAGCTCCTCGCCGGCGATGCTCCGGCGGAAATGATCGAATCCGGCCGCGAGCCAGCGCGCATTCCAGCGGCTGCGGTCCTGGTGCACCAAGGTCAAGACTTCACCCTGCGCATCGACCCGCGCCGGCAGCCGGGCGCCGAGCAGGTACATCAGCGCCAACAGGGCGTGCACGTTGGGCCGCGCGGTCAGCGGGTGCTCAGCGAGCAGCTCGGCCAGCCGCAGCGCCTCGTGTACCAGCTCGAGCTGCACCAGCTCCTCGCCGCGGTGCGCGCGATAGCCCTCGTTGAAGACCAGGCGCAGCACGTCGAGCACATCCGCCAAGCGTTCGCTGAGCTGCCCGGGCGGGGGCAGCTCGAAGGCCAATGGCTCAGCCTCGAGCCGCGAGCGTGCACGCGTCAGCCGCTGGGCGATGGTGCCTTCCTTGGTCAGCAGCGCGGCCGCGATGGCGCTGTTGCCGAAGCCGCACACGGTTTTGAGCACCAGGGGCAGGCGCACCTCCTCGGGCAGCGCTGGGTGCGCGCACATGAACAGCATGCGCAGGGTGTCGTCGGCCGGGGATTCGCTGGCCAGCAGCGAGGTGAAGGCTTCGGCCGGCGCGTCCGTGCCCGCACCGAGCGCGGCGTTCGCGCCCTGGCTGGACAGGGCGTCGACACCGCGTCGCCTGGCCAGAGCGGCCAGTTCCCGCTCGATCTGATCGCCGAGCTTGCGTCGGCGCAGCCCGTCCAGCGCGAGGTTGCGCGCCGTGGTCAGCAGCCAGGCCTGGGGATCGCTGGGCACCCCCGATGCCGGCCAATGCCGCAGCGCGCGCAGGAGCGCCTCCTGGACCACGTCCTCCGCCAGTTGCAGGCGCGCCGGCCCGAGCAGGCGCACGAGCTTGGCCACCAGTTCGCCGTAGCCGCGGCGCACGATGGTCTCGACCGCGGCGCTCGTTGGCGACGCGGCGGCTGGCGACGCGGCGGGTGGCGACGCGGCGGGTGGCACTTCAGCGCGAGGCACTTCAGCGCGAGGCACTTCAGCGCGAGGCGCGTCAGCGTGCAGCGCATCGGCGTCAGGCACGGCGGCGTTGGTCGCGTCGCCGTGAGGTGCCGCAGGATGTGGCACCTCGACGGGCGGGACCGAGACGGGCGGTGGCACGGCGCCGCCGTGGCCCCCAGCGGGGGCCGCGGCGTTCCGCAGGGGCTCCCGCGGATTCACGCTCCCTCGCTCACTGTTCCGGACCTCCCATGAAGTCGATCTCGCGCACCTCGATCGACCCGAAGCGGAAATGGGGGTGGCCTTCGCAGAGCTTGACCGCATGGTCGTAGTCCCGTGCGCTGATCAGGTACACCCCGCCGACCACCTCCTTGGTCTCCACGTAGGGGCCGTCCTTGGCGCTCACGTGCTTGCCAATCGCATCGGGCTCGAGCACGCGCCCGCCCTCGTTCTGCAGCTTGCGCCCGAGCTGCAGGTTGCCGCTCTTGGCCAGCTTGGCCCCCCAGGCCTCGTAGGCGGCCAGGATCTCGCCGAACTGCTCCGGCCCGATGCCGGAGAGGTCCTTGGTGATGTCGTCGCGCAGGATCAGCATGTACTTGGGCATGGTCGGTCTCCCTCGTGGGGTTCCAGGGCTTCGGGTTCGTTGGGGACGCGGCCGGAGCACCACGCCCCCGCCGCCCCAGGAGGACGAGCGGGCACCCGCGCTTTCTACAGGGTCCGCAGAATTCTCGCAGCACCCGCGGGCTTCGACCGAGACCCCGGGCCGTTCATGGGGGCAAAGGCTGCCGGCGCCCGCCCCGCTTGGTTGGGCCTTCCGTGTCGACGCCTTCGGGAGCCACAGCGCCGGGTTTCGTCCCCAGGCTCGGGGGTCCTGCGAGGCTTAGAATCTCGTCCATGGCCAGGAAGGCGAGCGGCAAAGCGGGCGACGACAGTTTGGAGCGGTTGACCCGCCTTGCCGTGGCCTTGCCGGAGGGCAGGGCGGAGTCCTTCGGCGACCATACCTGCTTCAAGGTACGCGCCAAGGTTTTCGGCTATTGGCTCGACAACCACCACGGCGACGGGCGCCGCGCGCTGGTGGTCAAGGCCGCCCCGGGGGACGGCGAGTTTTTGGCGATCAGCGAGCCGGAGCGCTTCTATCGCCCGGCCTACCTGGCGAGGAGCGGCTGGGTCTCGCTGGCCCTCGACCGCGGGCCGATCGACTGGGGCAGAGCCGAGGCGCTGCTGCGGGCCTCCTATCGCCTGCAGGCGCCGAAAACCCTGGCGCGGCAGGTGCCGCCCTAGGCCCGGCGCGCGCCTCGCGGGCCCCGCTACGGACGCTGCGGGCAGGGGCGGTACGGTTACCGGCGGTACGGTTACCGGCGGGGCGGGCACCAGCTGGGTGGATCCGCGGCCCCGGGCACGGAGCAACTCGCCCGCCGCGCCCGGGTCCAGGCCGCCCGCCCCCGGGACCGCCTCGGCGCGGCAGCGAACCTGGGTTCGGCGTCGCCCGTCGAGAGCCGGCGGGCCGCGATCGCCCGGGGCACCCCTTGCCGGGGAACAGCCGCTGCCTGGCGAGGGCCGCTGCCCGAGGAGCCCCGCCGCGGGCCGCGGGGCCAGCCCCCCGCGGGCTGGGCCGCGGCACCTGGACAGGATCCCCGAGCGCGGTTCCGATGGCAGGCCCCCCGCCCGGCCGAATTCCATGCTCCACCTGCTCTTCCACCTGGCCCTGACCGCCCCCCTGCCCCAGGAGGCCGCCCCGAACGCCCCCATGGACGGCGCGCCCGCAGCGGCTTTCGCACCCGCCGGCCACCATCTGGTGGTCAAGTTCAAGGACGACCGGCGGGTGCGCGCCGACGCCGCGGGCCGGCCTTTGGCCGCGGGCCAGCGCGCGTTGCCGGAGCTCGGGCGCTTCGCGGCAGAGCGCGGTCTGCGCTTCGCGGCGCACTTGGACCTGCCCGAAGCGCGGCTCGCGGCGCTGGAAGCGCGCGCCCGGGCCGCTTCGGGGCTGGCGCCGGCCGACCTGGCGGGCCACCTGCGCCTGGTGCGCGCCAGCACGGAACCGGCCTGGCAACTGGGCGTGCCCGAGGCGACCCTCGAGGCCTGGGCCGCCGAACTGCGGCGCTTCCCCGAGGTCGAGTGGGCCGAACTCGAAGCCTATGGCGTGCCTCCGCCCGGGGACATCCCGCCGACGACGCCCAACCTGCAGCCCCAGCAGACCTACCTGGGTCCCGATCCGGGCGTGCAGGCGCTCTACGCCTGGGGCCAGCTCGGTCTCGGCTCCGGGGTGCGCATCTCCGATTGCGAATACGGCTGGAATCCCGCCCACGAGGACCTGGTCGATATCCCGACCCACCCCGAACCGGGCCAGACCATCCCGAGTTTCGTGTTCCAAAACGGCTGGGAGCAGCACGGCACGGCCGTGCTCGGGCAGCTGGCGGCGCCCCACAACGGCTACGGAGTCAGCGGCATGGCGCCCGCCGCAGCGATCTACACCTACCCGGAGTGGAGCGTGCAGCAGGGGCCCCGCCGCGCGACCTGCATCGCCAACGCGATCGCCGATTCGGCGGCGGGCGACGTGGTGCTGCTCGAGATGCAGGCCAACGGCGCGGGCGGCGGCTTCGGCCCGGCCGAACTGGATGGAGCGGTCTACAACGTGGTCCGCGCCGGGGTCCTGGCGGGCGTGATCGTGGTCGGGGCGGCCGGCAACGGCAACCAGAACCTGGATGCCCCGGCCTACGCCAGCTACATGGCCAAGCCCAACTCCGGCGCGCTGCTGATCGGCGCCGGCAGCGCCAGCGCCGCCCACTCCAAGCTCGGCTTCAGCACCTTCGGATCGCGGATCGACCTGCAGGCCTGGGGCGAATCGGTGCTGACTTTGGGCTACGGCAGCGCTTTCTTCTTCGGCGGCGACAACAACCAGAAATACACCTATTTCAGCGGCACCAGCTCGGCCTCTCCGTTCGTGGCTGCGGCCGCCGCGATCCTATCCGGCCTGCACCAGCAGTACCTCGGCAACCCGCCGACCCCTGCGGCCCTGCGCAGCCTCCTGCGCCAGACCGGCAAGCCCCAGACCGGGGGCGGCGGAGCGATCGGCCCCGCTCTGGACCTGCAAGCGGCGATCAACGCCCTCGGGCTCGGCTTCACCGATCTGGGCCTGGGCCAGCCCGGCAGCGCTCCGCTCGCTCCCAAGCTCTCCGGGCAAGGCGTGCTAGCCTTCGGCACGCCCTTTGGCCTGGCCCTCACCGGCGCTCCGGCTTTGAGCCTGGGCTACCTGGTGCTCGGCACGAGCCGCGTCGACCTGCCGCTCTCCGGCGCCCTGCTGGTGCCGGCCCCGGACCAGCTGATCCCGCTCTTCGCCGGCCCCACCGGCACCTGGAGCCTGACCAAGACCCTCAACGCCAACTCCCCCGGCACCTCCCTGTGGCTGCAATGCTGGTCCCTCGACCCCAACGCCCCCCAAGGCGTCGCCGTCAGCAATGCCCTCGAAGCCGAGCTGCGCTGACAGGCTGAGAAGAAATCCGACTCGGGCTGCGCTCGAGCAGTGAGACCAGCCCGTCAGCATGCTCTTGGGCCGTTATGCGGCGGCCGCAGAGGCTGGGATCGTCGCTGCGCTTAGATTTTTCCCCAGTCTGTGAGCCTTCGGGCCCGCGGCAGGGGGTCCGCTGCCCGGGCAGCTCCGCAGAGGCACTTGTGTGGACCGCGCGGGAAAGGCAAACGCGCAAGCGGGGCACAAGTCATGGCCGGACACAGGGCCGCGCCGACCAGCATTGGACGCCTGCGGTTCCCCCGACTGGCCCAGCCAGCCCCGCTGCGGCCGCTGCTGCCGAAGTTGAGTGCTGAGGACAGTCACCTGAACCGTCGCGCGAATCGGCCCGAGCCGGAGCCCGCGTGTTTGTGCGGGTTCGGCGCAGGCGCGGCATTCGTGCCCAGGAATCCAGCCAGCTCCAAGCCAGCGCACGGCCCTTCTCGATACGGCAGCCGGGTCAGCACCGGTGCTGTTGGGGACGAGCGGAGTTTCCAGGGCGAGGATCCCGCCTGGTAGTGCTTTTCTTCGGCCCCCTAGGGCGACGCTCTGCGAACTTGCCGACCATTCGCCGAGCTGCAGACAGCACGCCATCGTAGAGCCTGGATAAATCCAGACCGGTCGGGCTCCCTGATGGACTCACAGCGCTCGATTATACTTTGCTCATGCAATCGAAGAAGAAGCCGACAGCCTCGCGGCTAGGGCGCCTATTTTCGGTCTTCCTGGGAATCCTCCTGGGCATCTCGGTCTCGGAAGCGCTCCTGCGCGGATGGCGCCAACACCGCGGCTGGATGCGTTCCGCCCGAGCCCAAGCCGAATATCTAGAAGGCGCCTTGGCGACCAGCGCTCGATTCGTGCCCAAGAACTCCGAGGGCAGCAGCCGCCCGCCGGGGCAAATCGCAGCAATTCTACATCCCTATTCCGGTGCCGAAAATTGGCATGATACGGGCGGGGTTCTGGCGTACTTCCGTGAACGCGCACGGCCACAGGACTATGAGATCGTGGTGATGGGTGGCTCTGTGGCCATGTTGCTAGCCGACTACCTGATCGAACATCCCCCGCCGGAGTGGGTTGAAGCTGCCCAACAGCAGGGCGGAAAACTGGTCGTGCTCAATTATGCCCATGCCACCTACAAACAGCCCCAGCAGGTGGGGCGCTTGTCGTACCTCTTGTCCTTCGGCTACCAGCCCGACGTCGTGCTGGAGATCGATGGCTTCAACGAGGTCGCCCTGGCACTTGAGAATGCGATCGATTCCCAGGTCAATCCGCTGTATCCCAGCGCCCCCAACTGGGGCGGAGTGCTGCCCAACCAAGCGCTGGATAACTACGATTACGCGCGCATTGTCGGGGGCATGCTGATTCGCCGCGAAGATACCTTGGCCCAGGTCCAGCGCGCCGCCGAACTCGGCCTGTTGCACAGCGCCATCGTCAGCCATTGGCTCGAATTTCAGGTAAAACACACGCTCAGGGCCATCAATGCTGGCCGCGTCGAATTTTTTGGTCTCTGGGCCAATGAGTCGCCGACCAAGATCAACCGCGAGCTACGTGGGCCGGACTACGACACGGAGCCGCATAAAATACTCGACCTTTGCGTCGAGGCCTGGCGGCAAGGCTCGATTTCGATGCAGGCCCTGTGCCAAGCGCGGCGGATTCGCTATGTGCACATGCTGCAGCCCACGCTATTCGATCAGGGTTCCAAGCGGCTGGATGATTCCGAAGTCAAGATTCAGCCGCCCTCCCTGTCCTGGCGCGAAGGTCCCCGGCGGGGTTATCCGCGGCTGCGGCAGGTGGGCACCACCTTGGCGGCCCGGGGCATCGAATTCATCGATGCGTCCCGTTGCCTGGCCGAGGTCTCCGAGCCTCTCTACTACGACTCCTGTCACATGGTCGACCGCGGCAGTGAGCTTTGGCTCGAGGCCGTCGGAGATCGGCTGATCCAAGCTGTGTTCCCCAACCTGGTCCTGGCGGCTCCGCCAGGCGCGGCTGCCCCCACTGGGGGGTGAGTCTGGGAACCGCTCCAGGCCGCAGAGACGCTCAGGGCATAAGGATGCGCCCGAGGGTGCAGCGCTTGCCCTCTAGAGGTAGGCGGCAGCATTCAGGGGGACTCCGGCGCGATTCCGGGCGATAGCGGCCGGAAGCAGCTTCCGACCCGGCGCGCCTTCCGCTGGGCAGGTCGCGCCACTTCCGTTCCCAGTTTCAGCCAGCTTCAGGCCGGCCCACCTCAGGCCAGCAGGTCGCCCGCCAGCTTGCTGACCAGCTTGCTGTCCACCTGGCCGGGGAACTCGGCCAACACGGCCTTCATGACCTGGCCGAGCTGCTTCTTGTCCTTGAGGCCCAGCCGGCGGATGGTGGCCTCTACGGCGGCGCGCGTGGCGGCCTCGTCCAGGAGCTTGGGCAGGTACTGACCCAGGATCTCGGCCTCGGCGCGCTCCTTGGCGGCCAAGTCGGGGCGCTTGGCCTTCTCGTACTCGGCGGCGGCCTCTTGGCGCGACTTGACCGCCTTTTGGACCACGGCGAGCTGCTCGGCGTCGGAGAGCTCGGCCATCAGCTCGATCTTGCGGTTCTTCATGGCCGCGATGGCCATGCGCAGGGTCTCGCGGCGCAGCTCGTCCTTGTCGCGCATGGCCACCTTGAGATCGTCTTGCAGGCGCTGGAACAGGCTCATCCTTCGTCCTCCTCGGGGGTTTCTTCGGGCTCTTCTTCGGCCTCGTCGCCTTCGTCGAGCTCGTCCTCGTCGGAGGCCTCCGGCTCGTCGTCGTCATCCTCCTCGCCGTCGATCGGTTCGACGATCAGAGGCGGGCGCAGGGCCGCCCCGGATTCGACCGCGGTCTTGGCGGCCAGCTCGAGGTCCTCTTCGGTGACGACCTCCATGCCGACCAGCAGGTCGTCGGCCTTCAAATTGACCAGGCGCACACCCTGGGTGTTGCGGCCCATGGACCGCATGTCGGCTACGGGGGTGCGCACGATCATGCCGCCCTGGCTCAGGAACATCAGGTCATCGCCTTCGCGGGCCAGGCGCATGGCGATCACCGGGCCGTTGCGCTCGGTGACCTTGATGTTGATCACGCCCTGGCCGCCGCGGCCCTTGATCGGATAGTCCTCGACGATCGTGCGCTTGCCGTAGCCCTTGGCGCAGGCGGTCACGACCGTGAAGGCCTTGCGATCGAGCTGGGCCGGCACCACGATCAAGCCCACGACCTGGTCGTCTTCGCGCAGGCGCATGCCGCGCACGCCGCGCGAGGCGCGCCCCATGGCGCGCGCCGCGGCCTGATCGAAGTGCACCGCCCGCCCGCCCGCGGAGGCCACCAGCACGGTGTCCCCCGGCCGCGCCAGACCCACGTCCACCACCGCGTCGCCCTCCTCGAGGGTGATCGCGATGATGCCGGTCTTCTTGGGGCGCGAATACGCCTCCAGGGAGGTCTTCTTGACCGTGCCGCGGCGCGTGACGAACAGGATCGAGGCCTGCGTGTCGAAGCTCGGCACGCGCAGCACGCTCTGGATCGATTCGCCCTCGCCCAGCTCGAGCAGGTTGCGAATGGCGCGCCCCTTCGAGGTGCGCGCGCCCTCCGGCATCTGATAGACCTTGAGCCAGTAGACGCGCCCGAAGTTGCTGAAGCACAGCACGTAGTCGTGGGTGCCGGCCACGAACAGCGAGCGGATCGCATCGCCTTCCTTGGCTTCACTGCCCTTGATGCCGCGGCCGCCGCGGGCCTGGGCGCGGTAGGTGTCGAGACCGGTGCGCTTGACGTAGCCGTCGCGCGAGAAGGTCACGACCATCATCTGCTCGCTGATCAGCTCCTCGATGTCGAAGGAGCCGTCGATCTCCTCCTGGCTGATCTCGGTGCGGCGCGCATCGCCGTAGCGCTGCTCGAGCTCGTCCAGGTCGGCGCGGATGATCGCCACCACGCGGGCCTCGCGGCCCAGGATGTCGTTCAGGTCGGCGATCTCGGCCAGCAGCTCGTTGAACTCGGCCTCCAGCTTCTCGCGCTCGAGGCCGGTCAGGCGCCCGAGGCGCATGTCCACGATCGCCTGGGCCTGGGCCTGGCTCAGGTTGAAGGCGCTCTGCAGCCCGGCCTTGGCCTCGTCCGGGTCCTGGCTGGCGCGGATGATACGGATCACCTCGTCGATGTGGTCGACGGCGATGCGCAGGCCCTCGACGATGTGCTTGCGCTCCTCGGCGCGCTTCAACAGATAGCGCGTGCGTCGACGGATGACGTTCTTGCGGTGCTTGACGTATTCGCCCAGCAGGCCGCGCAGGTCCAGGGTGCGCGGCTGGCCGTCGACGATCGCCAGATTGATGATTGAGTAGGTCGATTGCAGCGGCGTGAACTGGAACAGCTGCTTGACGATCACCTCGGCGTCTTCGCCCTTCTTGAGCTCGACGATCAGGCGGATGCCGTCGCGGTCGGACTCGTCGCGCACGTCCGAGATGCCGGTGATGCGCCCGTCCTTCACCACCTCGACGATCTTCTCGATGATCGCCGACTTGCGCACCTGGAACGGGATCTCGGTGAAGACCAGCTGCTCCTTGGTGCCGCGACCCTCCTCGACGTGGTGCTTGGCGCGCAGGATCGCGCGGCCGCGGCCGGTGGTGTAGGCCTGCAGCACCCCGCTCTTGCCCATCAGGATGCCGCCGGTGGGGAAGTCCGGGCCGGGCACGGCGCGCAGCAGTTCGGCCAGCGGCACGGCCGGGTCCTCGAGAACAAGGCGCAGCGCGGCGCAGACCTCGCGCAGGTTGTGGGGCGGCAGGCTGGTGGCCATGCCCACCGCGATGCCGTCCGAGCCGTTGCAGAGCAGGTTCGGGAAGCGGCTGGGGAGCACGATCGGCTCCATCAGGCGCCCGTCATAATTCGGCTGGTAGTCGACCGTCTCCTTGTCCAGGTCGGCCATCAGCTCGACCGTCGGGCCGGCCATGCGCGCTTCGGTGTAGCGCATCGCCGCCGGCGGGTCGCCGTCGATCGAGCCGAAGTTGCCCTGGCCGTCGACCAGCGGGTAGCGCAGGGAGAAGCGCTGCGCCATGCGCACCAGGGTCGGATAGACCACGGATTCGCCGTGCGGGTGGTAGTCGCCCGAGGTGGTGCCGGCGATGTTGGCGCACTTGCGGTGTTTCGAGTTCGGCCGCAGGCGCAGGTCGTTCATCGCCACCAGGATCCGGCGCTGGGACGGCTTGAGCCCGTCGCGCGCGTCGGGCAGGGCCCGGCTGTGGATCACGCTGAGCGCGTAGTTGAGATACGACTCGCTCATCTCGCGCTCGATCAGGCGCGGCTCGATGCGGCCATGGTTATGGGCGCTCGGGCTGGGGCCCCGGCCTTTGGTGTCGGTCTCGGTCATGGTCGGCGCTGGCGGAGTCGGAGCTCCCCGCCGCGGGCCCGCTGGGCGCCGGGGATCGGGAGAGCCAAGCGCGCCAGTATCGCTCCCGGAGGCCCCGGAAGCCAATCGCCAGACGGCTCGGATCGGGCCCGGGAGCCGGCCGGGGGCGCGGGGCACGTATGCTCGCCGGCATGGCCGATCACCCCCCGCTCGCCCTGGCCCTGGGGCGCATCCCCTCCGGGCTCTACATCGTGACCACGCTGGACGCCGCCGGTCGCCCGTTGGGGTTCCTGGGCTCTTTTGTCCAGCAGTTCGGCTTCGAGCCGCCCACCGTCGCCGTGGCCGTGGGCAAGGGCCGCGAGCACCTCCAGGCGATCCGGGCCAGCCGCAATTTCGCGCTCTCGATCCTCGACTCCGAGTCGAAGCAGGCCATGCCGCCTTTTTTCGGGAAATTGCCCCCCGGTGCGACGCCCTTCGACGTCCTGGCCCACCGCGCGCCGAGCGGGCGGGCCCCGGTCCTGGAGCAGGCCCTGGCCTGGCTCGAGCTCGAACTCTCCGGCGAACACGAGCTCGGCGACCACGTGGTGCTCTTCGGGCGGGTCCTGGCCGGAGGCCTGCGCGGGCCCGGCGAGCCCCTGGTCCATTTGCGCAAGAACGGGCTCTCCTATTGAGCCCGGGCGTGTCTCGGCACCGCGGTCGGGCAAGCGCCCGGACAGGCCGCAGCCCCTGAACGGGGCTGCGGATCGATTCGCGCGGGCCGATCGACCCGCGCTCAGGCGTTCGGCGGCACAGCCGAGCGGCGCATTGTTTGTCGAAGGCGGATCGAAAGGGCCCCGCGCTGGAGCCCTCCAGAGTCCGACCCGACTCCCCGAACCCCGCCCCCGGCCCCAAGCATCGGGACGCCGCTGCGATCCCGCCCCCCCCGGGCCGCTGACACGCGGCCCCTGGGCCTCGGGCGCATCCCGAGGCCCAAACGTCAACCCGGTGTCAGAAGCGGGCGCGCAGCTCGCTGAAGCGGGCCTGCAGCGACTGGCAGAACAGGCCCACGCGGCCCTCGAGTTCCACGGGCGCCCGCTCGCGCTCGGCGATCACCTCGCCGTCGGCCAAGAATTCGAGCTTGCCGGCGCGGCTGCGCAGGCCGAGCAGCACCGACTTGCCCAGCTCCTCGACCATGCCGAGCTCCTCGTCGATCTCCGGCTGTGCGTCCTTGATCCGCACCGAGACCAAGCGCCCGCCCGGCAGCAAGCCGTACATCTTGCGGCCCTCCAGGCGATCCGCGTAGACCAGGCCGGTCGCGAAGAAGTCGGTCTCCTTGAGCGGTTCGATGCGCGCGCTGAACTCGAATTCGCCGGGCACGGGCCGCTCCAGCAGCAGGTAGCTGAGGCCGTCGCCCTTTTTGGTCTCGAGGGTCTCGCCCTTGCCCTGGAACAGCCGCGGGCCCTGCTGGATCCAGCCGGAAAGGTCGGTCGGAGCCGCCAAGCGCCGCGGCATCCGCAGGTCGACCCCCTTCTCGCTGGCCAGGCGCGCCTCGAAGGCGGTCAAGGCGCTCATCGGGCCGGCGACAGTCCGGGCCTGGGTCAATCGGAAGGCGGCGCTCTCGTGCAGCCCGGCCGAGCTGTAGAGCTCGGCCAGGGCCAAGAACCCGTCGCGGAAGGCCGTGCGCGTGCGCTCGCTGCCCTCGACCATGTTGGCGTGGATCGAGCGGATGCCGTCGTAGGCCTCGGCGCGGAAGGCGGCCACGTCCTCGTTCAGGCCCGGCACCTTGGCGGCCTGATCCACCTGGGCATCGGCCCAGGCCAAGGCCTGCCGGAAGAAGTAGGCCGCGCCGTCGTCGTCCTTGTTGGCCACCTTGGCGCGCGCCATGCCGATCAGGCCGCGCGGGTCGCCGGGGCGCTTGCGCAGGGCCCAGCCGAAGCTCTCGATGGCGAATTCGGCCTTGCCGTTCTGGACCTGCTTCTCGGCGCGGGCCAGCAGCTTGTCGGCCACGTCGCGGCCGCCGAAGGTCAATTCATCGAGCGCCCAGATCCATTGCACCCAGAGCGCATACCAGTCCTCGAAGGTGTTGATCCCGGGGCGCTTCAGGTCGGTGATGAAGTACTGTACGAAACGCTCGAAGACGCCGTGCTTGCGCTCGCTCTTGTAGGCCTCCACATAGGCCTCGAAGGCCGGCAGGTAGGGGCGATCGCCGGTCTCGTCCTCGTAATTGCGCATGAAGTACACGAGGCCCCAGCCCCACGGATAAAAGGCCCCGTCGTAGCTGCCCGGCTGGTAGTAGGTGATGACCTCCTTGATGTCGATCCTGGCGTCGCCGGGCTTGGGCCGCACGGAGGTCTGGCCCGCCTTGGGGCGCGGGCCCAGCATGGAAACCAGGGCCTCGAGGCGGTCCTCGGCCACCAGGTTCGAGACGACCACGCCGTTCGGCATCAAGCGGGCGCCCTCCATGTAGCAGGCGGCGCCCTCCTCGACCCAGCCCGGCAGCAGCGTCTTGGTGACGTCCTTCGAGAACTGGTGGGTGCCCTCGTGGAACAGCGTGCCCCACAGCTCGTCGAAGCGCCGGCCCGCGGTGGTCTGGTCGTAGGTCGAGATGCGGTTCTCGCCGGGCATGAAGAATCCGCCGATGTTGGGGCTCTCAACGCCCTCGACCGAAGCGAATTCATCGAATTGGGCGAACACGCGCACTCCGCAGGCGCGCAT
This sequence comes from Planctomycetota bacterium, assembly GCA_044375105.1. GTDB lineage: Bacteria > Planctomycetota > UBA1135 > UBA1135 > JBIKLM01. The sequence continues at coordinate 17,825 of JBILNK010000078.1, forward strand.
CGGCTGGCCCTGCTCCTTGTGGCGGAAGAACCGCCGCAGGAAGCGATTGAGCTGCTCCATGGTCAAGTTGATCTGCTTGCCCATGCGCCAGCCCATGTTGGTGGTCACGGCGTATTGCTTGCTGTGGAAGTCCTTGGCCTTTTCGGCCTTTTCCCACAGGGCATGGTCCTTGTCGTACTTGGCGATCGATTTCTCGGATTTGCGCGCGTCGTCGTTGACCGGGATCGGCAGGCCCGAAGCCACCAGCGCCTCGGCGGGTTTGGCCGAGCCGAAGATCGCGTCGAGCTGCTTTTGCGCACGCTCCTCGAAGGCCGTGCCGCGGCAGCGCAGATAGAGGTCGACCGCGTT
>JBILNK010000240.1:0-5002 GCA_044375105.1 Planctomycetota bacterium
CGCGAGGTGGCCGAGTCCCTGGGGGTCAGCGAGGCCCAGATCAGCCGCCGCCTGGCGCGCGTGCGCGGCCGGGTCCGCGAGCGCCTGGGGGCGGTGGTGGCGCGCTACTCCCTGACCCCCGAGGACGTTTCCGAGCCGGGGCGCAACGGGCTGGACCCGAATCCCAACAAGACCGGCGACGCGCTCTTCGACGAGGCCCTGGGCGAGGTGTTCCAACGCACCCTGCGCCTGCGGGCCGCCGCCGAGGCGGAGCTGCGCGCCCCCTGATCCCGCCGAGTCGCCTTCGAGCTCTGCCCCCCATGCCGACCTCCGCCCTCCCGCTCGGCCCGATCTCGTTCCTGCCGGCCCAGATGGTCTTCCCCGGGGAAGCGCTGCTCAGGATCGTGCTGGTCCTGGCCGTGGTCGTGGGGGGCGGTTTCCTGCTGCTCAAGCTCCTGATCGGCCTGGGCGAGCTGGTCGGGGGGCTGTTCCGGGGCATCGCGCGCCTGGTGGGCCACGTGCTGCGCACCCTGGGCGCCATCGTCCAGGACAGCTTCCGCACCTTCGGGTCCCTGGCCACGGGCGCCCTGCTCCTGCCGCTCTCGGTCGGCAGCGTCGCGCTGGGGCGCTGGTCCTCGGCCAAGCACTTCGCCCGCGCCAGCCGCGACGAATGGAGGTCGGCGGCCCTCTCGACCTACCGCGTGCTGATCTCCCACCCGCTCAAGCTGGTGGGCATCCACGCGTTGGTGGAGGGCTTCGAGCAGCGCCTGCCGGCGGTGCTCGCGGAGGCTCCCGGCCGGGACCGCCCGCGCGGCGGGTCCAAGAGTTTCGACGGCTACGAGGTCGTCGGCTCGCTGCCTCCGGGCGGCTCCGGCGCGCTGCTCTACCGCGCCCGGCCCACGGCCAAAAAACGCGAGGCCTACTCGGCCCAGGGGCTGCGCCTGCCGGACGAGGTGGTGATCAAGAGCTTCGATCTGCAGGCCGGATCGACCCTGCCGCAGATCGTGCGCGAGAACCGCGCCCTGCAGGCGGCGCGCTCCCTGGGCCTGGTGCTCGAGCACGAGCTCTCGCCCTCGCGCTTCCACTACGTGATGCCCTACGTGCCCGGCCAGGACCTGGGCGCCGTGGGCCGCGGCCTGCACGCCAAGGCGGCGCCCGAGGGCCTGTCGAACGCCGGGCTGCGGGCGGCCATGGGCTACACCGCGGGCCTGCTCGAGATCCTCGAGCGCTTCCACGGCGCCGGCCTGTGGCACAAGGACATCAAGCCCTCCAACGTGATCGTCAGCGGCGAGCGCGTCGAGCTGGTCGACCTCGGGCTGGTCACGCCGCTGGCCTCGGCCCTGACCCTGACCACCCACGGCACCGAGTACTATCGCGATCCCGAGATGGTGCGCCTGGCCATGCAGGGCGTGAAGGTGCACGAAGTCGACGGGGTCAAGTTCGACCTCTACAGCGTCGGCGCGGTGCTCTACGGCCTGATCGAAAACAGCTTCCCGGCCCACGGCAGCCTCTCGCGCATCGCCAAACGCTGCCCGCGGGCGCTCGAATTCGTGGTGCAGCGCGCCATGGCGGACCTCAAGGACCGCTACCAGAGCGCCAGCGCCATGCTGGCCGACCTGCGAGTGCTGCTGGCGGCCGCCGATCCCTTCGCCCTGCGCCCGGTCGATCTGCCTTCGCTCTCTGGCGCGGCCGCGCCCGCCGCCGGCCAGCCGAAGCGCTCGGGCCCGCCGCCCCTGCCCGGCTCCGCCGCGCCCCTGGCCGGCGCGACCTTCGCAGCGCACCAGAGCCCCAAGGAGGCCGCCCGCGCCCTGCGGGCCGCCCAGCAGGCCAGCCGTCCGCGGCGTTCGGGCGCGGGGGTCCTGGTCCTCGGGCTGCTCGGGCTGCTGGCCTTCGCCGGCGGCGCCGTGGCCCTGCGCGAGGCCCGCGACCGCGGCCACGAGCTGGCCCGCGTTGAACACGAGCGCGCCGTGTCGATGCACGAGGCGCTGCAGGCGCGCGCCATGGCCAGCAGCCGGATCCCGGACCCCCAGGCAAGCTTCGCCCGAGCCCCGGTGGCGATCCGGCCCGAACTCCCGCTGCTGCTCCTGCTGCGCACGCCGCAGGCTCTGACCAGCCTCGAGGAGCAGGACCTGCGCGCGGCCCTGACCGGCGTGCTCGAGCGCCGCGTGTTCAGCGAGCGCGCCAGCGAACAGGATCGCGACGGCGAGCTGGCCGCCGAAGCGCGGCGCTGCGTGCAGCTCGCGTCTCTGCACGACGATGCCGCCTTCGCCGCGCTGCAGGGGCTTGTGCGGCAACAAGCCGATCTCGGCGGCGTGCTGTGGCTCGAGACCAGCCCGCGGGGCGGCGAGCTCGACTGCCGCTACAGCTTCCGCCGGGGCTCGGCGTTCCAGTCGGGGCGCCTCGCCTCCAGCCGCTCGGCCCTGCCCCAGGCCCTCTTGTCCGCCGGGCTGCGCCCCGAGCGCTCCCTGACGCTCACGGCCCGGGGCCTCGAGCTGCCGCGCTCGGCCGCGGCGCGGAGCCTGGCGATCGACCTGGAGGGCGTCCCGCCGCCGGCCGTCGACCCGCTGCTGCGCGAAGCGCGTCGCCAGGCCCTGCGGCGCCGGGCCGAAGCCCAGCTCGAGGCCCAGGCCGAGCGCCATGCCGAGGAGCTCGAGCAGTGGGGCGAGCAGTTCGGCGAATCCTTCGAGGACTGGGCCGACGACTTCGAGGAGCGCATCGAAGATTGGCGCGAGCGCTTCGAGGAACGCTGCGAGGACTTCGGCGAAACGCTCGAGTCGATCGCCGATAGCGCCGAGAAACCGTAGGTCCGAGGCAGCCTGCCGGTCGGATCGCGGGCCGCCGAGCCGATCGGGGGCCCCGTCCGCGGGCGGGCGCCGTGCGCCGGATGCCGCACCGGTTCGGGGGCGGCACGATCGTCAGGGGTTCGCTGCAGCCCGCGCGGGCTCGGGATCCAGGGCGCGGAGGCCTGCGGCGTTGCCTCGCTCCGCGCGGCGCGGCAGGGCGAGGCCACGTTGGCGGATCCCAGCGCCGGAGGCGGCGTTGAGCCGCCCTGAGCCGCGCCCCGCGGCGCCGCCGGCCGGAATCGCTGTGGCGTCTGGGGCGCGCGGCGCGGGGCGACGGGCCGCTTCACATCTCGAGGCGCGCTCCGGCGGTTCGGCTGCGCGCCTTCCAGGGTTAGTGTGGCGGCATGACCCAGACCCCGATCCGGCCCGCTGGACCCCACGGCCGCCCGCGCCTCGGCACCGCGCTGAGCAGGCTCGCAGTCGGCTTCCTGACGCTGGCCGCCGGCGCCGGCTGCTGGGGGCCAGGTGCGGCGGAGGGGCAGGTGTTCGAAGTGCTCTCCGATGGGCGCCGGGCGCTGCGCTACGAGCTCGACCTGGGCGGGCCAAGGCTCACGGCCAGCGATTTGGACGGGCGTTGGCTCGCGCTCGAACTCGGCCAGGGGAGCCTGGCGTCTTTGCAGGGGCTCGAGCCGCGCTGGCGGGACGGCACCAAGCCGCTCTGGAAGCTGCGCGTCTCGGAGCCGCCGGGTTCCGTCGAGCAACGGTTCGAAGTCCGACCCGGGGTCGTGCTGGTGCGCCGGCTGGAGCGGCTCAGCGCGCCGGGAGCCCTGCCCGCGGCGGTGCGCGTCTCGGGGGCGGCCCTGGGCCGCGCCGAGCGCGCGGTCTTGGCCGCGGATCGCGAGCGCCTGGTCAGCGGTTTCTCCGTGGAGCTCGACCCGACCCAGGCCTGGCTGCTCGAGATCCCGGCCAGCGAGCTCGAATCCGACGGCCGCGGGATCCCCGTGATCGGCGGCGAGTTCGATTTCAGCGCGCCGCGCTCGCCGCTGGGCCTGTTGCCCGCGGCGGGCGAGCCGCAGCGCCTGCTGCGCTATCGCTTCGCCCCGTGCCCCGCGGGCCGCACAGACCTGCGGGCGCGCCTCTCCGGCGCGGGTCGGGTGCTCGAGCTGTGGAGCGACACAAGCGAGCTCGAGATCGGTCTGTCCGGCGATCAGCCGCCGCGCCTTTCCTTCACGCCGCTGCCGGCCGCCCGAGCGGCCGACGATGCAGCTGCTGCTGCGTCGGAATCGATCCCGGTCTTGGACCCGACCTCGGAAGCCTCCGAGACCCCGGCGGCCGCGACCTCGGTCTGGCTGCTGCGCTGAGGGCGCGAGATCCAGCGCCGCGGGCTGCGCCTCGGTGCGGGACCCGCCGGCAGCGGACCTCTGGACTGCCGCTGGGTGGCTGCCCTGCGCAGGAAGCTGACATCGCGGGCGGAGTTCGGCGCCGGTCGCTTCCTGAGCGCGCGCGGGCACCGCAGCGCGTAGCGGGCGCGGCCTGAGCGGCCGAGCGCTGGTTTCGTCGGGTCTAGGTCGACCCGGGGCGGCTCGGGCACGGGGCACCATCGACGCGATAGGGGAGCACTGCCTCAACGGCCAGCTTGAACCCTGGCCTAGGAGCTTTCCGCGCCCGCCAGCGCCCGCGTCCTCGCGGGCCTCCGCGCGGCGGGCCCAACCGGTCCCCGCATGCCCCAGTTGCCCTCTGAATCCCTCGCCCTGGCCGCGGACCTGCCGGCCGGAGCGCCCGCGCCGTCGCCCGAGCTTTCGCCTCGGGCCGGCGGCCCGGCCGCGCCCGCAGCCAGCGCCCTCGGCGCGCTCAGCGAATTCAGCGAGGCCGTGGCGGCGCTGGTCGAGCTGGCGTCGCCCGCGGTGCTGCACCTGCGCGCCCTGCAGCCCGGTCGCGGGCGCTTGGCGGGCGGCTCGGGCGTGTTGATCGCGCCCGACGGCTTCGCCCTGACCAACAGCCACGTGGTCCACGGCGCCACGGCGGTCGAGGCCGAGCTGTCCGACGGCCGCAGCGAGCTGGTGCAGGTGATCGGCGAGGACCCGCTCACCGATCTGGCCCTGCTGCGCCTCGGGCCCGGCAGCGCCTGGCCCCACCTCGGGCTCAGCGACGCCGCCGGCCCGCGCGTGGGCGAGCCCGTGATCGCCATCGGATCGCCCTATGGCCTGGCCCACACGGTGACCTTCGGCATCGTCAGCGCG
>JBILNK010000079.1:0-18147 GCA_044375105.1 Planctomycetota bacterium
GGAGGAGCCGGATCTGGTGGCGCTGCTGCGCCGTGCCGCCCAGGACCCCGAGCGCGGCCTGGGCGGCGCCCTGCGCGTGCCCGAACCGGCCTTCATCGAGCTGGCGCGCGCGGCCGACGGCGATGCGCGCCGCGCCTTGACCCTGCTCGAGACCGCGGCGCTGCTGGGCGGCCCGGGCGGCGTGCTGACGCCGCAGCTCCTGGCCCAGGCGCTGCAGCACAAAGCGCCGCGCTATGACAAGTCCGGCGAGGAGCACTACAACCTGATCAGCGCCCTGCACAAGTGCATCCGCGCCGGCAAGCCGGACGCGGCCCTGTACTGGCTGACGCGCATGCTGGAATCCGGCGAGGACCGCGACTTCCTGGCGCGGCGCCTGACCCGCATCGCCATCGAGGACGTGGGGCTGGCCGCGCCGGGGCTGCTGCAGGAGGCCCTGGCCGCCTGGGACTGCTGGTCGCGCCTGGGCTCGCCGGAGGGCGAGCTGGCCCTCTGCCAGCTGGCGGTCCGCCTCGCCGAGGCCCCCAAGTCCGACGCGGTCTACCGCGCCTACGCCGAAGCCCGCGCCGACGTGCAGCGCACCTCCAACCGCCCCGTGCCCCTGCACCTGGCCAACGCGCCCACCGGCCTGATGAAGGCCCTGGGCTACGGCCAAGGCTACCGCCACTTCCACGACGACCCAAAGGGCGCCCAAGCCATGGAAGGCTTCCCCGAGGGCCTCGAAGGCCGCCGCTATTTTTCCGCCGAGACCCCGGCCGAACCCGCCGAGGACGCCGCCTGCCGTTCCCCGCTGGAGCCCATGGCGTGACGGGCTGCCCAGGGGCGCGCTTCGATCTCGGCCAGGCGCTCGGCGCTGGCGCGCTTGTCGAGCATCACGTAGGCGTAGCGCTGCCCGTGGGGCCGGCCATCCAGGGCCGGCGTCAGCAGGCGCTCGACCAGCGCCGCCTCGACGCGCTCGCCGGCGGCGGGGCGCAGGCTGCCGCCCACGAAGCCGATGAAGTAGGGATCTCCGGAAGCGGCTTCGAGCAGGGTGTCCTGCCCCTCGCCGGGGGCGAAGCGGGCCGGCTTCGGCAGCGGCAGGGAGTCGTCGGCCGGCGCGTAGCGTTCGATGGTCGGGGCGCCGCTATCGAGGGCGCCCTGGCCCTCGGCGGGCTGGTTGGCGACGGTCACGATCGGGCCGTCGATGGCGCTGCCCGGCACCTTGGGCAGGGGCTGGTCCAGGTTGGCTTCGCCGGCCAGCGGGGCTTGGATCTGGGCGAACAGGGGCAGGCACAGCAGCGCCGGGGCGGCCAGGCCCAGGCGCGTGGGGAGGAACTTCGGTTGCATGGAAGCGTCGGGTGGTTGGTCCGGTCCCGGGCGGATTGCCCGGTCCAGTCCGCTCCGCCCGGTCCGCCGCTCCCGGCCGACACGCTTTTCGAAAAAAAGGCGCGCTCCGGTCCGGACCCCGCTGGGCGGCCGGTCGACAGGGCCGGCGAGCCCCGCCTCGGGGACCCGGGGTCGGCGCGCCCGCCGGCGGCCCTGCCGGGGGATCTGCCCGCGTAGCCCTCGGTCGGCTTCGCGGCCTCGAAATGCGGTGCCTGAGGTCCCCGGAGAACAGGAAAGCGGTAAACAGCGCGGCGGGCTGGGCATTCAAGGCTCCCGTGAGCACCGCCCTGCCCCTGCGAATGGATTCCTGGGCCCACTCTTGGTCGGACGCCTGGCCGCGGCCCGCGGCCCTGCCCGACGCGGATCTCGAGGCCCTGGTGCGGGCCCACTACGCCGGCGTGCTGCGCCTGGTGGAGCGCTTGATCGGGCGCCGCGGCGAGGCCCTCGATCTGGCCCAGGAGACCTTTCTGCGGGCCCGCGGACGGGTGCGCGCCGACGACCCCGGCGCCGGCGCCTACCTGCGCCGCACCGCGATCAATCTGGCGGCCGGCTGGTGGCGCGGCCGGGGGCGGGCCGCGGCGGCCCTCGAGCTGCCCGAGCAGCTGCCCGGCGCTGCTCAGGAGCCCGTGGTCCTGCTGGCCCAGGCCGAGCTCGAGGACGCCCTGCGGGCGGCCATCGCGCGGCTGCCGGAGCGCTGCCGCCAGGCCTTCGTGGGCCGCGTGATCGAGGGCCTCGAGTACGCCGATCTGGCCCGCAGCCTGGGCATCGCCGAGGCCACGGCGCGCCAGCACGTGATGGACGCCCGCCAGCGGCTGCAGCGCGCCCTGGCGCCCTTCTATGGGTCTGGGCCCGGCGCGGAGGGGCGGCCGTGAGCGCCCGGGGGCCCAGCCGGCGCGGTCCCAGCGCCGAGCAGATCGATGCCCTGGCCCGCGGCCTCGACTGCCGACCCGCGCCGGCCCCGGAGGCGCTGCTGCCCGGGATCCTGGCGGCGGCGGCCCGCCGCCGGCGGGTCGAGCGCGCGCGCCGGGCCGCCTTGGCCGCGGTGCTGTTCGGTGCGGGCCTCTACGGCGCCTTGGCGCTGCGCGGGGTCCCCGGCCGCTTGCCGAGCGATCGGACCCGCGAACAGCCGGCGGCCCCCCTGGCGGCGGCGCCGCGCACACCCGGGCCGCGGACCGACGGTCGGGAGCGCGAGCCCGGCCTCGGCCGCCCGGTGGGACCGGAGACCGAGGGGGCTTCGGCGGCTCGATCGACACCCGCTCCCGGCGGGGCGCTCGACGCCGCTCCGAACGCCGCGGTCGCTGGAGCCGGTGAGTCCTTGGGGGCCGCCGGCACAGCGGCCCTCGACCGCGGCGCTGAACTCGCCCACTCGCCCGGCGCGGACCCCGCCGGCCGCGCCGCCCCGAGCGCCGCTCTGACCATAGGCTCCGATCCGCTGGCCGCCGGCGCTGAGCCGCGGGCCTGGGGCGCCCTGGGCCAGGCTTGGCAGCGGCTGGCCGCAGCCAGCGGGGCGCCGGGGGGCTCGGAAGCGGAGCTGCTGGACTGGCTGGAAGACGCGCCGCCCCTGGCGGCCGAGATGCGCCGCGCGCTGCGCGCCGTGCGCAGCTCCGAGACCCCCGGACGCCTGGATGCGAGCATCGCAGCCGCCCTCAGCGATGCGCGCCGGCCCCTCGACCAGCGCCTCGGCGCGTTGCTCTGGATCGGCCAGCAGCACAGCCGCAGCGCCGACGCGGCTCTGCTCGAGACCTCGCGGCGCGGCGACCTGCTCGGCGCCCTGGCGCTGCGCTGCCTGGCGGCCGATCCCGCGGCGGGCCCGGAGCTCGTGCGCGCCCTGGCCGATCCAGAGCGCGCGGCCTTGGCGGCCGCGGCCCTCGCGGAGTGGCCCGCGCCGCGCGCCGCGAGCGCCCTGGAGCGCGCTTGGAAGGAGGCGCTGGCCCTGGAGCCGCCCTGGTCCGAGGCGGCCCTGGGGGCTTTGGCGGCGCGACTCCTGGAGCGCGGTCCGGCGTCGTTGGCGGCCCTGCTAGCGCCCCTCGAGAACTTCGAAGCTGCGCCGCCGGGAGCCGCGGCGGCCGTGGGGCAGGCGTTGCGCGGGCGGCCGGCCGCGGCGCAGGCCGCCCTGATCGACGCCCTGGCCCGGGCGATCGCAGAGCGTCACAGCGCCGCCGCCCTGGCGCTGCTCGCGTCCCTGCCCGAGCCCGCGGCCCTGCTGGCCTTGCTCGAGCTCGAACAGCTCGGCCGCGGCCCGAGCGCGGCCCTCGAGCGCTCCCTGCGCAGCGCTCCCGTGGCTTCCGCGGCGGTCTGGGCGGCCGCGGCGCGCCTGCCCCTGAGCCGTGGCGAAGCCGAGCTGCTGCTCGATCGCGCGCTGCTGCGCGGCGAGCCGGCCCTGGCCTTGGCGCCGCTGCTCGCGCGCGTCGAACTGCCGCGCGATGGCCGCCTGTGGCTGGTGCAGGCGATCGCCGATTCCGGTGACGCGGCCTCGGCCGGCGAGCTGCTCGAGGCCTGCCTGCGCTTGCCGATCGGCGAGGAGCGCCTGGTGGCCGCCGCGCTGCTGGCCGCGGCGCGCCACCTGGGCAGCGGGCCGGTCGAGCAGCGCCTGTCCGGCTTGCTGCCCGCGGATCTGGTCTCGCGATTGGCCGAAACCCTGCGGCGCGAGCGCGATTCGACGCGTTCGGCCCGCTTGGCCGAACTGCTGCGCCCGCGGCTGCCGATCGCGCTCGCGAGCGTGCCCCCCGATGGCTGAACGAGCCGGCCCGCTGGCCCAAGAGGCCCGCGGAGATGCCGGTCCTCCCCGCCCCAGCATCCTCGGGCCCCGCTCCGCGGCGATCCCGTTGGCCCCGCTTTCGCTCCGACCTTCGACCCCGTTCCACGACCGCCATGACTCCGCTGGCAAGCCTGCTGCTGTGTTCTCTCTCTCTCCAAGGCGAGGAGTCCACGCGCCGCTACGACCTGGGCTCCTTGATGAGCCTCTACACCACGCTGCCCGATAGCTTTCCGCTGGCGCAGAGCCACGTGCTCGAATTCGGCAACCGCTACAGCGGCAGCGGCCAGCGCCTGCGAATCGATCCCAGCGCGTGGCTCGAGCTGGTGGGCATGCTGGTGGACGACCACAACGGGACCGCCATCGAATGGAGCGGCCTCGAGCAGCAGCCGCCCAGCTTCGGGCTGCGCGCGGACGAGGCCGTGCACGCCAGCGTGGCCCAGTTCTTGGGCCATCTCGAGCGCGAGCTCTGCGCTCGCACGCGGGTCGAGATCGCGGCCATCGCCCTGGATCCCGACGCGCCTGCGAGCCCCGCTTGGCTGTCCTCCACGGAAGCTGCCGCGCGCATCGAATCGGCCCGCGCAAGCGGCCATCTGGTCGGTCTGTGGAACCTCTGGGCGCGGCCCGGAGCCGCCGGAGAGGTCTTCGAGAACCGCACGCGCGAGCTGATCGTCAGCCCGGCCGTGCAGATCGCCCAAAACGCCTGGGTCCTCGACAACCGCACCGGCAGCGTGCACGAGGGTGTCGACATCCGCGCGCATGCCGCGTCCCTGCCCGGCGGGCTGCGCCTGCAGCTCGCCTTCGAGCAGCGGCGGGCCCTGGCCCCGGTCGCCGAACGCCGCCTGATCGTGAGCGGACAGATGGGCAGCGATGAGCGCGGGCTGTTCACGGTCGATCAGCCGGCGCTGCTCCAATCCCAGCCGGTCGTCAGCTTTGGCTTCCAGCTGGCCCTCGATCTCGCCGTCGGCCAGGCGGCGCTGGTCGAAGCGCGCTGGGAGAGCGCCGATGCGCAGCTCGGCGCCGGCCGCTGGCTGTACGTGATCCAGGCCCAAGGCGGAGCTTCCTCCAGCCTGATCCAGGTGCCCTTCGGGCCCGCGGTCGGCGCCGGTCCGGACGCTTCCAACCCGCATTTCCTGGTGCTGGCGGCGCCCAGCGGTCTGCAGGCCCCGCGCTGGCCCGCCCTGCCCGATCCGCAGCGCACCCGCCTGGGTCTCGCTGATCCGGGCAATTCCACGCCCGGCTGGGTCCCTGCTCCGTTCGAGTCGCCCGAGGGCATCCTGCAGGCGATCGAAGGCGTCGAGCCGGTGCTGTTCCAGACCCGCTACCTGGCCGGCTGGGTGATCGGGCTCTATCCCGGGCAGCCCGGGGACGAGTATCCGCGCATCCTCGAGCGCCTGGAGGTCAACCACCGGCTGGCGCCCGCCGGGCGAGGCAGCCTCAGCCTGGCGCCGCGCCCCGGCGAGCGCCTCGACCTGCTGCTGCCGCTCAGCCTGGGCCGTCCGGCCCTGGCCTACCTGCTGGGCTGCGATCTGCGGATCGACGACGACCAAGCGGAGGTCGCCACCGGCGCCGCGGTCAGCGTCCCGGAGGTCCATCCGGCCCTGCGGGGCGTGATCGCCCTGCTCGAGCCCATCGCCCACGGCGAAGCGGGTCTGGCCCTCTCCGGCCGCGTGTACGGGACCTGGCTGGACGGCGCGCCGCGGGAAGCTCGGATCAGCGAAAAGACCTGGATCGACGTGGCGCCAGTGAGCCTGTTCGATTGGCCGCTGGAGGGCCGCGAAGAGTCCCGCAGCCTCGGCCAGATGCTCGGCTCGCCGATCGGCGGAGGCCCCAGCGGCAGCGCCCAGATCCGCTTTTGAGGGCGGGCGCGACCCCAAAAAAAACCGAGAGCGCGGGTCTCCCTGGGTCTAGACCCCCGAATTCGAGCTTTTTTCCCTGGCCTCGGGGGCAGCCAATCCCTAAATAACCCTCGTTGCGCAGCACCCCCGGCCTCGGCCGGAGGTGGGCTGCCCTCGAATCCGACGCACGTATCGGGGTCTCGGCGACGGTCGCCGAGGCCCCGATCGTCGTTTTCGGGGCCCAAGCGGCCCTCAGGGCAGCGCCTGCAGGCGCTCCGCCAGAGCCGAATAGCGCTCCGCTTGGCGCGCGTTCGAGACCGCCAGCTCGAGGGCCCGTTGTTGGCCCACCAGGACGCACAGGCGCTTGGCGCGCGTCACCGCGGTGTAGAGCAGGTGGCGCTGCAGCATCAGCGCGTGGCTCGTGACCAGCGGCAACACCACCGCCGGGTACTCGCCGCCCTGGCTTCTGTGCACGGTGATGGCGAAGGCCGGGGTCAGGTCGGCCAGCTCGGCCTCGCCATAGAACAGCGTGCGCTCGGGGAAGCGCACTTCGAGGCCCTTGGGCGCGTCGACGATGCGCACCACGCGGCCCATGTCGCCGTTGAACACGTCGCGGTCGTAGTCGTTGCGCGTGTGCAGCACGCGCTCGCCCACGCGCCAGGCCCGCCCGCGCAGCAGCGTCGGCTGGTCGTCGATCAGGCCCTTGCGCTGCGGCAGCTTGGCGCGCAAGAGCTCGTTCAGGTTGTCGACGCCGCAGGCCCCGCGGTACATCGGCGCCAGCACCTGCACCTCCTCGAGCCAATCCAGCCCGAAGGTGCGCGGGATGCGCTCGGTGACCACCTCGATCAGCCGCTCGGCGGCGGCCTGGTCCCCGTCGGCGCGGAAGAAGTAGAAGTCGGACAGCCCGGTTTCCTGCGCGCTCGGGAACTGCGGCAGGCGCCCTTCCAGGATGCGATGGCTGTTCCAGACGATGCGGCTCTGCTCGGATTGACGGAAAATGTGGGTCAAGCGCCAGACCGGCAGGCGCTGGCTGGCGAGCAGGTCGCTGAGCACATTGCCGGGCGCGACCGAGGGCAGCTGGTTCGGGTCGCCGATCAGCAAGAGCCGCGTCGGCGAGCGCACCGCGCCCACCAGGTGGTAGGCCAGGCTCACGTCCAGCATCGAAACCTCGTCCACGACCACCAGATCGGCCTCCAAGGGCCGCTCCGGGCCGTGGGCGAAGCCGCGCGCTTTGGGGTCGTAACCGAGCAGGCGATGCAGGGTGCTGGCCTCGTAGCCCGTGGCCTCCGCCAGGCGTTTCGCGGCCCGTCCGGTGGGGGAGGCCAGGGCCACGCGCGCCCCGTGCCGGCGCGCCAGCTCCACCACCCAGCGCATCACGGTGGTCTTGCCCACGCCCGGACCGCCGGTCAACAGGCCGATCGGCTCGCGCGAGAGGCCCAGCACGGCCGAGCGCTGATCGGGGTGCAGCTCGACGCCGAAGCGTTGCTCGAGGTCGTCCACGTCGCGCTCGTTGGCCCAGGGCTCCACGCGCCCGGCCGCCAGCAGCCCGCCGACCCGGGTCGCCAGGCCGACCTCGCTCAGGTAGGTGGCCGGCGTCCAGGCGCGCAGCAGCGGCAGCAGCTCGGCGCGCGCGGTCTCGCGCTCGCCTGCGCCTTCGCTGTCGAGCAGCGCCTGGTCCATGCGCCGCAGCCCCTCGAGGGCCTCCAGCAGCTCAGCGTCGGACAGCTCCACGTCGAGCAGCTGGCGCGCTTCCTCGAACAGGCGCTCGACCGGCAGGTAGCAGTGCCCGCCCTGGGCCAAGGCCTGGCGCAGCGCGTGCGACAGGGCTGCGCGCCGCCGCTCGAGGCCGTTGCGCGGGAACCCGAGCTGCAGCGCAGCGCGGTCCGCGGTTTGAAAGCCGATGCCGTCGATCGACAGGGACAGCACGTAGGGATCGGCGCTGATGCGCTCCTGCGCCGAGCGCCCGAAGCGTTCGATCACCGCCTGCACCTGCCAGGGGCCGAGCCCCAGGCTCAGCAGGAAGGCGTGCTGCTCGTGGTTCCCGAACTCCTCCTGAACGATGCGCACCAGGTTGCCGCGCACGGTCTCGCTGAGTCCCTGGATGCCCTGCAGGCACTCCGGCTCGTCGCGGATGCGCTGCAGCGCGCCGGCCCCCAGGCTGGCCACGATGCGCTTGGCCAGCACCTCGCCGATGCCCGGGAAGGTCGGCGAACACAGATAGCGCTCGATCGCGGCCGGGTCGCTGGGGGCGCGGGCCTCCAGGCGCTGGAATTCGAACTGCTGGCCGTGGGTCTTGTGCTGACCCCAGCGGCCCCACAAGCGCACCGAGAGCCCCTCGGAGGGTTTGGGGGTGCGCCCGACCGCCGTGATCAGCGTCGGAAACCAGGGCGCCGACGGGTTGGGGGCCGCCGGCGCGGAGCCCTCCGGGGCCAGGCGCAGGACCGTGTAGAGCGACTCCTCGGAGTGGAAGGTGACCCGCTCGATGGTGCCGAGCAGCTCGATCGGCTCCTCCGCCGCGGCCCCCCCCGGGGAGCTGGCGGGGCGGGGGGGCGGCTGGGGCGGCTGGGGCGGGGGCATGGCGGCCGGGTCCGGCGCGGGGTCCAGACCCCGCCTGGGGGCAGGATAAGCCGCGCGCAGGCCGCTCCAGACCCCTTCCCGCGACCTGGGAGGCGCCCGGCCCGGACCCCGCCCCGCCTGCGGGCTTGCGCCGCCCCCCGCCGATCCGAATACTGCTTCGCCCACCTCGGAGCGCTCGGCCCGCCGGCCGACCCGCCCCCGGTTCCCGCCCCTCCAACGCTCGAGATCGCGCCCGCGCTCCGCAATAGCCCCGTCCGCTTCATGACCATCAAGGTTCAGGTCCGCGCCAACGAGTCCCTGGAAGCCGCCCTGCGTCGCTTCAAGCGTCAGTGCAACTACGGCGGCGTGTTCCGCCTGGCCAAGGCCAGCACCTGGCACGAGAAGAGCTCGGAGAAGCGCCGCCGCGAGCGCCGCGAGCGTATCCGCATCATCCAGAAGGCCACGCGCCGCTCCCAGCGCCGCGCCGGCGGCCGCGCCTCGATGCGCCGGACCTGATCGGGTCGGGCCCCGGCGGGGCAGACCTGCGCCCGTCGGCGGCTGGCTCCGGGCGGGCTCTGCGCAGGATTTTTCTGGCGGGCCCCTGCGGGCGAGGATCCCGGGAGCGTGTCTCCCGGGATTCGGTGTTTCTGGCGGCTCTGCGGCCTGCTCGGCCGGAAAGCGATGAGGACCGCACGGGGATGGAGCGCGGCGCAGCAGGGCCTGGGCGCGGGCGGCTAAGGTAGGTCCGGGAAGCGCCGTAGCGCCCTTCCGTCCCATGCGCCTGTTTCCCCGCGAACGCGATCTCTCCGAGCCCCTGGAGGCGGTCGAGCTGACCGTGCGCGGGTCGGATCTGCAGCTGCCCCCCGAAGAGGTGCACGTGCGCCTGGACGCGTTCCTGCAGCGCTTTCTCTCCTGGCGCTCGCGGACATCGATCCAACGCCTGATCAAGGACGGCTTCGTCTGGCTCGACCCTTCGGATCCGGCCCACCCGCGCGGCATCGGCCGCTACGCCCCCGAGCTGCGCCCGGGGCGCCGGCTGCTGCACGGCTCGCGCCTCAAGGTGGTGATCCCCGAGCCCCTGCGCGTGCAGCGCGCCAGCCCGGCGGCCAGCGACCTGACCGTGCTCTACGAGGACGACTGGATCACCGCCGTCGACAAGCCGCCGCTCTTGCCCGTGCATCCCTCCGGCCGGCACCTCTCCGACACCCTGATCCAGCGCGTCCACGCGCGCTACGGCGAGGAGGCCCAGGCGCGCGAGTTCCGCACGAAGCTGTGCCACCGGCTCGACCGCGAGACCTCCGGCCTGGTGCTGCTGGCGCGCGAACCCGCGGTGCACACGGCCTTGATGCAGGCTTTCGAGCACCGCCGCATCGACAAGGAATACCTGGCGATCTGCTGGAATCAACCCGAGGCCGACGAGGGCCTGATCGACGTGCCGATCGGCTCGGCGCGGGGCAGCGAGGTGCGCATCAAGATGGCCTGCACGCCGGATGGCCAGGAGGCCGTGACCCGCTGGCGCGTGGTCGAGCGCCTGCCCGGCGCCTGCTTGATCGCCGCCAACCCGAAGACCGGCCGCCAGCACCAGATCCGCGTGCACCTCGCCTCGATCGGCCTGCCGCTGGTGGGCGACAAGCTCTACAACGAGGACGAGGGCCGCTTCCTGCGCGGGGCCAGCGGCGAATTGACCAACGAGGATCTGGCCGCCTTGCAGCTGCCGCGGCATGCGCTGCACAACCACTTCCTCGGTTTCGAGCATCCCGTGCTCGGCGAGCGCGTCGAGATCCGCAGCGAACTGCCCGCGGACCTGGCCGCCTGCCTGGAGCGCCTGCGGCTGCGCTGAAGGGCCCCGGGTCCCGCGGGGCCGCCGGGGAAGCGCCCGCGTCCCAGGGTCGTGCCGGCGCGGGGCCTCAGGGCCCTCGGGAGGGCCGGTCGGTCCAGCGCTCGAGCGCCAGCAGCGCCAGCAGGGCGCCGACCACGGCCAGGGGACCCTCCAGCAGGAAGCGGGACGCCAGGGCCAAAAGCGCCAGCAGCACGCCGGCCGCGATCAAGGGACCCGCCAGGCTCTCCGTGCCGCCGATCCGCTCGATCGGCAGGGACAAGGGCAGGTCGGCGACCGTGCGCGGGTAGAGCACGCGCAGGCACAGCAGCGCCGCGAAGAAGCCCAGCGGGCCGAGGCTCAGGGCCGTGCCGGCGTCGGCCAGCCCGGCGGCCAGCAGCCCGAGGGCCAGACAGGTCGGCAACAGGTAGGTAGCAACGAGGGCCTTCTGCGCGCCGCGCTCCAGGGCGGCGCGTCCCTGGGGCGCGAGCTCGAGCAGGTGGCGCGCCGCGTGGGATTGGCTGGCGGCCACATGGATCTGCAGCACCGGCAGGTAGAAGCCCGGCGCGAAGAGCAGCAGCGCCAGCAGCCCGTCGCGCTCGTCGCCCGGGGGCTTGCCCAGGGCCACCCAGGCGAAGACCAGCGGCAGGGCCAGCAGCGGTAGGGCCCGCAGGGCCACCTCGCGCTCCCGCGGCAGGGCCCGCCGCACGAGGTCGTAGGCTGGCCGCTCCTCGGGCCGCACCCAGAATCGGCCGAGCAGCCGCGCCAGGGGCTCGAACAGGCGCGCGATCGGCCCGCTGCCGCCCCCGAGCGGGGGCGCGGCGGGCGCCGGCAGGGCCACCGAAAGGGCCAGGAGCAGCAGGGCCGCGCCGGCGGTCAGGGCCAGCCCGCGCAGCTCCGGCGCGTGCGCCTTGGATTCGAAGCACAGCGCCACCAGGGCGCCGCTGGGCCAGATCCGGGCGGCCCCGGGCAGCTCGGCGGGCCCCGCCAGCTGGCCCAGCCAGCGCAGCGTCGGCGGCAGGGCCAGCAGGGCCGCGAAGACCGCCAACAGCAGCAGCGCCTGCAGGGCCACCAGCAGAGCCTCCAAGCGTCCGGCGAGCAGGCTCTGCAGGGCGCCGACCGCGGCCGCGAGCAGCAGCGCCTGGATCAGGCCCAGCAGCAGCAGCCCGAGCCCGCCAGGCCAGAGCGGGCCCGGCGCCAGCAAGGCCGCCGGCACCAGGGCATACAGCGCCAGCGTCAGCACGCCCCGGGCGAAGGCCAGGTGGCGCGCCAGGCGCAGCTCGATCGGCCGCGCCGGCAGGGAGCGCAGCCAATCCTCGTGGGCCAGCTGGCGCAGGGGCCAGGCGGCCTCCCCGAGCAGGGGCCCGAGCAGCAGCAGCGCCGAGAGGGACAGGGCCAGCCAGGCGTAGCCCCAGGGCTCCAGACGGTCGCCGGCCAGACCGCACAGGGCCAGCGATACCAGGGCCTGTCCGCTGCCTGCCCCGAGGCGCCCCTCGCCGGCGGCGGAGCGCGCCTGGGCGCGCAGCAGGGTCCTCAGCCGAACCAGGGCGCTCGCTTGCATCGCGTCAGGTCGTTCGCGGCGCCGGGCGCGAAGCGCGCCAGAACCGCACCTATAGTAGGCGCCCCGCCGCGCCGCTCGCCCCGGCCGCGCCGCGGACCGTCCCATGGAGCTCTTCATCGCTGGCCCCGAGGGCCCGCTCGAGGCCATCTACCACGCGCCTCGCGGTCCGGACGGCGCGCCCCTCGACCAGCCCCCCGCGGTGGCGGTGGTCTGCCACCCGCACCCGGCCCACGGGGGCAACATGCACTCGACGGTGACCTTCCGCATCGCCAAGGGCCTCGAGCGCGCCGGCGTCGCCGGCCTGCGGATCAATTTCCGCGGGGTCGGGCGCTCCGCGGGCCGCTACCACGGCGCCGGGGGCGAAGAGGGCGACGCCGAGGCGGCCCTGGCCTGGCTGGCCGCACGCCACCCCGGCGCGGCCCTGTGGGCGGCCGGCTTCTCCTTCGGCTCGCGCACCGTCTTCGGGCTGGCCAAACGCCGGCCCGACATCCAGCGCCTGGTGCTGGTGGGCTTCCCGGCCCGCGCTTACCCCCTGCCGGGCGTCGACCTGTTGGACCGCCCGGCCCTGTTCATCTGGGGCGCCGAGGACGAGTACGGCACCCTGGCCGACCTGCGCGCCCAGTTCCCGCGCCTGTCCGAGCGCTTCGAATTCGAAGAGCTGCCCGGATCCGACCATTTCTTCCGCCGCACCACCAAGGAGCTCGAGGAGCGCGTCTGGCGCTGGGCCAGCCTGGCCCTGGCCTCGACCGGCGATCCCCGCGAGGTCCGTCCATGAGCGCATCCAACCCCGGAGCCGACACCGCCATCTCGATCCCCAAGAAGGGCACCGTGCCCGCCATCAAGCTGATCATGATGCCGCGCGACACCAACGCCAACGGCACCATCTTCGGCGGGGTGATCCTGAGCCAGATCGACTTGGCGGCCGCGGTGGAGGCCCATCGCTGGCACCCCGGCCGCCTGGTGACCGTGGCCATGGAAAAGGTCGAATTCCACCGCCCGGTCTTCGTCGGCGACCTGGTTTCCTTCTATACCTCGACCGTGCGCACCGGCACGACCAGCGTCACGGTGCGCGTCGACGTATGGGCCCAGCGGCGCCAGGCGAAGATCGAGCTGGTCCCGGTGACGCGCGCCACGGTGACCATGGTCGCGGTGGACGACCAGGGCGACAAGATGCCGCTGATGCGCCGCGAGGACCCGCTGCCCCTGTACTGATCGGGGCGGGTCCGCCCGCGCCGCCGCGCCGCCGGGGCCCACGGCTCGGAGCCTCCCGCAGCCGGTCATCCCCCGGGGAGGCCCCCTCCCGCGGGCGCCAGCCCTGTCCAGCGCGCAGAAAGTGTGAGGAATCAGCGCCGCGGGCTCGGCCCGGGACGCCTCAACGCCCGTCGGCAGGCTCTTGGGCCGCCTTCTGCGGCCGCGGAGCTTGGGAGCCTCTTTGCGCTTGGATCCCTGCGCCTCTGGCTCTGAGGGCGTGATCTGCGGGGCTGCGATGTTCCGATCTGGAGGCTCGGTCGCTGCCGGTTCTGGGTCTCTCTGGCCTTTCGGTTGATCCAGGAGACTGGTCCTGGCCCCGATCGATGGCGTGGGCTCGACGGCCCCCGGCTCCCGGGCAGCGCCTGTTCCGGGGATACAGGGGATCGGGCCCACCCCGGACTCTCCCAGCTGAAACCGTGTCCAGGCACTTTAGCTGGGGAGTCAAGTCTTTCTGTCCAGGCCACCGACGAAGCGATGGCCGAGCCAATGACCTCTTTTTCTTGCCCCATCGGGCTTTCCCTGTGGCAATCCGCGCTTGATGGACCGTGCGCGCCGAGGTGCGCTGCTTCGCCTCGCCATCCGCCCATGGGGAGCTCGGGCGTCTGAGCCCCAGCGACCTGCGGTTGCTGCTCAGGCCGCCTGCGCCTCTCCGTCTCGAGCCCGGTCGAGACAAAGAGGCGCGTCTCTTCGATGAGCCCGGGCCAGGTTGGGCGATGCCCACCCCTGGAGTCTTCGTGCGCCTCGATCGGCTGCAGGGTGGCGAACAGCCGCCGTTGCTGCTGCTGAGGGGCTCACCCCGCGGAGAAACCGGAAAGGGTTTCCGGTGCCTCCTGGACCGCTGCGGCGCGCCCCGGGTGGCTCCCCCCAAGGAGCACCCTTCTTCGGGTCCGGCCCAGCCCCCGAAAGTGAGCAAGACTTGCCTGGTGAGATCACCGATCTGTCCGCGGACGGCCTCGGCTCGAGCCTTACCGACCCCGGGGCAAATCGATGGGTCCCAAGGCGCCTGGGCATTCGGACTCGATGCGGAACCTCCGGAGCCGCCCCCTGAGACTGAGCGGTCGCCTCCAGCACAGCGCGTGCCGTGCCAGGCGGCTAAAGCCTGGGTTCCGCCTGGAACGAGGAAAGGCTTCAGGGTCCAAAGCCCTCCACGGGCCCTTGTTCGGGCTGCTGCGACGCGGGAGGGCTTGAACGGCCCAATCTGGCGAGTCGGAGCGCAGCGGAATCGCCCGGGCAGCCTGTTGGCGTGCCCCTGGGGCAGCCTGCTGAGTCCACAGAGGCCAGGACCGCCGCTGCTCGCCGCCCACGCCCGAGCCTCCGAGCAACTCAGCGGTCGAGTGGTGCCTGGGGCCGCGTCTGGCACCCGCGGGCGCATCGGCAGAAGGAAGCCGGTGCGGGCGCCCGATAACCACTTGAGCGGCTGTCCCCATGACCCTCCCGATCAGCGCCCACTCCGAGGCCCTCGCCAAGGCCATCGTCCTATCCGATCCGGCCAAAGACCCCGCGGCTTTCGAGGTGCCGCTGGCCGCGATATCGGCGCTGGCGCAGGAGCTCAGCTGGAGCCCCTTGGCGGACCTGTGCCGGCAGGCGCTCGAGGCCCTGCGCGACCTCCGCCCGGGTGCAGATGGGGCCGCCTGTCTGGATCGTCTGGAGCTGGTCGTGATGGAGGCCGCCAGCCTCGCGGATCGGTTGGCCCGGGGTCAGGCGGCCGAACCGGTACCGCTGGACGAGTCGAGTCAGGATGACGGTTCCGACGGTCCTGTGAGTTCGAGTCTGGAGATCGAACCAGAGCTCCTCGAGCTGTTCCTGAGCGGCGCTGATGAAAACCTGAGCGGAATCGAGCGCAACCTGCTGGAGCTCGAGAAGGTGCCGCAGCGCCAGGACCTGTGGGCCGAGTTGCGTCGCCAGGTGCACACTCTCAAGGGAGAATGCGGGGTACTTTCCCTGGGGCCGGTCCAGGTGGTGCTCCACGAAGCCGAGTCGTATCTCGACCGCATCGCCAGCGCTGGAGTCGCGGAGGCGCTCGATCCCTGCTTCCCCCTGGTCGACTGGCTCCGCAGCGTGCTCGCCTGCATTCGCTCGCGCACAGGCCGCCTGCCGGATGGCGCAGCCGAGCTGCGAGCTTGTTTCCAGACCGGGAGTAAGCTGTCACGCCCGGCATCCGAGCCGCCCACCCGCCTCGACCGAAACGGGCCGGTCGCCGGGCAGAGCCCGCGGCCATCGAAGCCGATCGTCTTCGCGGCCGAGGTCCTGCAGGACGAGGCCCTGCCGGACTTCATCAACGAAGCCCGCCAGCATCTCGAAAGTGCTGAAGCCGCGCTGCTGGCGTTGGAACGCCAGCCGGACGATCCAGAGCCCCTCAACGTGGTCTTCAGGGCCTTCCACACCATCAAAGGCGTCGCGGGGTTCTTGAACCTGGGGCCGATCGTTCGCCTGGCCCACTCGACGGAAACTCTGATGGATGAGGCCCGCAAGGGCCGCCGGCTGTCCACTCCCGCGCACATCGGTCTGATCTTGGCGTCCAACGACGCCACGAGCCGCCTTCTGGGTGCACTGACGGGTGCGCCCGCTCCTGAAGCGGCCGAAATCGACCTCTTGATCGACAGGATCGACGCCGCCACCCGGGGCGATCTCGTCGCCGAACCGACTCCGATCAGCCCCCGGCAACAGGCTCAGGAGCCCATCGTTGTCCAGAGCGGCGAAGAAATTGAATCGGTTGCCAAGCACCCCGCCACGGCGGTCAAGCGGATCGGCGAGGTCCTGCTCGCACGCTCGGCCTTGAGCCTCCAGGACCTCCAGTTCGCCTTGGCGCGGCAAGAGCAGCTGAACAGCGAGGGACGCCCGGCAGAGCTAGGCGACCTGTTGGTCGAGTTGGGGCTGATCCAGCGTGGGCAGCTCGAGGAAGCTCTGGCCTCCGAGGGTCGGTTGTCACCGATCATGAAGTCGCTCGAGAACTCCGCGAACACTCCTCCACTCGATGTCGAGATGGCGCGTAAGCTGCGCGTGGAGAGTACGGTCATGGTGGCGACTCAGCGCCTCGACATGCTGGTCGATATGGTGGGGGAGCTGGTCATCGCCCAGCAGATGATCGTCCAGGATCCCCAGCTGGGTAGCCTGCACAGCGAGACGCTGAGCCGCAACCTAACACAGGTCAGCAAGATTACGCGTGATTTGCAGGAGGCATCGATGTCTCTGCGCATGGTGACCTTCAAGTCGACCTTCCAGAAGATGAGCCGGCTGGTTCGGGACGTTGCGGTCAAGTCCGGAAGAGACGTCGTCCTGACAATCAATGGCGCCGACACGGAGGTCGACCGTACCGTCGTCGAGAAAGTCAGCGATCCGCTGATCCACATTCTGCGAAACGCCATCGATCACGGGCTAGAAAAGCCCGATGAGCGGCGAGCCGTCGGCAAGTCGGAGAAAGGGCAGCTCTGGCTCGAAGCCTATACGAAGAGCGGCTCGATCATCATCGAGGTCCGGGATGACGGACGCGGAATTTGTCGTGACAAGATCATCGCGAAGGCCATCGCGGTCGGCCTGATCAGCGATCCCCAGCGCGCTCAGGACCTGAGCGAAAACGAAGTCTTCAAGCTGATCTTCACGCCAGGATTTTCTACCGCCGAAAAAGTGACCAATATCTCGGGACGAGGTGTCGGGCTGGATGTGGTCAAGCGCAATATCGAGAGTATGCGTGGCAAGATCGAAATTGCCTCGAAAAAGGGCTTCGGCACGATATTCACTCTGAAACTTCCGCTGACGCTGGCGATCATCGACGGAATGATCGTGCGTTGCGGTTCGGAGCGTTACGTGCTGCCAACCCTGTCGATCGTGCAGAGCTTCCGACCGAGCACAGAGACGCTTCACCGGGTGCTGTCCCGAGGCGAATTGATCGAGGTCCGGGGGCGGCTGGTGCCCGTCTTCTCGTTGGCAGATGTTCTGCGGGACCGGTCCGGGTCCTCGGTGCGTTCCACGAACGGGATCTTGGTCCTGATCGAGTCTACCGGCGGTCAGATCTGTGTCCTGGTCGACGCAATCCTCGGCCAGCAGCAGGTCGTGATCAAGAGCCTTGGCAAAAGCATTCCAAGTATCGAAGGCATCTCGGGTGGCGCAATCCTGGGCGACGGCCAAGTGGCGCTGATCGTCGATGTGGAACGCGTGATTTCACGACTGACCCTGACCATCGGCTGAGACGGCCCAAAGTACTATGTCCAAGACCCTCGACACCCTCGGTCCCAAGGCAGGCAAATATCTCACTTTCCTGCTGGCTAATGGAGACTACGGCGTGCCCATCCTGCTCGTGCGGGAGATCATTGCGATGCACGCGATCACGGCGCTGCCCAGGCTGCCCAGCCACATCAAGGGCGTCATCAATCTGCGTGGGCGGGTCATCCCCGTGGTTGATCTGCGCCTCAGGCTCGGCATGCCACAAGCGGATTACGACAAACACACCTGCATCATCGTCATCGACGCCAGTTGGATGAGTGATGGGGACAACGCCATGATCGGCTGCATCGTGGATACGGTCAATGAGGTCCTGTTCGTCGACGAGCAGCAGATCGAACCGACGCCCAGCTTCGGACTTGGTGTCGACACGAGCATCGCCATGGGCGTCGTCAAGCATCACGACCGTTCAACGGTCATGACACTGCTCGATATCCGTCGAGTCCTGGGGCAGATCGATGCTGTGAACCAAGCGGTCTGAGCGAGATACAATGCACTCCAAGCCTGAGGGACCGGCCCCCACCGTCAGCGCCCGCGATCTGGGTGAGCTATCGCAGGTCGCCAGCCAGTTGTGGGGGCTGCAGATCGGCGAGAAGAGGCGTTCCGTGATCGAGGGGCGGCTCACGAAACTTCTCGCGGAGACCGGGTGTGAAAACCTGTCTAGCCTCGTACGAGCGTTGCGCCTGGGACGAGACCCACGCATGGCATTGTCTGCATTCGACGTGCTCTCAACCAATTATACGCACTTTTTTCGAGAGGCCAGCCACTTCGAGTGGCTCCGCAGCGAAGT
>JBILNK010000080.1:0-18118 GCA_044375105.1 Planctomycetota bacterium
GATCGACTCGAAGGCCTGCTCCGAATAATCGACCAGGTCCATCTTGTTGATCGCGATCACCACGTGCCGGATCCCCAGCAGCGAGCAGATGAAGGCGTGGCGGCGCGTCTGGGGCAAAACGCCCTTACGCGCGTCGATCAGGATGATCGCCAGGTCCGAGGTCGAGGCCCCGGTGGCCATGTTGCGGGTGTATTGCTCGTGCCCCGGCGTGTCGGCGATGATGAACTTGCGCTTGGGCGTCGAGAAGTAGCGGTAGGCCACGTCGATGGTGATGCCCTGCTCGCGCTCGGCTTGCAGGCCGTCCATCAAGAGCGCGAAGTCGATCTCTTCGCCGGTCGTGCCGTAGCGCGTGGTGTCCTTGCGCAGGGTGGCCAGCTGGTCCTCGAAGACGCCGGCGCCGTCGTGCAGCAGGCGCCCGATCAGGGTCGATTTGCCGTCGTCGACCGAGCCGCAGGTCAGGATGCGCAGCAGCTCCTGCTTGCCGTATTCCTCGAGCCAGGCCTGGATGCCTCCACGGGCCAGTTCTTCACGGTGACGCATGCGCGGGTCGGCTCGTTTCCGGGGCTCCCGGTGGGGCGAGCGTGGGGGGGCTGGGGGCTGCGGGGGCGGGTTGGCGGCGACGCTCGAAGAGCGACTAGAGAGTCTAGCGGCGGGGCGGGCCGACCCGGGTCGCCCCGGCCGGGCTTGTCGCGTGCGCAGTGCAGCGCCGCGCCGCCGACGGGCGGCTCCGCCGGCAGGCCGGCAGCGCCCGGCGTCCCTGCGCGTTCAGCGGCGAGGAAGAGAAAAAAATCGGCGCCCCGCGTCGATCCCAGCCGCGTTGGCCACCGGACGGCGGCCCCAAGGCATCGAAGGGCCTCGCTTTGCAGCGCGGATACGGCCCGAGCCGGCTCGCTTCTCCGGCTCTCAGCCCGCCGGGTCCCCGCATTGGAGCTCCGCCGCGGTGGCTCTCCGTTGACGTTGGACGCCCGTCCCTCTTCGAAACGGCTGCCGGAACGCAGCGCCAAGACGATCTGGGCCAGCAGCACCAGCAGCAGCGCCCCCCAGCGATGCAGGTCCCGCTATTGGCCGGGCAGCCCGCGCCAGCGCTCGAGATCGCGGGCTTGGGCGGCCAGCTCGGCGGCGCGGGCGAACAGCCCGAGCGTGTGGGCGCGCTGTTCGTTGCTGAGGCCCGCGGCGCGGGCCTCGCTGGCCAGCAGGGCCAGGGCCAAACGGGTCGCCGAGCGGGCCGCGGAGCCCGGGCTGAGCAGCCCCAGGCCGATCGCCAAGGCGGCGGCCCAAAACGTGGGCGCAAGCAGGCGAGCGCGGCCGGCTCCGCCGCCACGGGCCGGGCGGCGGCGCTCGGCTGGGGCGCGGCCCGGCGCGGCTTGGCCGCGCTGTTTTTCTCGACCGTGGGCCCCACTTCGACGCTGCCCATCAGGCTGGCGGCCGGGCTGTGGGCGCGCACCTACGCGCGGCAGGCGTTCAAGGTCTCCTTGTGCTCTTGATCCACGCCCATGGCCTGGTCCACCAGGCCGTGCACGTCGCCCTCGATCAGGGTCAGGCTCTGGCCCGAGAGATCGTTGGCCAGGAACAGGGTCACGTCCTCGAGCGACTTGTTGTAAACCTCGAGGGCCGATTGGGCCGGCGACAGCTCCGCCAGGATGGCATCGAAGCTCGCGCGCGCCGCGTCCATGCGCTCGTGGCTCTTCTGCCGCAGCGCCTGGCTGCCGAACTTGGCCAGGTCGTCGGTCCAGCGCCCGAAGTGCGCCTCGGCCGAGGCCTCGAGCGGTCCGCTGGCCGCGCGCAGGCGATAGCTCTGGTCTTTTGAGGCCCGCGCCCGGCTCTGCAGCTCGGCGAAATTCGTGGCCAGGTTTTCGCCCCCGGGGCTCTTCAGGGCCACCTGCAGAGCCTCGAGGGCCGCGCCGGCGCGCTGATGGCAGAATTCGGTCTCGAGGTGCACGCGCTCGACCCGGCCGAGCAGATCGTCCAGTTGTTTGATGCTGGCGGCCTGCTTCTTGTCGCTGGCGCAGCTCGACACGCACAGGGCCAATCCCAGGGCGAGTCCAGCGAAACGCCCAACCTTCGAAGGCTGATTCATCGGAGCTCGGCCACGGGGGCCGCATGGAACCCAGGCGGGGGAACCCCACCCGCGCCCGCTCCGCATCGGCCCCGTGCCCCGGGCCCTTTGAGCGCGGCTCGGATTCAGCCGCCGGCCAGGCTGCTCGGATCGATCGGCAGGCCGCGCTTTTCGACGCGCCCCTGGAAACTGTTTCCCGCGGCGATGCGCACCGGCCCGTTGGGGAGGTTTTTGAGTTCCCCGGTGGCCGTCAAGGGATCGAGGGCCAGGGCCGGGTAATCGCCGCCGGCCAGGAACTGGTTGCCGCCTTCGATCAGCACCTGGCCGCAGGCTCCGATCGACACCACCGGCCGGTCGCCGCAGCCGGGCGCGAATTCGAAGCGGTTGCCGCTCAGGGTCAAGGAGCCGTTGGCCAGCTTCTCGCTGCCGTCCCAGGCCACCAGGGCGCCCGTGCCGTAGGGCTGACCGGGGCTGGTCAAGCGCCGCAGGTGCACGTCGAAGCCGGCGCGGTAGGTGCAGCGCTCGACCCGGATGGTGTTTTCCGCGAGCCGCCCGGCGAAGGTGAAGGCACTGCCGCCCTTGTAGCCGTCTCCCACGGCCAGGCCCACGTCGGATACGTTGCAATCGCGGATCACGATCGCACCGCGGCCGGGCGGACCGGAGTTTTCGCGCGCCGTGATCTGCACGAAGGTGCGTCCGAGCTCCTTGGCGTCGATGCGCTCGAGGGTCAGGTCGCCCTGGGGATTTTGCAGATAGAAGCCGTGCTCGTGGCGGATGCGCTGCACGACCGCCCGGCCGCGCCGGCCGGCGAAGACGAAGTCGGCCAGGTTGTGGCCCAGCACGCCCCACTTGCTGCTGTGGGGCCCGCTGTCCGTGGCGTGCTCCCACAGCCCGTCGATGGTGCAATCGTAGAAGTGGTAGCCGCGGTGCGGTTTGTCCGCCGGCCCCTGATAAAAGATGATCCCGGCCCGCTCGCCGGCTTCGAATTCGATCGATTCGAACCGGATCCAGCCGTTTTCGATCTGCTGGTTGACCGCCAGGGTGTCGCCGGGTTCGTCGCAGACCAAACGCACGCCGCTCTCGCCGACCACGCGGATCGGGGTGATCTCGGTGCCTCCGCTGGTGCGCGCGTTCCACCAGGCGTTGCCCGAGAACCCGATCCCGAGCCGCGGGTAGCGCCCGGCCCCCACCAGGATCAGGGCCCCCGGCGCGGCCAGCTCGAGGGCCCGCGCGATCGGCTGGCGGTCCTGCAGCATGCGCCCGCCCGGCAGCTCCAAGAGCCCCGGCCGGACCGACAGGGGCCCGCTCATGCGCCCGCGCTCGGCCTCCAGGTCCGCCGGCAGCTGGGCCCAGGCTCTCCCGGCCGCCGGCAGGCACAGGGTCAGCGGCAGCAACAGGCAACACAGCAGTCGGCGCAGGAGCATGGCAGGGGGTTCGGATCGGGGTCCTTCCCCCCTGGATACGGCCTCGACCGCCCCGCTTCACCCCCGGGATCGGATTCGGCCGCCGGACCCGCGACCCGTGACCCCGCCAGGCCCCCCGGGCTGGCGCCCGCGCGGGCGGCCCTCCCCGCGGGCCCAGGCGGCGCGCTGGCCTAGGAAGGTGGGTGGCATCGGGGAGCTTTGGCTGGTTCGGGGTCCCCGGGTGCCGGCGTCGAAGAGCAGCGCCAGCAACTCACGGTTGGATCTGGGTCCACAGGCCCTTGCTGAGTTCGAGGGTCTGGCCTTGGGCGTGGCCCCCGAGGGCCAGGCCCTGCAGGGCCACGGTCACTCCGACCAGGCTCGGTTCGGCGATCGGGTCGAAGGTCAGCGCGGCCACGCCTAGTTCGAGCGTTGTGCTGGCAACCAGGCGCATGTCCACGGGGCTCAGCAGCGCTTCGCCGAGGCCCGCCGAAGGCAAACCGTAGCCCGCCGCGTCGACCTCCGGGCTGGCGGTCCACAGCTGGGCGACCCCGTTCTCCAGGCCCGCGCTGGTCAAGAAAAACAGCGCCCCTTGACCGAGGCTCGGCTTGGGTGTGATGGCGCTCGAGCGTGCCGATCCGGGCCTCTGTGGCCGCCGGATGTCGGCCCAAAGGCATGCGGACAGCCTGGTCTTGCGTCTTGGGCGCAGCCCGAGCCGATTTTTTTCTTGGCGGTTAGCCCGCAGGCGCATTGAGGCGCCGGCGGCCGTCCGCGCTGCGGCGCGGTGCGCCGCCATCGGCCTCGGGGCTCTCGAAGTCGCGGTCCCAGAGCTGGCAGGTGACCTCCACGTGGCGCTGGTCGAGCGCTTCGCAATAGTTCGTGAACTTGCAGCGCCGCACGCGCTCGCCCTGGCCCTGCTCGAGCTTGAGCCACCAGTCGGGATCCGCCAGGGATTGGCGCGCGGCCGCCACCAGATCGCAATCGCCGCGGGCCAGGGCCGCCTCGGCCATCTCGAAGTCGGCGATGCCGCCCGCGCCGACCACCGGGGTCTCGAAGCCGGCCCGACGCACGGCCGCGCGCACCGTCGCAGCCAGGGGCAGATTGCGCCCGAAGGGCCCCGGGCCGCCGATGCGCACGGTGGGCATGCACTCGTGGCCGCTTTCGCCGGTGTAGGGGTAGGCCGCTTCGCCGACCTTGGGCTGGCTGGCGTCCTCGAACTTGCCGCCCTTGCTGATCGAGAGGAAATCGAGGCCCGCGCGCGCGAATTCGGTCCCGAACCAGGCCGCGTCCGTCGGGCCGCTGCCGCCCGCGATGACCTCGTCGCCGAGGAAGCGCGCGCCGACGCAGAACCCGGCGCCCACGCGGGCGCGCACCGCTTGGATCACCTCCAGCGGCAAGCGCGCGCGGCCCGCCAGGCTGCCGCCGTAGCCGTCCGTGCGCGTGTTGCGCGCCGAGAGGAAGGAAGCCAGGGTGTAGGCGTGGGCCATGTGCAGCTCGACGCCGTCGAAGCCCGCGGCGCGGGCGCGCTCGGCCGCGTCCGCGAACAGGCCCGGCAGCACCCGCGGCAGCGCGGCGATGTGGGGCAGGTGCGTGTCGGTCACGCGCTCGCGATAGCCGATCTCGAGGGCCTCGCGCTCGCGCTCGTCGAGGAGTTCGAGCAGCGCCTCGTGGGGCAGCGCCAGCAGCGCCTCGCGCAGCGCCGCTTCGTCGCCCAGGCTCTCCGGAGTCGCACCGAGGCGCGCGGCCAGGCCCTGGCGGTGCTCTGGCCGCAGCGCCAGGAAACGCCGCAGGAATTTTTCCTTCTCCGGCCGGCGCTTGATCGCCAGGAAGTCGATGATCTGGATCAACAGCTGCGTCTGGCCGCCCGAGCGCTGCCGCACGCGCTCGACCAGCCGGGCCAGCCCCGGCAGGAAGCGCTCGTGCCCGATGCGCAGCAGGGGCCCCGAGGGCACGTCGCGGATGCCGGTCGCTTCCACCACCAGAACACCCGGGCGGCCGTCCGCAAAGCGCCCGTACCAATCGAGCACCGCGTCGGTCACGAAGCCCTCTTCCGTGGCGCGCCAGGGCACCATGGCGGGCACCCAGGTGCGGGTGCGCGTGGCCAGCGGGCCCAGGCGGGCTGGCGAGAACAGGCGGCTGTGGGCCGCTTCCGCGGCGCTCGGCCAGCGGGCCGGCGGGATCGGCAGGGCCGGATGCTTCTTCGCCGAGCTCATGGAGGTCATGCTACGCGCGAGCCATGGCCAGCGCCGCCGCCTCCCTGCCCCTCGCGGGCCAAATCGCCCTGGTGACCGGCGCCAGCCGCGGCATCGGCGCCGCGATCGCCGCCAGCCTGCACGCCGCCGGGGCCGAGCTGCTGCTCGCCGCCCGCGGTCTGGAGGCCCTGCGGGAGCGCGCCGCCGAGCTTTCCGCCGCCGGCGCTCCGGCCCAGGCCCTCGAGCTCGATGTGGGCGATCCGGCGGCCCTGACCGCCGCCGTGTCGCGCCTGCCGGCGCTGCTCGGCGGTCGCCCGGTCTCGATCCTCGTCAACAACGCCGGCATCGCGCTGTCGGCGCCCTTCGAGCGCTCCGGCGCCGGCCCGGAGGGCGACCTGTTCGAGCGCCACCTGGCGGTCAACTTCCACGGGCCGCGCCGCCTGGCCGCCGCGCTGCTGCCCGGGTTGCTCGAGCGTCGCGGCGCTGTGATCAACGTGGCCAGCTCCGCCGGCCTCGAGGGCTACGCCTACGTCAGCGCCTATTGCGCTTCCAAACACGCCCTGGTGGGCTGGACGCGGGCCTTGGCGGCCGAGCTCGGTCCCAAGGGCCTCAAGGTCTCCGCGGTCTGCCCGCACTACGTCGAATCGCCGCTGCTCGAGGCCAGCATCGCCAACGTGCGCGCCAAGACCGGCCAGAGCGAAGCACAGGCGCGCGATTTCTTCGCCCGCCAGAACCCGGGCCAGCGCTTGATCCAGCCCGCGGAGGTGGCCGTGGCCGTGCTGGACCTGTGCCTGGCCCCGCGCGGCGGGCGGATCCTCGAGCTGGACGGCGCGCGGCGCATCGAGCGGGGCGCGGTGCCGTGAGCTCCCCGCCGCGCCCCTGGATGCTCCTGACCGGCGGCAGCAGCGGCATCGGGCGCGCGATCGCCGCCGCCTGGCTGGAGCGCGGCGGTTGTGTATGGCTGACGGCCCGCGAGCGCTTGCGGGCCGAGCGCGCGGCGCGCGAGCTCGAAAGCGCGCACGGCCGACAGGGCGGCTCGGCGCGCGGTTTCGAGCTCGAAAACGCCGATCCCGGCTCGCGGGCCGCCCTGGCCGCGGAGGTCGCCGCCGGCGCCCGCGCCCACGGTCCTTTGCGGGCCATGGTGCTCAACGCGGGCTGGATCGAGCCCCACGGCGCCTTCGATGGGGGTCTCGCGAGCGCCAAAGAGGCGGAGCCGCTGCGCGCGCACCTCGAAGCGGATTTCCTCGGCCCGGCACTGCTCGTCCAAGCGCTCGGTCTCGAGCTCTTGGCCGCTGGCCCGGCGCGGCTCCTGGCGATCGCGTCCGCGGCGGGCTTTCGGGGCTTCCCGGGCATCGCCGGCTACGTGGCCGCCAAACACGCCCTGTTGGGCTGGGTGCGCGCCCTGGCGATCGACCTCGAAACGCAGGGCATCGCCGTGGGGGCCCTGTGCCCCTATTACGTCGAAACCGAGATGCTCACCCGCGCCATCCAGCATCGCAGCGAGAGCCTGGGCCAGGGCCTCGCGGAGGCCCGCGCCGAGTTCGCGCGCCGCAACCCGGGCGGCCGCCTGATTGCGCCGGCCGAGGTGGCCGCAGCGGCGCTCGAATTCATCGACCGGCCGAGCTCCGGCCGCGTGCTGGTGCTCGACGGCGGCCCGCCCCGCGAGCTGCCCTCTCAATCCTGAAACCGACCGCTCCCATGAAGCTCGATCCGATCCACCCGGCCGGCTGGGCGCCCGCCAAGGGCTACACCAACGGCGTCCTGGTGCGCGGCGACTGCGACCTGCTGTTCGTCGCCGGCCAGATCGCCTGGGACGCCGAGCAGCGCCTGGTGGGCCGCGGCGATTTCGTGGCCCAGTTCGCCCAGGCCCTCGGCAACGTGGTCGCGGTGGTGCGCGCCGCCGGCGGCTTCCCCGACGACCTGGCGCGCCTGACGATCTACGTGACCGACAAGCGCCTGTACCTGGAGCGCCTGCCCGAGGTCGGCGCCGCCTACCGCAGCCAGCTCGGCCGCCACTACCCCGCCATGGCCCTGGTCCAGGTCGCCGACCTGCTCGAACCCGGCGCCCTGGTCGAGATCGAAGCCACCGCCGCCATCAAGCGCCTCTGACGTAAGCCCGTTTAGAACTCTCTGGCACGGCTAAGCGGGTTCGGCAGGCTCCGGCCGTTTTCGGTCGGGGTCTATCCGTTCCATCGAAGCGAGCGTGCGGGCCAGGTGCAGGGCGCCGCGCCAGGGTTCGGGGCAGGGGACCGGGCGCGGGCTCAGGCCGGCGAGGCGGAGCTGTTGGCCGAGGGCGGCGGCGAGGTCGGGGCGGGAGAGCAGGAAGCCGCCGCTGGTCAGGAGGCCAAAGTCTTGGGGCAGGGCCGCGGCGCGGTGGGCGGCGCGGACCAGTTCGGCCAGCTCCTGGGCTGCGCTTTGGAGCAGGGCCTGCAGCGCCTCCGGGGCCTCAGCTTCGAGGCGTGCGAGCCAGGTCGGCAGGAGCGCGGCCCGTGCCGCGGGGCTCGGATCGGCGGGCAGGGCCCAGCCCAGGCTGCCGGCGATCCAGTGCACGGCCCACAGGGCGCTGCCGGGGTCGCCCGCGGCGGCGCTGGGGCCCTGGCCCCCGGCGCGCCAGCGCCGGCCCTCGCCGTCCACGGCCACGGCGATCGAGCCGGTGCCGGCGATCAGGCCGATGCGAGCGGGGCCCGCCAGCGGCACCTTCTGCGCCAGCAGCGCCTCGAAGTCCGGCAGGACGCAGACGCGCTCCGGCGGGGTCTCGAGCCGAGCGGCCAGGGCTGCTTCGAGGGCCGGGCCGCCGGCCGAAGCCCCGGCGATGCAGCACACGACCGCCGCCGGTGGCTCGATGCGTTCGTCGGCACCGCGTTTCGCGGCCGGATTCCACAGGCCAGCAGGTGCGTCCCTTTGGGCCCAGGCGGCGCACTCGAGCAGCCGCGCGAGGGTCGTTTCGAGGCCCTCCGTGCGCAGGTTGCCGGGGCCGCCCTGGGCCAAGCCCGGCAGCCCGCCCCGCGGCGAGCCCCAGGCGGCGCGGATGTGGCTGCCGCCGGCGTCGAAGGCCAACACGGGGCGCGGATTCATGCTTCGCCGAGGGCGCTCCTCAGGTGGCCGCCGTGCTGCTGGAGCCGCTCGCGCGCCGCCTCCGGGCTGAGGCCCAGCCGGGCTGCCACCACGGCCGTCTTGAGCTCGCCCCCGGCCGCGGCCAGGGCCGATTCGGCCGCCGGGCCCGAAAGCGGCGTCAGCGTGGTCAAGAGGCGCAGCGCGCGGCGGCGCAGCTTCAAATTGGTGGCCTGCACCTCGACCATCAGGTCCCCGTAGGTGCGCCCGAGCCGCACCATCACGCCGGTCGAGAGCGCGTTCAGGGCGATCTTGGTGGCCGTGCCGGCCTTGAGGCGCGTAGAGCCGGAGAGCATCTCGGGCCCCACGAGCAATTCGATGGCCAGCTCGGCCGCGCGCGCCAGGGGCGCCTCGGCCACGCAGCACAGGGCCAGGCCCAGGGCGCCCGCGGCCCGGGCCGCTTCCAGGGCGCCCAAGCAAAACGGCGTGCGCCCGGAGGCCGCGATCGCCAGCAGCACGTCCGCTGGCCCAAGCCCCGCAGCGCGCACCGCCGCGGCGCCCGCCTCCCGGTCGTCTTCGGCGCCTTCCACCGCGCGCAGCAACGCGTCCGGCCCGCCCGCGAGCAGCGCCTGCACCCGCTCCGGAGGCGTGCCGAAGGTCGGCGGGCACTCCGCCGCGTCCAGGGCCCCCAGCCGCCCCGAGGTGCCCGCCCCCGCGTAGAACAAGCGTCCGCCGCCCGCGAGCCGCGCCGCGACCCGCTCCACGGCGGCCGCGATCGCCGGCGCCGCCGCTTCGACCGCCGCCAAAGTCTCGCGCTCGGCGCCCACCAGCCGCCGCACCAGCTCGCCCGTGTCGAGCAGGTCCAGGTCCCGGGCTCGTGGATGGCGGCCTTCGGTGGGGAGCTCGTCGAGCATGGGATGAGCCTACGCCAGCCGCGCATCGCAGGGGACCCAGGGAGTCCGCCGGGGGCCCCCATGGGAGTGCCCGCCCAGGACCGCCGCGGCAGGTACCGGGGGCTCGGCTCGGGCGGCTGGCCAAGGCCGCCAGGTTCGCCAAAAAAACTGCGGGCAGCGGCGGGACGGGGCCCGGATCCCGCGGATCTGCAGATCCGCGGGATCCGGATCTCGCCCACGAACGCGCCCCTTCTCGGGTCCTCGACACGACTCCCCATGAACACAGCCAGCTTGTCCACCTCCCGGTCCCTGCCCTCCGCCTTCGTGGGCGCCTTGGCCCTCGGCCTCTGGGCTGCCAGCTCCAATGCCGCCGCGGCCCAGTCCTGCGCCTTCGCGCCCCTCGGACAGGGAACCTCGGGCACGGTTTTTCGCAGCCTGCAGGTGGACGAGGGCGCCGGCCCCAGCTTGATCGTGGGGGGGACCTTCCTCAGCGCCGGTGGGCTCTCGATCAACAACATCGCCCGCTGGAATGGTCAGGGCTGGAGTCCCTTGGGC
The DNA here is from genome assembly GCA_044375105.1 of Planctomycetota bacterium. Classification (GTDB taxonomy): domain Bacteria; phylum Planctomycetota; class UBA1135; order UBA1135; genus JBIKLM01. Next base: position 10,148 of record JBILNK010000080.1, read on the forward strand.
CTGGGTGTCAGCGGTACGGTGCGAGCCCTGCATCTGCACAACGACGGGACTGGGGAACAGCTGTATGTGGGCGGGCAGTTCTTCAGTGCCGGTGGGCTCAGCGGGACCAGCTTTCTGGCGCGCTGGAACGGCAGCGCTTGGTCCACCATTCCCGGTAAGCCGAACGGTGATGTCTTCAGCTTGGCCACCTTCGACGACGGCTCCGGCCCGGAGCTTTACGTCAGTGGCGACTTCACCCAGGCGGGTGGGCAGTCCGTCTCGCGGATCGCTCGGTGGAACGGATCCAGTTGGTCCGCCCTGGGCGCCGGGCTCAACAGCCGCGCCCGAGACCTGCAGGTCTACGACGACGGCTCTGGCCCAGCGCTTTACGTCGCCGGAGACTTCACCACCGTCAATGGCCAACCGGCGTCCCTGGTGGCCCGTTATCGCCAGGGGACTTGGACGCCCATCGGCCAGGGGCTTACAGGGGGCGGCATCGAGGCGCTCGAGGTCTACCAGGGCAGCCTGTATGCGGCCGGTTCGATCCGACCCGTGGGCGCCCCACCGATCGGCAACTTCGTCGTTCGTTGGAACGGGTCCTCTTGGACAACGGTCGGCGATCTGATCGACAACGGAAGCCGAGCGCTGACCGTCGCCGACCTGGGGCAGGGACCGGAACTCTTCGTGGGCGGCAGCTTCCAGTTCATTGGCAACGTGGAAACCCCCCGTGTCGCCCGCTGGAATGGGCAGGCCTGGGTATCCCTGGGTCAGTCCAACAACCAGCAGGAGTTCGTGTCCGTGGATTCGCTGGGTAGTTTCGTTCAGGCGGGTGCACGTTCCCTGGTCCTGGGCGGAGGCTTCACTACCTGGAACGGCGCTCCAGCGAACCGCATCGTGGCATTCGCCTGCACAACCCCGATCCAGACCCTCCAGGGCTGCATCGGCAACCAAGCGCTGCTGACCGCCGATTCCAGCGCGGTGACCATCGGCCAGCCCTTTGCCGCGACTTTGAGCTCTTCGGGGTTCGCGGACGGCTTCGCCCAACTCTATGTCGGCGCCTCCGGCGTGAACGCGGGCGGCTGCGGACTTCCGCTGCCCGGACTGGGTGAGCTGCTGCTGGCTGCCCTGCCGGAACCGACGCCGACCGACGATGGCGTGTTCAATACGGGCGCCTTCCAGTTCCAAGTGGCAGTGCCCAACAACCCCAGCCTGGTGGGAAAGCAGCTCGCCTTGCAAGCGGTCGCCGTGGGACTCAGCCTGCCAGGCTTCCCGGCAGTTCTTTCCAACGCCCTGATCGCCACCGTGCAGCAGTGATGCCGGTGATGCCGTGCCGCCGTGCCGCGGCCGCCGTGCCGCACACCGGTCGCGCTCCCTCGCATCGGGCCGCCGTGCCGCACACCGGTCGCGCTCCCTCGCATCGAAAAGTACCGGAGCAATTTCAACCTCCCCCGGTTCGGTCGGTCTCCTGGGTATGGCACGACGACCCCCGTGCCCGTGCCCGTGCCTGCGTGCCGCCGTGCCGCACACCTGCAGCCGTGCCGTGCAGCCGTGCCGCACACCAGTCGTCCTCCTCTGCGACGAAAAGTACCTGAGCAATTGCAACCTCCCCTGGTTCGGTCGGTCTCCTGGGTATGGCACGACGACCCCGGTACGACGATCCTGGAAGCTGGCACCACGTCACCAACCGTGCGCTCTCGAAGCGGCCCTACTTCGAGTCGCGCGCGGACCAGCGGGCATTCCTCTTCTTCCTGGCGCGGGAGGTGCGGCGTGGGCGGCTGAAGGTGCATGCCTTCTGCCTGATGACTACCCACTTCCATCTGCTGCTGGAGAGTCTCGTAGGGGAGCTCTCGGAGGCCATGCGGGTGATCGAGAACACCTACTCGCGGCGTTTCAATCGCCTTCGACGGCGTGACGGGCCCCTGGTTCGGGCGCGGTTCTTCTCGAAGCCGGTTCGAACCGAGGGGTACCGGTTCGCCGTGGTGCGGTACATCGATCGCAACCCGGTTCGGGCTCGGATCGTTCTGCGGCCGGAAGATTACGAGTTTGGCAGTGCTCGAGGCCACATGTTCGGTGTAGGGCAGCCCTGGCTGGAGCGTCGCTGGGTTGCGTCGGTGCTCCGGTGGCCGAGGGGGCAGGGGCAGGGTCTGCCGGAAGCCTATCGAGAGGCCTTCGGGTGCAACGACCCTGCCCGGGCTCAGGCCTTGGACTCCCTGGTAGAGCAGCGCATGCATTCGGGGTCTCTCCTGGACCCGCTAGATGACCTGATCGGCGCCAAACCCGCCGCAATCCGCGCCTGGCTTGCGGCCAAAGCCCGCCTTGCCGATGGCCAGCGTATCAATCTTCCGGTTTGTACTCCGCAGGTGCTTCGCCGCGTCCTGACGCTGGATGCCAAGGAGCGCGGCCCCTGGTATGTGGAGGACCGATCGGATGTCCTCCGCGGACACGCCTTGGCTCAAGTCGCACTCCTTCGCGAGCTCTGCGGCGCGACCTGGCCCGACATCGCTCGGGCGGTGCAGGTGCCGCTCGGCCGCGCCCGGAGCCTGCGGTCAACCCACGATCGCTTGGTCAGCAGCTCTAGGGCCTACGCGGATCGCGTGAGCGGCATCGCCAAGCAAGCCATGGAGGCCACCCTGGGCAGAGAGTCGGCGGTGCGCCGGGGGTGAGCGAAATGCCCCGGTACCGGTCGTTGCAGGAAAGAACGACTGGTGTGCGGCACCGGGCTCGGCTCGGGGCTAACGTGAGGCAGCAGCGCGCTGGTCGGGATGGTCGGCGGGGGACTGCAGGACGCTTGGGCGCAGGACCATCAGTGTCAGGGGCCCGGCGGCAGGTTCGCCCCAGCAGAGAAGGAGCGCCGCCGAGCCGAGGGGCAGCTGGCGCGGGCCGGTGCCGCATCCCGCACCTGGAGCGCTGGTGAGCTCCAATTCGTAGCCGAGCCCGCCAGCGTTGGGGGTGCCGCGGACTGCGATCTCGCGGGGTCCAATGGAAGCACCGGCCTTGTCCAGGTCGTGGGCAGTGATGCGCCCAACCTCTCCCGGCTGGGTGAAAATAGCGGGTGCAGCAATGAGGCGCGTCCCGGGGTAGGCCTCGATAGACGCGAAGATCCGATTGAGGTCAGCGCTGGGGACCTCGGTCGATCCGTTGGCCCGCCCCGCGGCACGCCGCAACGTGCCGTCTGGGGCAAGCTCCACATCCCCAGGCACCTCGTACAACGCGCAGATCCAGAGAATCCGCGGATACTCAGCCAACGCAGCCTCCGGGGCCACGACAGTTGCTCCGCTTGACGAGGTATAGCGACAGCCAGCCAGGAGCACGACGAAGCAGGTGAGTGCCACGGGGAGCTTGCTCATGGTGTTGATCTCCGCAAGAAGGGGGTCAGACCGAGACCGAATCCTAACCGCCCAGCCCGGATAGGATACGGCCCCGGCCCGCGGCCCGGACGCCGGACGGCCGGACGGCCGGACGGAGCCGGGCCGGACGGAGCCGCACACCAGTCGTCCTCCCTCGCGATGAATAGTGCCCGGGCAATCGCAACTTCCCCGGGTAAGGTCGGTCTACTGGGCATGATACGCCGACCCCGGTGCAACGACGGCGGAAGCGGGCAGCACTTCGTCAAGCGCGGGCTCTCGAGGCGTCCCGACTTCGAGTCGCGCGCGGACCAGCGGGCCTTCCTGATCTTTTTTGTGCGGGAGGTGTGGCGTGGGCGCCACACGGTGCATGCTTTTTGCCTGAGGAGCACGGATTATCATTTTCTGTTGGAGAATCCGTTGGGCGAGCTATCCAACGCCATGCGGGTGATCGAGAACCCCCAATTGCAGCATTTACGCGGCGCTTAATGAGCGCCTGTTGCGCGGCACCAGTCGTCAGGCACGGCACCGGTCATCGGCACCGGTCACAGGTCCCGCTCGGCCGCGCCCGGCCCTGGCGGGCAATCCACGACCCACGACCGCTTGGTCAGCAGCTCCACGGCCTTCGCGAATCGCGTGAGCGGCATCGTAAAGCAAGCCATGCAGGCCACCCTTGGCAGAGAGTCGGCGGTGCGCCGGGGGTGAGCGAAATGCCCCGGTACCAGTCGTTGCAGGGAAGAACGACTGGTGTGCGGCACCGGTCCGGTCGGTCGGCCGCGCCCGGCCCTGGCGGGCAATCCACGCCCCACGGCCGCTTGGTCAGCAGCTCTAGGGCCTACGCGGATCTAGGGCCTACGCGGATCGCGTGAGCGGCATCGCCACGCAAGCCATGGAGGCCACCCTGGGCAGAGAGGCGGCGGTGCGCCGGGGGTGAGTGAAATGCCCCGGTACCGGTCGTTGCAGGAAAGAACGACTGGTGTGCGGCACCGGTCAGTGCAGCGCGAGCGGCACCGGGTTGCTGACCAGCGCCACGTCGAAGCTGGGGCTCAGGGCCACGAAGGCGTGGTGCAGCAGCAGACCCGCCAGGGCCGGCGAGGACCCGGCGGGCAGGGTGATCAACGCGTCGGCGAAGCCCAGGTTGTCGAGGGTCCCGAAGGTCTCGGTGAAGGGCGGCTGGTTGGCCAGCTCGAGCGAGAGCAGCGTGTAGGCATCGAACTGCAGCGGAACCAAGGCCCCGCCGAAGGGGGTGCCCGGCGAGGTTCCCGACAGGGAGCCGGCGATCCCGTAGAGCGCTCCGGGGGGGCCGCGGAGCTCGAGGCGCTGGGCTCCGCCGGCGGCGGCCGAGAGCTCGAGCCCTTGGGCGACCAGCGCCGGGGGCACGCAGGCATCGAGCTGCCCGTCCTGGTCGATGTCCGCGCCCGGCTGGAGCAGGTCGCAGCCATCCGGAACGCCGTTGCCGTCGCAGTCCGGCAGGGTTCCCGAGGCGATCTCGAGGGCGTCGACGGTGCCGGACTGGTCGCAATCCCCGGCCAACAGGTTCTTGAACCAGGACAGGCGCTGGGAGAAGAAGTCGGCTGCGATCGGATCCAGGCCGCCGTCGGCATCTAGGTCTGCGACCGCCAAGCGAGTTGCGAAAAGGAAGCTGCTGTCGATGGGCGTGGGCGCAGCGAAGCTCGTGCCGCCCAGGCCCTTGGCCCAGCGCACTCCGGGCGAAGCCGCCAGCAGCAGGTCCGGCGTGCCGTCGGCATCGAGGTCGACGTGACGAGCCCCCCTGTAGGAGCCAGAGATCAGGGGCTTGGGCGGAACGAAGCTGCCGGCCTGGTTCTCGAGATAGCGCACGCCGCCGGCGTCGGCCAGGAGCAGGTCTCGGTCCAGGTCGCCATCCAGGTCTTTGGCCTCGACGGTGCTGGACCCGATCACGGAGCCGGGCACGAGCACCGGGGCTGCGAACCCTTGGGTGCCCAGGTTTTGGAGATAGGCGGGGATCTGGAAGTAGCCGAGCACGTACAGAATGTCGGGCAGGCTTGAACCGGTCAGGTCCTCGACCTGGAGTTGTGACCCCCCTGTCGAGACGGCGATCTGCTCCAGCAGCGGGAAAACCCCGCCGCCCCGATTGATCAATTGGCCCACCCGGGTCGGACCGAAGCTCAGCCCGGCGGTCTCATCGTAGGTGAAGCACAGATCGACTTCGCCGTCGCCGTCGAGATCGCCCGAGGCGACACCCCAGCCGATCTTATTCGCTCCGGCCAGAGCCGATGGTGCCGAGAACTGCCCGGTCCCGTCGTTCCTGCGGTAGACAAGGCCGAAGGGACCAGCGAGGGCCAGATCTTGATCGCCATCCAGGTCGGCATCCAGCAGGGCGAATTCGCGCAGGATCCCAGGAGCCGATAGGAGCACCGCTGGCGGGGCGAAGCCGCCCAGCCCTTGGTTTCGATACCAGAGCAGGTCCGGCGATCCGTCTTCTAGGGCCAGCACATCCGCATCGCCGTCGGCGTCGATGTCGGCAGCCACGACCTGGCGGGACTGGTTGAGACCCAGGGTCAATTCGACGCGCAACCCAAAGCTTCCTCCGCCAAGGTTTTTGTGCCAGCCGATGCGGCCATCGTTCCAGGTGGCCGAGACGAGGTCGAGGATCCCGTCGGCATCCAGATCGGCGGTGCGCAGATCCACCAGCACGGCCATTTGGTCGGCCACGAGCACCGGAGTGGCGAAGGCCCCGGCGCCGTTGTTGGAGAGCCGTTGCAGCGCTGCGGAATTCGTCGACGGATTGAAGGTGCCGACCAGCAGGTCGAAGTCTCCATCGGTGTCCACGTCGGCAGCCCGCAGGACCTGCGCATTCAGCAGGCTGTTGGAGAGGACCTGCTTGGATTGGAAGGTCCCGGACTGGTTGCGATAGAGGGCCAGCGTACCGCCGAAAACGGAGGTCGCAGCCAGGTCGAGGTCCAGGTCTCCGTCGACGTCTGCAAGGGCTAGCCCGCGGCAGTCCTGGGAGGAGGCCTCGATGACCAGCGGCGCCGCGAATTGCCCTGCTCCGTTGTTCTTCAGCAAGAGCACGCGGGAGTTGCCGCCCACGATCGCGTCGGCGTCCCCGTCCCCGTCGACATCGCCGACCTCCAACACCAAGCTAAAGTCGTTGAGCGGCGGTTGTAAGGCGGCAGGCGCGAAGACCCCGGCCCCCAGGTTCCGGCAGAGCAGCATCGATCCTTCGAGCAACGTGATGAACAGCACATCCAGGTCCCCGTCGCCATCGAGGTCCTCTAGCTCCACGTCATACGGGGTGCTGACATTCCCCACCAGCTGCTGGGCTGGGCCATAGACTCCTGCTCCCAGGTTGCGGAACCAGACGACCCGCTTGTCGAGGGAGTTGCCCGCCACGAGGTCGATGTCGCCGTCCCCGTCGAGATCACCCCCCTCCAGACACAGCCCTGCGAACGATTGGGGCCCGATGTTCAGCCGTTCCACCACCTGAGCCTGGCGGAAGCCCTGGGGCCCGCGGTTCTCGAACCATACGGTTCCGACTTGGCCGGAGCAGGCGAAGTCCTGGTCCCCGTCGCCATCCAGATCGCCGATGAAGCAGTCGTCGGCGTAGGAGCAGGGGAAGCTGAGCTGGCGCTCGTCGCTGAAGCCTTGGATGGCGAGGGCCGGCCCGGCCAGCAAGAGGGCGAACAACAGCGTGGGCAGGGGGCGATTCATGGAGGGATGGAGGGATGGGAGGCCGATCCGAAAGGGCCGCTCGAGCCAGAGCAGCACTTTGCAAGGCTAGCCGCGATCGCGCCGCCCCGCTCGGACTCCCGGAGGCGAGGCCTGGGCGCGGGGAGGTGTTCGGCTGCGCAAGCGCCGGGAGCAACCCCGGGGACCGCTGCCGGGGAGGGTCGCCGGGCGGGCGCCCTGGTGCGCCGCCCGAGGCGGGTGAAGCGCCCCGTCGGCGTCGGCGAGCCCGCGGAGCCTCGGCTCGGCTGGAGCGACCCGCGCGGCGAAGAATTTCGCGCCCAGAAGCCCGTTGCCTGGCGAGTTGGCGCTTCCCTTGCCCGCCGCCCCGGCCGTCCCCCCGGGGCAGCGTGGCAACGCTGCGCTCGGCCGCCCCGGCGCGGGAGCGTGGGCCCGAAGCTGCACATCCGCCTGCAGACCAGGGAGGCTAGGCTGCGCGCGACGGCCGCTGGCCGGCTCCGCTTCCCTGCCCATGCCCGCTGCTCTCGATCTGGCCGTGCTGGCCGCTTATCTGGGATCGGCCCTGTGGGTCGGGCGGGCGGCGGGGCGCGGGCGGGATCTCGAGGGATTCCTGTTCGGCGGGCGGCGGATGGCCTGGCCGCTGATCCTGGGCTCGATCGTGGCCACCGAGACCAGCACGGCCACGTTCCTGTCGGTGCCCGGGCTCAGCTTCCGCGAGGGCGGCTCTCTGTGGTTCCTGCAGTTGGCGCTCGGGTATTGCCTGGGGCGCCTGGTGGTGGCGCGCCTGTTCCTACCGGCCTATTTCGCCGGCCGCATCGAAAGCGCCTACGAGCTGCTCGGGCGGCGTTTCGGTGGCGGCACGCGGCGGCTGGCGGCGGGCACCTTCCTCTTGACGCGCACGATCGGCGACGGGCTGCGGCTGTTCCTGACCGCGGCGGCCCTGGAGCGCTTCCTGGGGGTTTCTTTCGTCGCGGCGCTC
>JBILNK010000086.1:0-17345 GCA_044375105.1 Planctomycetota bacterium
GCCGCCGCCCAGCCGAGCCCGCCCGCCCGGGATCCAGACCAAGCCCTCCGCGGAATCGGGCTGGGCGTCGCCCGGCACGGGCGGCGGCCTCGTCTCGAGCCCCGTTCGCTGCGGGGGCGCCTCGGCTCGCGCGGTCTCGGCGGCCATGGAAGCGCCTTCCGCAGAGGGCGCCGGCGCGGGCCCGCGCCGCTCCGGATCGCGCTCGCAAGCGAGCAAGAGCGCCGCCATCCAAGCGAGCGAGGTCCGGGGAAGCCGCATGCCCAGATTGAACCGCCTCGGGGCCTGCGCGTCGCTGGGGAGCAGAGGCGACGGGGTCCCCGCCCTCGTGCCCCGCTCCGGACCCCTCCAGACGCGGCGCTGACGCTCCCAGGAGCCGCCGCCGCCGGCCTGGCTCCGACGCATCCCCGGTCGTGGGTCGCAGGCTGCGTCGATGGGCGAGCCCTGGAGGTGCCCCTGGAGCCGCAGCGAACGCCCTGCCTGGGGCGGTTCCGATCCGCGGGCCGGCTTGCGCACCGGGGATCGCCGGGAGCGTGTGTCGAAAAAAAAGGGGAGGACGCCCCCCCGGGGTCCTCCCCACTTTGTGGCCCGTCCGGGCTCCCACCTCGCGGCGGGGGCCCCTTCGAGCCGCATCCCGGCCTGCCCAGCCGGGAGTTCGTGTTCGTGCCCTGCTCTAGGAACGGGGCCCAGGTCAGTTACGGAGGCCTGCGGGGAATCTTTCCAAGATCCGCGGGTTTCCGGTTGCGGAGCCGTGTCCGGGCGGGGCCGGTCGGGCCCGCGGGGCCGGTCAGCCCAGCCAGGCCGGCGCGGGCAGGCACGAGGCGCGCAGGCGCGCGAGCCCGCTGCGGCGCAGCACGAGGGCCAGCGCGGCGCCGGTCAGGGCGCTGACCACGGCCAACCCGAACAGCAGCCCCCCGTCGCCCTCGATCTCGATGCCGAGCACGGTCAGGTGCGAGAACAGCGCGCCGGCCATCAGGCCGAGGGTCAGGGCCGCGCCCAGGAAACCGGTGCTCGGGATCAGCAGAAGCAGCACCGCCAGCGCTTCGAGGACGCCGGTGAAGAGGCGTCCCCAGGGCTCGACGCCGAGGGTCGTGAACAGGGCCACGGCGCTCGGGTCCGCCGAGAATTTGAACCACAGGGTTTGGCCCAGGATCGCGGCGGGGATCAGCCGCAGGGGCCATTCGATCCAGGGGGACGGGGAGCGGGGGCGGTCGCTTTCGGAGTGCATCGGCGTGGTGCTTGATCGAGGTCGATGGCGCACGGTTACGCCGGTCGAGCAGATCCCGTGACCGCCGCGGGCAGCGCGTCCGACGAGCCGCGCCCCGAGGCGGCTCCCGCCGGCCAGGTGCGCTGCGCCAACACCCGCGCGCTCACCGCCCCCTTCCCGCGCAGCGGCCAGCTCCCGCGGCCGAGCATCCGACCGGTTCGATGCCGTGGGTGCTCAGGGGCGCGCAGACAGGCGGATGCCGCAGCGCCGGCGCAGCCCGAGTCGATGGCTTCCCAGCCTGCCGATCGTTCAGATCCCGAAGCGGTAGCCCCCGTCGACCGGCAGCAGCACGCCGGTGACGTTGGGAGCGGTCGCCAGATAGACCACGGCGGCGGCGATGTCCTCGGGCGTGCCTTCGCGGCCCCGCAGGGTCGCGCGCCGGTCGCGCTCGGCGGCCTCGGCGGGATAACCCTCCGGGAACAGGATCGGGCCGGGGCCGATGGCGTTGACGCGCACTTCGGGCGCCAGGGCCTTGGCCAGGCCGTAGGTGATCGAGACCAGGCCGGCCTTGGCCGCGCAGTAGGGCAGGCTGTCGACCAGGGGCCGATCGCCGCTGACGTCGGCGATGTTGACGATCGCGCCGCGCCCGCGCGCGCGCATGGCCAGGCCCAGCCGCCGGGCGAAGAAGAACGGCCCGCGCAGGTTGACCTCGAGGGCCAGGTCGAAGTCCTCCTGGGTCAGGGTCTCGAGCTCCGCCTTGGGCCACAGGGCCGCAGAATTGACCAGCAGGTCGATGCCGCCGAAGGCTTCTTCGGCCGCGTCGCAGGCGGCTTCGATCTCGGCCACGGAACGCTGGTCCGCCGGGAACAACTCCGCTTGGCGGCCCGCGCGGCGCAGCTCGTCGACCAGCGCCTGGCCCGCGTCGATGGAGTTCCCGACATGCACCGCCAGGCGGCAGCCGAGCCGCGCGAGGTGCAGGGCCACGGCGCGGCCGACCCGCCGGCCCGCGCCGGTGACCAGAGCCGCCCGGCCTTCGAGCTCGGGATGGGGACGGGGCGCGGGGTCGGTTCGCTCGGGGGCGGCCATGGGGAAGCGTGGGCGATGAGGGATTCGAACCCCCGACTTCTTCCTTGTAAGGGAAGCACTCTGACCAGCTGAGTTAATCGCCCGGGGCGCCCCCGAAGGAGCCGCGCGGGGCGCGCTCGATCGGAACGAGCGCAGAGTAACGTCGGCGGCCGGCGGCGCCAGGGCCACGGGCCGGCGTCCGCGCGCCATCGGCCTGCACAGAGGTCCGCGGGCTGGGGCCCTGGGGTCCGCGGGGGCACCCGAGGGCCTTGGAGCCTGGGTTATCCTGCTCGCTTGGCCTGCGGGCTCCCCCACGGCCGATAGGCCCTCGGCAACCCGCGCCGAGCGGCCTCCGGACCGTCCGGAGGACCGCCCGCGCGGCCGCCGTCAGCCCTCCCCCCCCTCCCCATGCGCATCGCTGTCATCGGCACCGGCTACGTGGGCCTGGTCGCAGGCACCTGCTTCGCGGAAAGCGGCAACACCGTCTATTGCGTCGACATCGACGCCGACAAGATCCGCCGGCTGCGGGATGGCCAGGTGCCGATCTACGAACCCGGGCTCGAGGAGCTGCTGAAGCGCAACGTGGCCGACGGCCGCCTGTTCTTCACCACCTCCTACGAGGAGGCGGTCCCCGGCGCCCACGCGGTCTTCATCGCCGTCGGCACCCCCCCGGACGAGGACGGCAGCGCCGACCTCAAGCACGTCCTGTCCGCGGCCGAGCAGGTCGGGCGGACCCTGTCCGGCTACACGGTGGTGGTCGACAAGTCGACCGTGCCGGTGGGCACCGCCCGCAAGGTCCGAGCGGCGGTCAAAAAGCACGCCAAGCACGAATTCGACGTCGTCAGCAACCCGGAGTTCCTGAAGGAGGGCGCGGCCATCGACGACTTCCTGAAGCCCGACCGGGTCGTGATCGGCTCGGAGTCCCAGCGCGCCGCCGAGGTCATGGACGAGCTCTACGGCCCGTTCGTGCGCACCGGCAACCCGATCATCCACATGGACATCGAGTCGGCCGAGCTGACCAAGTACGCGGCCAACGCCATGCTGGCCACGCGCATCTCGTTCATGAACGAGATCGCCAACATCTGCTCGCTGGTGGGCGCCAACGTGGACCGCGTGCGCCAGGGCATCGGCTCGGACGCCCGCATCGGCTCGAAGTTCCTGTTCGCCGGCCTGGGCTACGGGGGCTCGTGTTTCCCCAAGGACGTCAAGGCCGTGGTGCACACCGCCAGGAGCCTGGGCTACGACTTCAAGATCCTGAAGGCCGTCGAGGACGTCAACGAGCACCAAAAGGGGCAGCTCTTCCGGCTGGTCCACAAGCACTTCAAGGGCGACCTGCGCGGCAAGCGCTTCGCCATCTGGGGCCTGTCCTTCAAGCCCAACACGGACGACATGCGCGAGGCCCCCTCGATCGTGGTCGTGGAGGCCCTGCTGGCGGCCGGCGCCGAGGTCACGGTCTTCGACCCGGAGGCCATGGACGAAGCCAAGCACCGCTACTTCGGGGAGCGCGTGCGCTACGCCAAGAACCCCATGGACGCCCTGCCGGGCGCCAACGCCCTGGTGCTGGTCACGGAGTGGAACGAGTTTCGGCGCCCGGATTTCGAGGCCGTCAAGGCGGCCCTCAAGGAGCCGGTGGTGTTCGACGGGCGCAACATCTACCGCCGCACCACGCTCGAGAAGCTGGGTTTCACGTACTACGGCATCGGGACCTGAGCGGCCCTCTCCGGGCCGGCTGCGGCCCACGGAGAGAGCAGCGCGGGGCTGGGGGCCGGCCCGGGCCTGGGCGGGCCGCCGATTCGGGACGGGCGAGAGCAGCGCGGCCCGGGAAAAACCCGGGGCGGGCCGGGGCCGGGGCACAGGCCTGCAGGGGTCCCGCCCCCAGCAGGGCGCCCCCTTGCCAGCCCGGCGGAGGGGCTGGCGGCGCCCGCACGGATGCGCTTGACCGGCGGCACTTGCCCGGCGGCACTTGCCCGGCAGCGCGCTTGCCAAGCAACGCGCCCAGGCTGGGGCGGGCCTCGGCGATACCCGCCCGCCGCGCTCGCTAGGCCCGGGAAACGCTCGCTTCCCCCGGAAACGCTCGCCCCGGAAACGCTCGCCCCGGAAACAAGAGAGCCCGCAGGGCCGGGGCCCTGCGGGTCTCTCGTTCGATGTCGTGGTGTTGGAACCGCGGCCGGCGCGGCGTGCGCCGGAGCCGCATCGGCTGGTCTCTGCGCCGCGCCGTGGTCGCTAGAGCGACCGCCGAAGAGATGCTCGGCGCTACGCAGTGACTTTGCCGCGTTCTGATTCAAGGCTTCGGCCAGCGAAAGTCAAGAGCTTCAGTCTTCGGAATCGATCAGGAGCCGCAGCTGAGAATCAGCGCCGCTGTGGGGCGCAGCATGCGAGGCGCCCCGCACGCGCTCTTCGATCGCCAGCGTGAGCTCGGGAAGCGCGCGCAGATGGGCCAGCGCACGGCGCAGACGCCGACCGGTGTCGGTGTCCGAGGCGGCCGGTCCCGCCAAACCGAGACGCGCCGCTTGGATCCAGCCCGCCGCGCCTTCGGGATCCCCCTGCGCCAGCGCCAGCAGGGCCAGCTCGTCGAAGGCCGACAAGCGCAGCAGCGGGTCGCAATGGGAATCGGCCAGGGCCTCGAAGCGCTGCGCGGCGCTGGCGAAGGCGCCCCGCTCGAGTTCCACGCGGGCGGCCCAAAGCCTCGCGGCTCCGGCGATCGAATGGAGCGAGCCCAGGCCCTGGGCGGCCAACGCGGCGCGCTCGTAGCGGCCGAGGGCTGCGTGCGGATCGCCGGCCCGCCGGGCGTTGTGGGCCGCCTCGAGCCAGGCTCCTGCGGAAACGAGGGGATCCTCGCTGAGCGACGCGGCGTCCTCGAAGGCCGCTTTGGCCTCGGCGTGGAAACCGAGCGCGGAGAGGTGCTCGCCGGCGCCGATCAACGCCTGCGCGCGCTGGCCGTCGCTGGCAGCGGGGTGTGCCGCGGCGGCGCGCCAGGCCTCGACCAGCGCCAAGCGCGCCTGCAAGCGGGCGCGCGGGTCGAGCTGCCGCAGGCGCGCTGCAGCGGCACGGGCCGCTTCGAGCTGCAGGCTGGGCGTCGCTGCCAGCGGGACGCGCGCGGCCTGCGGGGCCTGCGGCAGAGCGGCCTGGATGCCCGCGGCTGGGATCGAGGGCCGCTGGACCGCGCACGCCTCCGCGGCGCTGCCGGGGGTTGGTCCGCAGCTCGCCGGCCCGAGCGCCAGCAGGGCCAGCAGCGACAGAAGGGCGCGGCCCCTCGGCGCGTTGGCCGGTCCCGCTCGGCGCCCGCCGCGGCGCGCTGCGCCGGGCGTCCGGAGCGAACCGGAGCGCCCGGGGCCCCGGCGAAACGACCGCCCCGGCGCGGGAGCGAGGCTGTGCTTGGCCTTCATGCCAAGAGGCCCCGATCCGCGCAGCGCTCCGCGGCGATCCGGCGCAGGACCGCCAGCTCGCGCTCGAGCCCGGCGCGCAGGCGCCTGCGGGCCCGGAACAGCCGCAGCTTGACCTGCTCCGGGGTCAAGCCGAACCGGTCGCCCAGCACCCGCCCGCGGGGTTGGTTCGAAAAGGCGAATGCCAGCAGCAGCCCGCGCTCGCTGGGCTGCAGGCGCGCCAGGGCCAGCCGCAGGGCCCACAGCACGCGCCGCTTGGGCTCGAAGCGCCCGAAACAGAAGTACTCCTCGGGGTCCTCTACCAGCTCCTCCGGCGGCGGCCCGGGGCAGATCAGACCCAGCAGGTCGAATTCGGCCTCCGGCTCGACCAGGCGCCGCCGCTGCTGGCGCAGGCGATCGCTCCACACGTTGCGAGCGATGCGCAGCAGCCAGGGCTTGAGCCGGCGGGGCTCGCGCAGGCCGGCGCGATAGCGCGCCGCCCGCAGCAGGCTCTCCTGGAGCGCGTCCTCGCGCTCGTGGCGGTCGCGGCAGCGCGGCCCGAGGTAGCGCTCGAGGTCCGGGCACAGCTCGGGCAGGCCCGCCCAGGCGGCTGGGGAGGGCAGGGGAACGGGACGGATGGCGGGAGCCAACTGGGTCATGGGATCGATCGGCGAGGGGAGGGCACGCGGCACCGGCCGCACGGCGCGGAAGAGACCGCCGCCACCACGCTCCCCCGCCGATCGGGGCCCCCAGGCCCCCCCTCCCGGCCGACTCAGCGACCCGAGCAGCGCCGAAACGTGGCTCTCCCGAAGCCCGAGCCCGGCCCCGAAGCCTGTGGAAAAGGGCCCGCAACGCACAGCGGCCGGACCCTGGGGCCCGGCCGCCTGGCGCACGCCTCCTCGCGGGGGCGCTTTTCGGCGCTCGGCTCAGCGCAGCAGAGTGCGGCCCTCTTCGGCCCAGGAATTGCCGCGGAAACGCGACACCAGCCGGCTGGCGAGCTTGATCTGGCGCTCGCTCTCGGCCGGATCCTGGGTCATGTCGAAGAGCTGCTTCGAGATCGTGGCCGCGTAGAACAGGGCCTTGGGCACGTAGCGCGATTGGTCGCGATAGAGCACCACCACGCGCATGTAGAGCAGCCGCGCGGCCGCCAGCCCGGCCTTGTCCTTGGCCGCCGAGGCGGCCTGGAAGCGGGCGTCGGCCAGGCCGGTCAGGGTGCCGGCCAGGATGCGCTGCTCGACGCCCGGGCGGGCGTTGATGCCCTCGAGCAGCGCCACGGCCTTCTGCAGGTGGCCCTCGCGCTTGTCCTTTTCCGCGTCCGCCAGCTGCAGATAGGCCTCGGCCATGGCCAGCTCGGCGCGGCTCAGGACCCCGAGCCCCTTGGCGCTGGCCTCCTTCTGGACGCGCTCGAGCTTGGTCAGGCGCGCCTTGGGATCGAGGCCCCGGTCGATGGTCGCCTGAGACACGTCGTGCTCGAGCTGCCAGCGCTGGGGCAGCGAGCGCTCGCCGATCAGCTTGGCCAGGCTCGCCAGGGTCGCCAGGGCCGGCTGCTCCTTGTCGAGGGCGGCCTGGGCCTCGGCCATGGCCAGGTAGGCCGCCGGGAGGTTGCGGGACTCCTTGAAGTTGTCGATCAGCAGCAGCGCCGCGTCGACCGTGCCCTGCCAGTCCTGGTTCGCGCGGCGCAGCTCGACCACCCGGTTGGCGGTCCACTCCGCCGCCCAGGGGAAGTTCTTCTGCTCCTTCTCGTTGCCGCCCATCAGGCCATCGCGGCACAGCTCCAGGTCCTCGATGGCGCCGGCGATGTCGTCCTCGGCCAGGGCCAGGTCCGCCTCCTGGACCTTCTTGGGCTTCCTCTGGTACTCGACCCGCTCGACCAGCTCGGGCGCCAGCTGCTGGGCCTCGCCTTTTTGTTTGAAGGCCACGCCGGCCAGGCTGTCGCTGGTCACGGTCACGTTCTCGAGCACGCGGCCGTCGGTCAGGTAGAGCGTGTCCGGGCGGGCCGGAGCGGCCAGACCGAGGCAGAGCGGCAGGGCCAGCAGGGCGAAGGAGCGCATGGGTCCTCGGGGAGTGAGCGATCGGGGAGGGGCCGGCCCGTGGCCGGGTCCCAGCACTAGCGGGCCCCCGGCCCGCCGACTACGGGGGCGGGGAGGATAGGCCCGCCCGACTCGGGCAGTCAAACCGACCCGGGGGGCGGATGCGCCCTGCGGTCCGCCCGCCAGGGTGGCCCGCGCGCTCCACACCGCGTGCTCCGCGCGGCGGCCGGGGATGGGGAAAGGCCGGGAGGACCCGGCGGGCGCGCGGCGCCAAGCGGCACAATCCCCGGGCGGCCCCGGTGGCGAGCCCGCCGGGCGACGCGCCCGGGGCCCCGCGGCCCCCTGGCGGCTCCCCGCCCCTCCCAACGCCAGACAGCACCCGTGAGCGAACTTCAAGGCAGCCCGGACGAGCCGGCCGCACCCCTCCTGGCCGAGCAGACCGCGGACACCGAACCCGCGGCCGCGGAGGCGAGCCCGGAGCCGGTCGCGGCCACCAGCGCGGTGGCCGGGCGGCTGGTCGAGCTGTTGCAGGGCCTTTCCGCGGAGCTTGCCGGCCTGCAGGGGCTGGTGGCGCTGCTGCGCGCCCTGGAGCGCGCCAGCGGCGATTTCCGCAAGCTCGAGGAGGGCCTCTTCAAGGCGCGCCAGCGGCTCGGCGAGCTGGGCCCCCTGGCGCCCCGCGCCGAGGAGCTGTTCCAGGAGCTCGACGGCGCGCTGACCCGCGAGCGGCAGGAGCAGCGCGAGCGCCTGTCCAAGGAGCTGCGCGCGGCCTGCGAAGCCCGCGGCCTGACCCTGCGCGTGGTGTCCCGCGAGGAGCCGGTCGAGGTGCGCATCCCGCCCTTCGCCGTCTCGATCGACCGCGAGCGCGGCCTGGCGGAGCTGCGCTTCGCGCGCCTGCCCCTGCTGTCCTGCCCCGCCAGGGCCGAGGAGATCTTGGCCACCCACCAGCGCTGCCTGGCCGAGCTGGAGGCGGGCCTCGAGCCGCGGGAGTTCTTCGTAGCTTGCCAGCGCGCCTGGGCCGCCGCCCGCGCCGCGGCCGGCCCGCAGGCCAGCGAGCGCGTCGAATTCAACCAATTCTTGCCCTATCTTGCGGTGCAGATGCAGTCGAAGGCCTTCGCCGTCGACCCCCTGGCCGACCACTACCGCACCTACTCGCGGGTGCGCTTCGCCTACGACATCCTGCGTCTGCAGCGCGCCGGCTTGATGTCCCTGGGCGGCTGGCGCCTGAACCTGGGGGTCGCCACGGGCACCAGCGCCAGCGTCAAAAACCGCGCTCTGTTCATCGAGAACCCGCACGGCGAGGGCGAGTTCAAGCTGACCCTGTTCTTCACCCCCCAACCGGAGGCCCCGTGACCCCCATCGCCGACCTGTCGCCGAGCCTGGCGCGCCACATCCTGGAGCGCATGGGCTCGACCGGCCAGCCCCCCGAGCGCGGCGCCCTGGTGGTCAACGTGGCCACCGAAAGCCTGCTGGCGATCCTGCGCGACGAGTACCTGCGGCCGATGGCCAGCGGCGGGCAGAACTCGAGCTTCAAGCTGGTGCAGGCGCCCTTCGGCGGCGGCAAGAGCCAGTTCCTGCACTGCCTGCGCGAGCTGGCCTGGAGCGAGGGCTTCCTGACGGCCCTGGTCGGGCTGTCGCCCAAGGAATGCCCCTTCGACCGCCCCGTGGCGATCTACCAGGAGCTGGCGCGCCGCATCGAGCTGCCGGTCACCGACCTGGAGGAGCGCCCCTCCCAGGGGTTGCCCCAGGTGCTGCGCCAGTGGGCCCTCTCGCGCGCCAAGGAGCTCGGCCGCGAGGCCTTGGTGGGCTGGCTGCGCGAAGAATTCGCGCGCCAGCCGGCCGAGAGCGCGACCCTGCAGCGCGCCGTGCGGCTGTTCGTCGAGGCCGTGCTGGCGGATGACTTCGACACCTCCGAGACCCTGGGCGATTTCCTGCGCGGAGAGACCCTGGAGGCCGGCGAGCTGTCGCAGTTCAAGCTGCGCGAGCGCCTGGCGGACGACAACGCCTTCCGCTGGCTGCGCGCGCTGGTGCAGTGCCTGCACCTGATGGGCCTGCCGGGCGTGGTGCTGATGTTCGACGAGATGGACCGCAACATGAGCCTGTCGGTGCGCCGTCGGCGCGACATCGGCGACAACCTGCGCCAGATGATCGACCTGTGCGGCCAATCGCTGCTGCCCGGGGTGCTGTGGTGCTACGCAGTGCCGCCCGAGTTCATGGACACGGTCGTGCCCGAGTACCCGGCCCTGGCCCAGCGCCTCAAGAGCAGCGCGCGCTTCTCGGCCACCAGCCCGCTGCAGCCGGTGATCGATCTGGACCATCTGCCGCTGCCGCCGGCCGAGCTCCTGACCGCCATCGGCCTGCGGCTGCTGGAGCTCTCCGAGCGCGCCCACGAGCACCGCTTCGACCGCGCCCTGCAGACCGAGAACGTGCGCCAGCTGGCCCGCGAGCGGGCCGAGCGGCAGCTCGAGAGCGGCTCGCGGCGCGAATTCGTCAAGTCCGTGGTGGCCATGCTCGAGGACCAGCGCCGGGCCGGCGAGCGCCGGCTGCAGCCCGGCGAATGGCGCGAGGCCGCCAGCGCCGGTTCCGTGCCCGTGTTGGCCGACGAGCAGGAGTTCTGAAACCTTGGCCGGCGTCGAGCACGATCCCCGGCAGGGGGAGCGGGTCGAGCACTTCGTGCACGGCAGCGGCACGCTGATCGAGAAACTGGCCTTCGGGCGCCTGCGGGTGCGCTTCGACCGCGCGCCCCAACTGCCGCGCACGATCGACCGCGACGAGCTGCTGCCGCCGCCTTCCGCGACGCGCCCCGAGCCCGAGCCGCCGGCGCGCTCCAAGGCCCCCAAGCGGGCGGTCGGCGCCGCCGGCTCGTCGGAGGCCGGCGCCGCGCCGGCGGTCCCGGCGCCGCCTGCCCCGGCGCCGACGCCCCTCGCACCGGCGGCCCGCCCAGCGCCCGCGCCCCTGCCCGCGGAGGCCCTGCCCAAGCTGACCCTGGACCGCTCCAGCGCTTGGCAGACCCTGGAGGCCCTGCGACTGGGCGTTGTGCCCACCCGCGGCACCGCCGACTACACCGTCGGCCGCACGGCCGAACTCGAGGCCCTGCGCGGGCTCCTGCGCGCGGGCAGCGGCTGCCGCTTCGTGTGGGGCGACTATGGCAGCGGCAAGACGCACCTGCTCGAGGCCTTCGAGCAGCAGGCCCTCGAAGCCGGCCATGCCGTGGTGCGGCTGACGCTCGATCCGCGCGAGCAGGCGCTCCACCACCCGCGGCGCCTGTACCAGCAGATCGCGCGCGGCCTGCGCGTGCCGGGGCGGCCCGTCTCGGGGCTGGCGGGCCTGTTCGAGGGGCTCGCCACGAGCCCCGACCACAAGGCCCCCCACGGGCGCCAGGCCAGCCGCTTCTTCAGCCCGGTGCTGTTCGCCCTGAGCCACGGCGACGAGGAGCTGGCCGAGAGCTTCCAGGGCTACGCCCGCGGGGAGGATGTGGAGATCGACGAGCTCAACGCCACTCTGGCGCGCCTGCGCTGGGGCGGCGAGCGCCTGCTGACCCTGTCGGACTACCGCACCTACGGGCGCATGTACGCGCACCTGATCGGCACGCTCTCGGTGTGGGCCAAGGACGCCGGGCTCCGCGGCCTGGTGCTGCTGTTCGACGAGGTCGAGCGCGTCGAGGCCCTGAACCCCGCCGAGCGCCACTACGCCCAAGAGGTGCTCAAGCACTTCGCGGCCCTGGCCCTGCCCGCCGAGCAGCTGGCCTTCGACCCGGAAGGGCTCTACAAGGGCGGTCAGCCGGTCCATCGCGCCCTGCCCCTGCGCTTCCGGCCCGAGCAGCCCCTGTGCGCGGTGTTCGCCGTGACCCCGCTCGACGAGACCGACGCCTGGGTGCGCCAGATCAGCACGGAGCCGGGCCTGCACCTGCGGCTCTCGACCCTGCACCAGAGCCTGCAGAGCGAGCTGGTGGTACGCCTCCAGCGCCTTTACACCCGCGCCTACCCAGGTTTCGCGCCCCGCGAGGGGCTGGAGGGCCGCCTGCTGGAGCAGCTCTCCGGGCTGGTGGCCGACGGCCAAGACAGCCAGCGGGCGCTGGTGCGCCAGCTGGTCTTCGGGCTCGACTGCGAACGCCTCGGTCCGAGCCAGCGGACCGCCGCAGAGACCTCCCAGGACTTCTAGCTCGAGTGGACTCGCCCCCGGTCGACCGCCGTTCGCTGCCGCACACCTTCGGGCCCTGGTTCGGGCGCTTCGAGTCCCTGCGCGAGGTCCAGCGGCGCGGCATCCCGCCGATCCTGGCGGGCCGCGACACGCTGCTGGCCTCGGCGACCGCCAGCGGCAAGACCGAGGCCTACGCGGCGCCCGGCGCCGAGATCGCCATCGCCGCGGGGAGGCCGCCAGCGGCCCTGGTGATCGTCAGCCCGACGCGCGCCCTGGCCAACGATCTGAAGCGCCGCCTGGAGGGCCCCATGGAGCGCATCGAGCTGTCCTTCGGGCGCTACACCGGCGAGCACAAGGAGCGCGTCGATGGCGGCCTGCCCAGCGCGCTGGTGACCACGCCGGAGGG
The DNA here is from genome assembly GCA_044375105.1 of Planctomycetota bacterium. Lineage (GTDB taxonomy): Bacteria > Planctomycetota > UBA1135 > UBA1135 > JBIKLM01. The sequence continues at coordinate 12,205 of JBILNK010000086.1, forward strand.
CCTCGATTCGCTGCTCGCGCGGCGGCCCGCGGCCCTGCGGGGCATCCGCATGCTGGTGCTGGACGAGATCCACGTGCTCGACGGGACCGCGCGCGGCGACCAGCTGCGGCTGCTGCTCCACCGCCTCGATCGCGCCGCCGACAGCGCACCCCAGCGGATCTTGGCCAGCGCCACCATCGACCGCCCCGCGGAGCTGGCCGCGCGCTACCTGCGCGACGCCGAGCTGGTGATCGTGCCCGGCACGCGGCGCATCCTGGGCAAGCGCTTCGACGGCGCCGGGCTGCAGGAGATGGCCGCGCACCTCGACGCCCTGGCCGAGGCCGGCCTGCGCAAGCTGCTGGTCTTCTGCCGCAGCCGCAACGGGGTCGAGCTCTACGCCCACAAGCTGCGCGGCGTCACGCGCTTCGGCGAGGCGATCTTCGCGCACCACGGCTCGATGGCCAAACAGGCCCGCGAGCGCACCGAGCAGCACTTCCAGCGCGCCGGGGCGGCGGCCTGCTTCGCCACCTTGACCCTCGAGATGGGCATCGACATCGGCAGCGTGGATTACGTGCTGCTGGCCAACCTGCCGAGCAGCGTGGACAGCCTGCTGCAGCGCATCGGCCGGGGCGGCCGGCGCGGGGACGCCAACCGCGCCGGCTACGTGGTCCAGAACGAAGCCGAAGCGCACCGCTTCGCGGTCCTGTTCCGCCTGGCCAAGGAGGGCCGGCTGTGCGGCGAGCCCTACGCCTTCCGGCCGGCGGCCCTGGCCCAGCAGGTCGAGGTGCTGGCCTGCGCGCGGGGCTCGCTGACGCCGGCGGAGCTCGCGGCCGAGCTCGACCCGGCGGTGCTCGGCCCCTACGGGCCCCAGGCGGCCGCGGAGCTGCTCACGGCGGCCCGCCTGGCCGGCGCCCTGGAGAAGAGCCCGGGGCCCGCGCTGGTGCCCAGCGAGGCCTTGCTGGCCCGCCACGACCGCGGCTTGACCCACAGCTGCCTCGAGGACGAGCCCGGACAGGAGGTCATCGATCGCCTGACCGGCGACGTGCTCGGACGGATCGATTTCGGCCTCGACAGCCATGTCGGCATCGCCGGCGCCGCGCGCCACATCGTGCACGGCCAGGGCGGACGGCTGCTCAGCGATCGGAGCCCGGGGGCCGATCCGGCCCGTTTCCAGAGCCGCGGCGCGCCGCGGGTCGGCCTGGCCCTGGCGCGCGCCACGGTCGAGGCCCTCGGGGTGCCGCCGGACGCGATCGGCTCCGTGCCCGGGGTCGGCCGCTGGCACCTGCTCCACGGCCTGGGCAGCGTGGGCGTGCCGTTCCTGATCGATCAGCTCCGAGGTCTGCCCGGCTACCGCGAGCCCCTGGGCATGAGCGCCTTCACCCTGACCCTGCCGGGCCCGCCCCCGAGCCCCTGGCGCTTCTCCCCCCTGCGCTGGAGCCAGGCCCTCGCCGACCAGGCCGAGCGCCTGCTCGAACTCTTCGGCCACAACCCGCGCAGCGAGCGCGTGCCGCGCGACTGGCTCGAAAGCACGGCCCACCAGGGCCTGGGCCTCGATCGCCTGCGCGCCTTCCTCGAAACCTGCCGGTTGGTGTCGATCTCCCCCGCCCCCGCCCGCGAGATCCTGGCCGACCTCTAGGGGCTGCACCGCGCAGCGGCTCGATCCGAAGGGCCGGGGAAGCTCTCGCACGGCGGGAGGCCTTGGCGAGCCCCCGACCTGTCAGAGGCTGGGAAAAAATCGGCGCGCAGCGACGATCCCAGCCTCTGCGGCCGCCGGATGGCGGCCCAAAGGGCATCTGACGGCCTGGTCTCGCGGCTCGGGCGCAGCCCGAGTCGATTCTTTCTCAGCCTGTCAACGCACCGGGTCGAGCGTGCCCGGCTTGCGCAGCATCTTGTCGACCTCGCCGAGGTGCATCTCCTCGTCGTGGATCATGGTGCGGGCGTATTCCTCGAGCATCACCGAGCGGCCTTCCACCAGGGTGAGCAGCTCTTGGTAGGCCACCAGGGAACGGCGCTCGTGCTCGAGGGATTCGCGCAGGATGTCGCCGATGTCGTGCTTGTGGGTCTCGAGCAGGGGGCCGAGGCCCAGGGAGGGGTGCTCGCCCATCAGGGTGATGCGCTCGCCGGCCTCCTGGGCGTGGGTCAAGGCCTCGGTGGCTTGGCCCCGCAGCCAGGACACGATCGGGATCCGGCTGTAGCCGTAGACCATCAGCGAGTAATGCGTGTAGCGCACCACGCCGGCCAGCTCGAGCTCGAGGATCTTGTTCAGGGCGGCGACGACGGCTTCGGTGTCGAGCTTCTCGTGGGCCATGGGCAGCGGGGCGTGCGGGCGATCGTGGGATGGAATCCGAGCGTTGGACTCGGGCCCTGGAAGCTAGGTCCCCGCGCGGGGGGACTCAACCTTCGAGGGCGAAGGCCGCTCCGATCTCTGCAGCCGCCGGCGCGGCCGCGTGCCTGCGGCACGCGCACCGCGGGACCGGCCCGGGAAACGGAGGCGCCGCGGGGCCCCGGCCGACCCGCGCACGGCCGGCCGGGCTTCGGCCGCCGTCAGAACAGGCTCAGGGCCAGGCCAGGCGAGCTCGAGAAGCCCGAGGGGGTCGGCTGGCACGGCGAGCCGGGCAGCCACAGCCACAGGGCCTGGGTGTAGTAGGTCTGGCCGGCCAGGTTCGGGTTGCTGGGGATCGGCAGAGGCAGATCGGCCACCCCGGTTCCGTCGGCGGCGACCGCGAACAGGCTCAGGAACGGCGACAGCAGCGAGAGGTGCAGGGGCAGGCCGAGGCCGAGCCCGTCGCTGCCCGCCGGGTCCCACAGGTTGGCCAGGCCGATCACCGCCAGACCGCCCGGAGCGCCGCCCGCGGTGCGCAGGGCGAAGGCGCCGTTGCCGAGGCTCGGCTGGCCCAGGCCGACCAGGGTGTGGGGCCCGAAGCAGCCCGGGAATCCGGCCCCGTAGGCGGACAGATTCGGGACCACGTGCTGGGCCGCGTCGTAGCTCATGCCCGAGCGCAGCAGGTGCAGCCGGCAGCCCTCGAGCGCCACGGACTGGCGCGGTCCGGCGGAGCCCGCCGAGGACTGGTAGGTCGAGAAGGCCACGCTGGTCACGCCGTAGCTATCGAGCACCATCACAGGGCTTTCCGTGCCCGTGGCGGGCAGGGCGGTCAGCAGCTCGTCCGCGCGCACCAGCAGGTTGACGCCGCCGTCGAGCAGAACCGCCAGGCGATGGGGATGCAGCGCCAGGGCGTACTGGGGCCCGCCGACGCGGTTCTCGTCCCAGGTGGTCGAATCCCAGCAGCGCGTCGAGACGACCGCATCCTGCAGGAAACCGGCGCCGGGCTGCACCTGCAGCGCCCCGTTGAACAGGGCCAGGTCGTTGCCGTTGTCGACCACGTTGAACTCGCCGGCGGCGGCGTCCAAGGCGCTGGAGCCGCTGAGCTGGACCGGGGTGAAGACCGGCTGCGCATCCGGGGGCCCGGTCAGGATCGCGTTGGCCGGGCGCGAGACCACGCTGCGCGCCGCCAGGTCGTAGACGTAGCCCTCGGTGAGCTGCACGTGCTGGAGGTCGGTGATCACCGCGGGCAGGTTCTTGAGCAGGGCCTGGCGCGTCCCCGGGGTGCGGTGCAGCAGCGTCACGGCCCCTTCCCCGATCACGCGGCCGCGCCCGTCCGGCGAAACGCAGAACGCGGTGCGGTCGTCGCAGCCGACCCCCAGCACGTCGCGCCCCTGGTCCTGCCACAGCCGGCCCAGCATGACCGCCAGGCGCGCGATCCGCCCGCGCTCGGTGAAGTGCGTGTCGAACAGCACCCCCGGGGTCAGCTGCAGGAAGTCGCTGGTGAAGCTGATCGCCGTGCTGTAGGGATCCCGCAAGGCCGCCTTGGGGGACACGGAGCCGGTGATCGAGTCGTAGATCAGCTCGCCCAGCACCGCGCAACCGGCGCTGGTGCCGCCCACCGCGCCGCCCTTGTCGAACACGGCCCGGATGGCGTCCTCGGTCTTGGTGTTGTTCCACCATTGCACGTAGTTGGCCTGGTTGCCCCCGCGCATCCAGACCACGTCGCAAGCGGCGATCGCGTCGTAGGTGGCCTGCAGATCGGCGTTGGTCTGTGTGATCGCCAGCTGGATCACCTGGCTGGCCCCGGCCTGCAGGAAGCGGCCCTCGGCCCCCGCATCGACGCCGGCGACCCCCAGGATCGCCACGCGGCCGTTGCCGCCGGCGTTCTGCAGCATCCAGGTGAAGGTGGACAGGGCCCAGGAGCCGCTGGTGACGCTGCCGCCGCCCTCGGCGGCCACGTAGCCTTGGCCCGCGGCGAGCGGGGCCAGCAGCAGGCACAAGCAAGCGGACAGGGAGGTGTGAAGCCGGGCGGAGGCCATGGGAGCGGGGAGCAGGGATGTCGGCGGAACGGGGGGACGAGAACGGGAGTCCAGGGCGTCGGAGCGCGGAAGGCGCGAGTGCGAAGCGCGGCGGTCGCTCGGGCGAAAGGTGCTGCGCTGAAGCGCTGGACCCGCCAGGGCTTCGATGCCGTGCATGCGAGGGCTGTGTTCTAGAGACGCAGCAGCCGAGCGAAAGTTTCACCCGCGGGGCGCGCTCTGTCCAACGCAGGTTCCAACGTCGACAACCAACGCCCGCCGCGGTCCCATGCAAACCGATGCAACCCGCCCACTGGACTGACCGCCTCCCGCCCGCCAATGGGGCTTGAAACCTAGACAAGCGCGGCAATCGCCCTGGACAGGAGACATGCAGGCCGCCTGGAGCGCGCATGAAAATGCGCCAGGCGATGCATGCCCGTGCGAAAATCCTTCCCGCTCCGGGTTGGCCTGCATCGGTTTGGGAGCCCTCCAGGCGCAGGGATGGCGACCTTTGGACCCGGCCTGTGTCCGGCGAGCGTCCGCGTGCCCCCCAGGCAGCCAGCGCACCCGTTTCAGAGGGCCTCGCACGAACTCGGGAGCGCGAGCAAGTCGGTGCGAACACCGAGACCAGCCCAGGCGCGCGACGACCGCATACTGGACCGAGCCCCCCGGATCGTGCCTTTCGCCGAGACCCCCGGGGGGATCGTCGCCCCTCAGCCTCCGACCAAAGATGATGAGTCCTATCCGCACCCTGGGCCTGGTCTTGGCCTGCTGCTTCGGGGTGCCCCTGGCCCTCGCCCAACAGCCCTCCGACTTCAGCGGCT
>JBILNK010000241.1:0-4956 GCA_044375105.1 Planctomycetota bacterium
CCGCCTGTCCCAGCGCCTGATCGAGCTGGGCAAAGCGGACTTTGAGCTGGCGCTGTACCCGCTCGAAGCCCACGGCTTCCGCGAGCCCAGCGCCTGGATCGACGAGTACACGCGCATCTGGCGCCTGTTCCAGCGCTGCTTGCTCGCGCCCCCGGGCGAGCGCTGAAGGGCAGCCGGACGATGACCCGACGTCCCCTTTGGAGCCGCCGAGGGCCCAGGCGGGGGCTGGGGATCGTCGCTTGGGTGGGCTAACCTCCGCTCGAACACCGGAGAAACCCCATGCGAACCTCAACCCGTCCCTGCTCGTTCCCGATCGCGCCGTCCCGCCCGCCCGCCGCCGAGCGCAGCGGCTTCCTCGGCCGCTGGCCACTGCGGTCGGGGGTCTGTGCCGTTGTGCTCAGCGCCCTGGCCCCGTTGCTCGGCGGCTGTGCCATGCATTCCACCGCGACCCAGTGGAACGGGCGCGTGGGCCCCGATGGCGAGCCGGTGTTCTACGCCTCGTCCACCAAGGTCGGCATGAACCTGCTGGTGGCCGTGCCTTTCCTGGGGGACCTGGACCTCGATGGTCAGGTGGATTCGATGACCGAGGACCTGGCCGAGCGCGGCGGCGACCGCGTGCGCATCGTGCAGGGGTCCACCGAGACCTACTGGTACGGCTTCCCGCCGGTCACCTGGGTCCTGACGCCGGTGGTCACCACCCTGACCGCCGAATATCGCCCCAGCGAGGACGAGATCCGCTCGGTGTTGCGCGAGCGGCTGGTGCGCCAGCACAGGAAGCGCCCCCTGGCCCCGGAGGAGCTGGAGCGGCGCGTCGAGCAGCGCTACCGGGAGGTCAAGGGCTTGCCGCCGGAGGGGGAGTCCGACGCGGAACCCGCGCGGCAGGCCGAGGCGCCGGAACCGCTGCAGCCGCCTGCAGCGGCGGAGCAGGCCGAAGCGGCGCCGGAGAACGGGCAGGCCGAGGCCCAGGGCGCGGGGCCGGCCTAAGTCCCAGGACGCTCTGCCCTGAGCCCCGCGGGCGGCCGTTCGCAGGCCTGCGCATCGGCCCGCGGGGCCGCGATGGCTCGTCCGCGGCCGCGCACCCTCCGCGGGCAGGCCCCAGGGCCGACCGGGGCGCACAACCAGCCCCTCAGGACAGGCGCAGGGCCTCGACCGGGCGCATGCGCGAGGCGCGCCAGGCGGGCCAGGCGCCGCCCAGGAGCCCGAGGAGCAGGGCGAAGAAGATCGCCGTGCCGAGCACGTCCGGGGTCACCTGGAAGGCGAAGGCCACCTCGGTGAAGGTCTGGAAGTTGGTCGTGCCGGTTTTGATGCCATCGAGGGGCAGCACCAGGGCCACGCCGAACAGGCCGCCCAGCAGGCCGAGCACGGCCGCCTCCAGCATGAACGAGAAGAACACCGGCCAGGGGCGGAAGCCGATCGCGAGCAGGATGCCGATCTCGTGGCTGCGGGCGGAGATCGCCGCCAGCATCGTGTTGGTGCCCGTGAACACGGCGGCGGTGCCCATCACCAGGGCCAGGAAGCTGCCCAGGGCCAGCAGCACCCCGGAGAGCACCTGGGTCTGGCCGGTCAGGTACTGCCGCTCGGTCAGCACCTTGACCGGCGCGACCTTGTCGTCTTCGAGGCGGTCGGCCAGGGCGGCCACGTCGGTGCCCGGCACGAGGCGGGCGACCACGCGGTTCAGGAACGGGCGCTCTAGCGCGTCGGCGATCCGTTCCGAGTCGCCCCAGACCTCCGAAGCGAAGGGGCCGCTCGAGGTGAACACCCCGACCACGCGGAAGGGCGTCGTGTTGAGCGTCAGCACCTGGCCCAGTCCGGCGCCCTGGATGCGCGTGGTCAGGGACTGTCCGACCACCACCTCGTCGCTGCCGGCCTGCGGCAGTCTGCCGGCGAGCAACTGGAACACGTCCCGATGGACTTCGAAGCTCATCGGCTGCACGCCGCGGATCGGCACGTTGGTCTCGCCGCCGTCGAGCTTGCGCAGCCGCAGGGCCAGGTAGTACTCCGAGGAGGCCAGGGGGCGGCCGCTTGCGTCGCAGGCGATCTCCGAGAGCCCCTTGATCAAATAGTCCGCCTGGCCGCGCCTGAAAAGACTGTCGCCTTCGTTGGTGGCGCCGGGCCGCAGGAACACGGCCACCTCGGTGCGGCCGCCGCTCTCGAACAGCTTGGCGAAACCGCGCTGCAGGGACAGCACCCCGGCCAGCACGGCCACGGTCGCTCCGATGCCGACGATGGTCAGCAGCGTCGAGGAGCGCCGCACGAACAGGCTCCTCAGGTTGTAGTCGAGCGGGATGCGCGCCATGGGGCTTGGGTTTGCTGCGCAGGCGCCGGCTCAGCGCTCGGCGTTGAGCGCTTCGATGGCCTCGAGGCGCGCGGCGCGGATCGCCGGGGCCAGCCCGGCGATCAGACCAACGCCGAGGGCGATCGAGAGGGCCAGGGCGAAGGTCTGCGGACCGACCACCAGGGGCGGGAAGTTGAACTGGCTCAGCACCTGGTTGAAGCCGGGCGCCAGGCCGATGAACAGCAGCAGGCCCAGCAGGCCGCCCAGGCCGCACAGCACCAAGGACTCGCCCAGCAGCAGGCTGAAGGCAGCGCGGTCCGAGAAGCCCAGGGCCTTCAAGACCCCCAGGGTGCGGGTGCGCTCGCGGGCCGCCATCAGCATGGTGTTGAGCGCCGCCAGCAGGATTGCGAACAGCACCCCGCCGCCGATCGCCGAGAGCAGCGTCGGGATCGAGCCCAGCATGGTCACGAACTGCTTTTGGAACTCGCTCTCGGTGGTGGTCTGCACGCGCTGGGGGCCGTTGGCGAACAGCGCATCCACGCTGGCCATGATGCGCGTGGGGTCCGAGCCCCGCTCGGTCTTCAGGATGTACACGCCGACGCCCTCCGGACCCGTGGCGGCGCCGGATTCCAGGCTGTCCGCCAGATAGTCGTAGTGGAAGAACATCGTGCGGCTGTCGAAGTTCGCTGTGCGCGACTCGTAGATGCCGGCCACGGTGAAGTCCCACACGTTCTGCTCCGAGCGCGCGAAGATGCCGCCCACCATCGGGATCGTGTCCCCGACCCCCCAGCCGAAATCGCGGGCCAGGTCGCGGCCGATGATGCAGGCGGTCTTCTGGCCCCAGAAGGCGGTTTTGTCGCCCGCCAGCAGGACCAGCTCCGGATAGGCGTCGAAGAGCAGCTGCTCGTCGACGGCGAACTGCGCGAAGAAGTTGGATGGGTCTTGGTAGTAGCCGCCGAACCACTGCAGCTTGCAGACCTGGCGCACCCCGGGCACGGCCTTGATCTTGGGCTGGTAGGAGCGCGGCAGGTTGACGAACAGCGAAACGGCCGATTGCACCACCAGGCGCTGGTCGCTGGCCGCTTCGACGCCCGCGCCCAGGGCCACCACCACGCCGCGCAGGAAGCACACCAGGAACACGGCGATCGCCAGGGAGCCCAGGGTCAGCAGGCTGCGGACCGGGCGCGCCAGCAGGTGCCGCGGCAGGAGGGACCAGGGCATCATTCGCAGCGGCTCAGCGGTTGTGGCGGATGCCGCCCAATTGGCCCTTGTCCAGGGTGATCACGGTGCGCGCGGCCTCGGCGGCGCGCGGGTCGTGGGTCACCATCAAGATCGTCTTGCCGGCGCGCTCGTTGAGCTCGCGCAAGAGGCTCAGCACCTGGCCGGCCGATTCACGGTCCAGGTTGCCGGTGGGCTCGTCGGCCAGGATCAGCAGGGGATCCGAGACCAGCGCGCGCGCGATGGCCACGCGCTGCTCCTGGCCGCCGGAGAGCTGACTGGGGCGGTGGCTGCGGCGGTCCTCGAGGCCCACCAGGGCCAGGGCGTGGCGCGCGCGGCGGCGGCGCTCGGAGCTGGACAGGCGCGTCAGGAGCAGCGGCAGCTCGACGTTCTTCTGGGCGCTCAGCACCGGCAGCAGGTTGAAGCCCTGGAACACGAAGCCGACGTTGTCCGCGCGCCAGCGGGCCAGGTCGGCCGACGACAAGCGACCGAGGTCTTCGCCCGCCACCCGCACCGAGCCGCCGTCGGCCCGGTCGAGGCCGCCGATCAGGTTCAGCAGGGTGCTCTTGCCCGAGCCCGACGGGCCCATCAGGGCGTAGAAGCCGCCGCGCTCGATCTCCAGCTCGAGGCGGTCGAGCACGGTCAGCGCCTCGCCGCCGCGCCGGTAGATGCGCGTGACCTGATGCAGCTCGATCAGCGCGGGCGCGCGCCCTGCGGCGCCGGCGCCGGCGCCGGTTTGGCTGTCGGCGGCGGCGGCGGCGGCCGGCGGCGGGGCTTGGGGCTCGGTGTGCATCGTCGGGCTCAGCTGGCGCGGATCGACACGCGGGCGCCGTCGGCCAGCTCGGCCGGCACGTCCAGCAGCACCTGGTCGCCGGGCTCGAGCCCCGACTTGATCTCCAACCGACCGGCCTGTTCGGGGCCGAGCTCGAGCACCACGAAGCGCGCACGCCCGTCCTCGAGGCGCATGGCCCCGCGCTGCCCGCCGCGCTCGACCAGCGCCGCCTTGGGCAACATCAGCAGGGGGCCCGCGCTGGCGCGGCTGGCCTCCAGCTCGCGACCCGGCGGCAAGAACACCACGCGCACGCCCATCTCGGGGCGCAGCCGCTCGTCGGGGGACAGGAACCTGACGCGCACTTCCACGGTGGCCTTTTCGCGGTTGGCGGTCGGCCAGATGCGGTCGACCTGGCCGTCGTAGGGCTCGTCCGGGAAGGCGTCCAGGAACAGGCGCGCAGGGCGTCCCACGGCCACCGCGGCCAGGCTGGTCTCGGGCACCTCGGCCTGCACCTCCAGGCTGGCCCGGTCGACCATGGTGGCCACCGAGCCGCGCGACGTGGAGCCGCCGACCACGTTGGGGGAGACCACCTCGCCGACCTCGGCATCCTTGAGCACCACGATGCCGTCGAAGGGCGCGCGCACGAAGGTGTTGTCGAGGCGCGCCGCGGCGGCGGCCAGGGCCGCCTCCG
>JBILNK010000082.1:0-18023 GCA_044375105.1 Planctomycetota bacterium
ACCTGGCGTTCGGCCGGCGGTCGGGTCGCGCTCAATCCGGCCGGGGCGGCCCCTCGGCGGACACCACGTGGCAAGCGACCTGGACCTGCGGGCCGAGGCCGCGCAGCGCCGGGGACTCGCGCTCGCAGCGTGGGTCGGGGGCTGCGGCGCGGCGCGGGCAGCGCGGGTGGAAGGCACAGCCGCTGGGCGGTGAGAGCGGGGACGGCGGGTCGCCCGAGAGCCGGGCGGGCGCGGCGCCCGAGCCCGCTTCGATGCGCGGCCGCGACGCCAGCAGCGCCTGCGTGTAGGGGTGGGCCGGGGCGCGGAAGAGCGCCGCGGCCGGCGCCAGCTCCACCAAGCGGCCCAGGTACAGCACCGCCACGCGGTCCGCCAGGTGCTGGACCACGGCCAGATCGTGGGCGATCAGCAGCAGGCTCAGGCCGAATTCGGTGCGCAGCGCGCCCAGCAGATTCAGGATCTGGGCCTGCACGGAGACATCCAGGGCGCTGGTGGGCTCGTCCAGCACCAAGAGCTCGGGCTCGAGGGCCAGGGCGCGGGCGATCGCCAGGCGCTGCCGCTGGCCCCCGGAGAATTCTTGGGGGTAGCGGAACAGGTGCTCGGCGGAGAGCCCCACGGCGTCCAGCAGCGCCAGGGCCCGCAGACGGCGCTCTTTGGGCCGCAGGCGCCCGTGGATGGCCAGGGGCTCACATAGCAGGCTGTCCACGCGCTGGCGCGGATCGAAGCTGCCGCGCGGGTCCTGGAACACGAAACCGATGCGGCGCCGCAGGGGCGCCAGCTCGCGCGCCGGGCCCCCGATCAGCTCCTCGCCGGCGAAGCGCGCCGATCCGGCGCTGGCCGGCAGCAGGCCGGTGGCGCAGCGCGCCAGGGTCGACTTGCCCGAGCCCGATTCGCCCACCAGCGCCAGGCATTCGCCGCGGGCGAGTTCGAAGTCGATGCCCGACAAGGCCAAGAGTTCGCGGCCGCCCTGGCGTCCGCTCGGCGCGAAGCGTTTTTCGAGCCCGCGCACGACCAGCAGCGGCTCGCCACCGGAGCCGGGCGCGCTCATCCCTGGCCCCTCCGCTGGCTGCCGGGGTCCAGGGCGCTTTGCAGGGCGTCGCCCAGGAGCGTCAGGGCCAACAGGGTCGAGGCCATCGCCAGGGCCGGGAAGAGCAGCAGCCACCAGAACACGTGCAGCTTGCTGAGCGCCTCGGAACCATCCAGGGCCAGCAGGCCCCAGGAAACCCGCGGCGGCTCGACGCCGAGGCCCAGGAAGGACAGAAAAGCCTCGTAGAGCAGCACGGAGGGCACGCTGAGGGTCAGATAGACCAGCGCGATCGGCAGCACGTTGGGCAGCAGATGGGCGAACAGGATGCGCGCCCGTGAGGCGCCCAGGGCCGTCAGCGCCAGCACGAAGTCCTGCTGTTTGAGGCGCAGCACCTGGCCGCGCACCACCCGCGCCATGGTCAGCCAGGAGACCGCGCCCAGCACCGCGTAGAAAACCGTCAGTCGGTCGATGCCGCTGGCGGCCAGTTCGCTGCGGTATTCGTTGAGGATCGCCACCAGGAAGATCACGCCGAAGATCAGCGGCAGGGCGTAGAGCGCGTCGACGAAGCGCATCATCCAGTTGTCGAGCCGGCCGCCGACGAGGCCCGCCAAGGCCCCGTAGCACAGGCCGATCGTCAGGCTGCACAGCCCCGCGACCAGGGCCACCTGCAGGGACACGCGGCTGCCCCACACCAGCCGGGAGAGCAGATCGCGGCCCTTGCCATCGGTCCCGAGCCAGGGGCCGCTCTGCCACAGGCCGAACAGCCGCGCGCGAATCCCGACCAGCCAGCGGTCGAAGGCCGCGAGCTCCCAGGTGCCGCTGAAGAGCCGCACCGCCAGCAGGCGGGGCGCGCCCGGCAGGCTCCCGAGGGCCGCCTCGGCGAAGGCCCCATCGGCCCGCAGGCGCTGTTCGAGGCCCGGGGCCGGTGCTCGTCCCGGCCGGTCGGCGCGCCCGCCCCGGTCGTCCCCGAACCCCGGCGCGCGCTCATGGAGCGGCACGGCGAGGCACAGGCGCCAGGCGCCGCCCGCCAGGGCTTCGAGCGCCACGCTGGGGCGGCGCCCGCTCGAGCGCTCGAGGCGCCTGGCCAGCTCGCGGGCCGTGGGAGCGGGGTCGAAGCCGGCCTCGATGGGCGCGGCGAGCTCGAATTCGACCACGGCGCGGTGGGCCCAGCCGTCGTTCGCGACGCCCGCCAGCCAGCGCGTCGGGCGATGCTCCAGCGCGCGCTGCGGCGCGGTCGGCGGGGGCGACCAGGGCCAGCGCGGGGGGCTCGGCTCGGCCGCCAGCTGCATGGCGATCGGGGACGGCAGCGGCCAGAGCGGGGCCAGGCCCGAGACCAGCGCGCACAGGGCCAGGAAGACCAAGCTCGCGCGGGCGCTCGGCACGCGCCACAGGCGGGCGAGGGCGGCGCGCCACGGGCTGCTCGACAGCCCGCGCCGGCGGCGCGCCGCGAGCGTTTGCTCGAGCGCCGGCGCCAGGGCCGCCGCGCGCCGCTCCCAGCTCGTGCCGCCGCGCCGGGGCTCCGCGCCCATCAAGGCGCCCCCTCCAAGCGCGGATCGAGCAGGCCATAGGCCAGATCGACCAGGGTGTTGAGGCCGTAGACCAGCGCCGTGTAGACGATCGTGACGCCCAGGGCCAGCGGATAATCGCGGTTGAGGGCGCTCATCACGAAAAACGAGCCAGTGCCCGGGATGGCGAACAGCTTCTCGATCACCAGGCTGCCGGTCAGGATCCCGGCGGTGGCCGGTCCGAGGTAGGAGACCAGCGGCAGCAGGGCCGGGCGCAAAGCGTGGCGCCAGAGCACCTGCCAGTCGGACAGGCCCTTGGCGCGGGCGGTGCGCACGTGGTCTTCCGCGAGGGTTTCGAGCAGCGAGGCGCGCAGCAGCCGCGCCAGGGTCGCGGCCAGGGGGATCGCCAGGGACAGGGCCGGCAGCCAGAGGTGCTTGGCGGCGCCCCAGCCGGCCACCGGCAGCCAGCCGAGCTCGAACGAAAACAAGAGCGCCAGCAGTCCGGCGATCACGAAGTTCGGCGCGCACAGCCCGAGCGTCGCCAGGATCCGCAGGGACAGGTCGAGCGCCGTGCCCCGTCGCCAGGCGCACAGGGCCCCGGCGCTGAAGCCCAGGGCGAGCGCCATGCACAGGGCCGTGCCGCCCAGGGTCAGGCTGATCGGCAGGGACTGGGCCAGGATCTGGTTGACGCTGAAATCGCGGTACTTGAACGAGGGGCCCAGATCGCCCGCCAAGGCGCCGCCGAAGGGCTGGCTGCCTTCGCCCAAGAGGCCGCGCTCGTCCAGATTGAAGGGCCCCACATAATGGGCAAATTGGCGCCACAGGGGCCAATCCAGGTGGTAGCGCGCGCGCACGGCGGCGGCGATGGCCGGGTCCAGGGCGCGCTCGCCATCGAAGGGGCCGCCGCGCACCGCGCGCATCAGCAGGAAGGCCGCCAGCACCACCGCGAAGAGGGTCCCCAGGAACCAGCCGAGGCGCCGCGCCAGGAAGCGCCACAGGGCCGCCGAGGGACCCCGGGCGCGGGCGGCGGCAGGGACGGGGCTGGAGCGGGTCACGGGGTCGGGGAGCGCGCGGTCGGGGGAGTTCGCGGCGCAGGTGGGGGGAGCCTAGCCAGCGCGGCGGCCGAGGCGGCCCGGGCCTCGAGCCTCCGGCGACGGTTTTTGCTGTCGGGAGACGGGGGCACGACCCAACTTGGCGCGGGCCCGGGGAGGCCGCGGGCAAAGGCGGAGGCGGGCAGCCGAGGCGCCGCCGCTTGGTCGTCGAGGGCGTTGCCGCCCCTTCCGCTGGGGGCTCTTGGTGGGACCTCTGAGCGTGGGGTGGGAGCGGGACGCCCGGCGAGCTTGGGCCAGGGTGCCCCGGAACTCCCCAGCCCGCGGCCGAGCCGAGCCCCGCAGGCCGCGAGGCTCCGCGCCGCAGCTCCGCCGAGCCTCACTGGCCGAAAAAAACGGCGCAGAGCGGCGATCTCGTCTCCGTGGCGGCGGATGGCGGCCGAAAGGCCTGCTGACAGGCAGGTCGGACCGCTCGGGCGCAGCTCGATTCGATTTTTTTTTTCGGCCTGTCAGCGTGGCGCCGGTCCGTCGGAGAACGGCGAGAGGCGCGCGCGGGGATCGTCGGCGGGGAAGCGGCCACCGGGCGCGCTGGGCGGATAGGCCCCCGCATTCGGGCCGCTGGCCTCGACCCAGGTTTGCCCCGAGGGATGCATCGGGCGCCGCGCGCGCCACAGGGCCAGCTCCTCGTCGCTGCGCCAATACAGCCAGCGCAGGCCGAGCTCGTCGAGCAGGTTGGCCGGGGTGCCGCCGAGCCGCGGCGAGCACAGGTTCTGGCTGACGTAGGAATAGATCGGCAGGATCGGCAGCTCGGCCAGCAGCAGGGCCTCGGCCTCGGCCTGCAGCGCGCGGCGTCGGGCCGGGTCGGCCTCGCGCGCGGCCGACTCGAGCAGCCGATCGTAGTCCGGGTCGCTCCAGCCGGTCTTGTTGTTGCGCGAGCCGCTCTGGAACAGGTCCAGGAAGCTCAGCGGGTCGAGGTAATCGCCGATCCAGATCGCGCGGGCCACGTCGTAATCGAGGTTGCCCTGGGAGGCCAGGTAGACCTTCCATTCCTGGTTTAAGAGCTTGGCCGGCACGCCCAGGTGGCGGCGCCAGCCGTCGGCGATCACCTCGGCGATGTCGCGGTGGGTTTCGCTGGTGTTGTAGAGGATCTCGATCGGCGGGAAGGCCTTCACGCCGGGGCCGTAGCCCGCCTGGGCCAGCAGCTCGCGCGCCTGCTCGAGGTCCGCGGCGAAGCCCCGCGCGGGGTCCGCAGCGGAGAGCGCCCGGGCGCCGAAGCCCGGCGGCTCGTAGGCCGGCATGCCGAAGGGCGTCAGGCTGCCCCAGGGCCGCTGGCCGGATTTGGTGATCGAGTCGGTGATCGCTCGGCGGTCGATGGCCAGCGCCAGGGCGCGGCGCACGCGCGGATCGTCGAGCGGCGGCCGGGTGGTGTTGACGCGATAGAAGTAGGTCGCGAAGTAGGGCGCGGGATCGAAGTCCTCGCGCGGCAAGAGGCGCGGGATCAGCCCGTTCGGCAGGTAGTTGATCCAGTGGGCATCGCCCTGCAGATACAGGTTCAGGTTGGTCAGGTAGGACTCGACCGCCAGCAGATCGATGCGCTCGAGGGCGATCCGGTCGCGGGCCCAATAGGTCGGGCTCTTGCGCAGGCGGATGCGTTCGTTGAGGCGCCGCAGCTCCAGCCGGTAGGGGCCGTTGCCGACCAGATGTTCCGGGTTCAGCCAGGCCGCTCCGTAGGCCTCCAGGCTCTCGAGGTGCACCGGCAGGAGCGCGCTCGAGGCGCACAGCTCGAGGAAGTGGGGCGTGGGGGCCTCCAGTTGCACCTCCAGCAGCCCGGGCTCGGGGGCCTTCAAGCCGACGCTCTCGAAGGGCCGCCGCGGCGCGCCGCCGTCGTCGCGGTCGAGGCTGAAGGCGCGCGCGCCCTCGAGGCACCACAGCTGGTAGGCGTATTCGGCGCCGGTGCGCGGATCGAGCAGCCGGCGCCAGGAGCGCAGGAAGTCCTCGGCCGTGACGGGATCGCCGTTGCTCCAGCGCGCCTCCGGCCGCAGATGGAAGCGGTAGTGCCGGCCGTCCGCCGAGAGCTCCCAGCGCTCCGCCACCCCGGGCAGCGGCGCCAGGGTCTCGGGATCCTTGAGCGTCAGCCCCTCGAACAGGGCGCGCACCACGCGTCCCTCGGGGATGCCGGTCACCAGCGCCGGATCGAGGCTTTGCACCTCGGCGCCGTTGATCAGCGTCAGGTCGGCCGGCGGCAGCCGCGCGCCCCGCGCGGCCAGGGCCCACAGCAGGGCTGGCGCGGCCGCCAGCCACAAGAGCAGCGCGCGGCGTTGCGCGGGCGAGGCCATGGGGGGCAGCGTGTGCTGGAACGGGGAAAGCGGGGCCTCGCGGGCCGCGCCTCGCCGGCACGGTTCTGGACCGCAAGCCCAAAGGCAGGATAGCCCCGGTGCCGGGCTATGCTGCGCCCAGGCCTGTGCCCCGTTTGGAAAGCGTCCCATGTTCAATCCGCCCCCCCGGCTTCCGCGGAATCCCCGCGGCCTGTTCTTTTCGGCGGCCCTGGGGCTGTGTCTGCTCGGCTGCTCGCGCCGCGATTGGAGCGCGCCGCCGGCGGCCCCCAGCCCGGGGGCGGCAGCACAGGTGCCCGCAACCGGCGCAGCTTCGGCGCCCGCGCCCGGCGCAGGCAACGTCGCAACCGGCGCCTCGGCCGCGGGCTCGGCGGACACCGAAGCCCAGACCGCCGGGCTCCAGCGCAGCCGCGATCTGGCCGCGCGGGCCGAAGACGCCTTCCACCCCGACTACCAGCCCGGCCCCGACGGCCGCCTTCCCCCGCGGCCGGCCCCGGTCTACGGCGGGCGCGTGATCGTCCATCTGGCCTCGATCCCGCGGAACCTCAACTACGCGATCGAGAACAGCGCGGTCACCCGGCGCATGCTCTACGAGTTGACCGAAACCCTGCTCCTGCAGGATTGGGAGACCCACAAGCTGGTGCCCAACCTGGCCAGCGGCTATCAGCGCGAGGACCTGGTGGTGCTGCGGCCGGAGGCGGCCGTCAAGTACCCGGGCGCCCGCCCCCTGCGGGTGCGTCCGGGCGGACGCGGCGAGGCATTCGAGGCTGCGGTCCTGTTCGGCGCCCTCGAAACAGAGGGCGAGCGCCAGCGGCTGGTGCCCAAGACCAGCGGCGGCAGCGCCCTGGCGGCGCCCGTCGAACTCGATCCCGCGGACGTGGCCAGCGTCGAGCGCGGCTCGGTGATCACCTTCGACCTGCGCCCGGATGCGCGCTGGCAGCCCGCCGAGGGCCAAGGCCAGTCGGGCCCCTTCCGCATCGACGACCAGGTCTTCGATGCCGAGGACCTGTACTTCTCCTGGGCGCTCTACAAGAACCCCGAGGTCGACTGCGACGAGAAGCGTTTCCAGTTCGAGAAGATCAGCGCTTGCGAGCGGCTCGGCTCCCACCGCGTGCGCTTCTTTGCCCGCGAGCAGTACTACGCCACGCTCGAGTCCCTGGCGCGCACCCTGACGATCTTGCCCCGGCACCTCTACGACCTGTCGGACCCGGACTGCCCCTGGCACGACCCCGCTGCGACGCCGAGCCAGCAGGCGCGCC
The DNA here is from genome assembly GCA_044375105.1 of Planctomycetota bacterium. Classification (GTDB taxonomy): domain Bacteria; phylum Planctomycetota; class UBA1135; order UBA1135; genus JBIKLM01. The sequence goes on from JBILNK010000082.1 coordinate 7,171, forward strand.
ACATCAACGAGCACCCGAACAACCGCCTGTTCGTCGGTTTGGGGCCCTACCAGGTCACCCAGTTCACCGACCAGTACATCGAAGCCCAGCGCTTCGACGGCTATTTCGACAAGCGCCGCCCGGGCTACTTCGACACGATCCGCTGGCGCTTCGTGCAGGACGACAGCTCGGCCATGACGGCCCTCTTGAACGAGGAGCTCGATTTCTTCGAGCGCGTGAAGACCGCCGATTACTTCGGCCCGGCGACCGAATCCGAGCAGTTCCGCGCGCGCTTCTACAAGGGCTACAAGTACCAGGGCATCTACGGCTACACGGGTTGGAACACCCATCGTCCCTACCTGGCCGATGTGCGCGTGCGCCGTGCCCTGGCGCACGCGTTCCCCTTCGACGATTACCTGCGCACGATCTACAAGAACCTGGCGCGCCAGACGACAGGCCCCTTCCCGGTCGATTCCTCGGCCTACGACCACAGCGTCGTGCCCCTGGCCTACGACCTGGGCGCCGCCCGGAGCCTGCTCGAGGAGGCCGGCTTCATCGACAGCGATGGCAACGGTCTGGTCGACCGGGACGGGCGCGACCTTGAGCTCGACTTCCTGTTCCCGGCCGGCAACGAAGCCAGCAAGAACATCGGCCTGCGCTACCAATCCGAGCTGGCCAACCTGGGCATCAAGCTCGAGCTGATCTCGCTCGAGTGGACCAGCTTCCAGGATCGGATCCGGCGTCGCGATTTCGACGCCTGCAACTCGGGCTGGGTCCCGGACCTCGAGAGCGATCCCGAGCAGATCTGGCACAGCCGCTGGGGCCAGCCCGAAGTGGAGGGCTCGAACAACTCCGGCCTGCGCGATCCCGAGATCGACGCGCTGATCGAAGCTGGTCAGCGCGAGATCGACTACGACCGCCGCCAGGAGCACTGGCGCGCGATCCACCGGCGGCTCTACGAGCTGCAGCCCTACCTGTTCCTGTTCAACGTGCCCGCCAAGTTCGCCGTCAGCCGGCGCATCTGGGGCCTGCAGAGCTTCGCGCCCGATCCGGGCTACAGCCTGCGCCGCTGGCACTTCGTCAGCCTGGACGAGCCCGGCACCCGGCCGACCCTCGAGGATTGAGCGTCGCGGGCCGCCCGCCCCGCGCCGGACGCGGCCAAGCCGCCGGGCCAACGCCGCGGCCCGCCCGGCAGCTCGCCCGCGCTCGTGGAGGCCCGCTAGAACCGCCGCGATGCCCCTCGGGACCCCACCCGGGGAGGCGCGTCGGCGGGGGGCTCCGGAGCGGTCGATCCGCGCCCTGGCGGTCGCCCCGCGGCGGAAACTTCTTGGACTGTGCGGCGTAAACGTTTTGCGCTCTGCCGGCCGCCCGTCCGCGGGCATGGCGCGAACCGCGGCCGGCAGCTCCGCCGTCCCGGGCCGTAGGATCCAGGCGCGGGCCTTGGATCCCCTGACCCATAGGAGCCGCGCCGACCTTGCTGTCTGCCCTGCTGCGACGACTGCTGTGGATGATCCCGACCACCCTCGGGATCGTCGCGGTCGTGTTCGGGCTCTACCACGCGGTGCCGGGCGACCCGGCGGCGGTGATGCTGGGCCTCGGCGGCGGCGAGGGCCAGGCCACCTCCAGCGACCAGGCGGCCCGGCGCGAAGCCCTGCGGCGCGAACTCGGCCTCGACCGCTCCCTGTGGGTGCAATTCTTCGATTACCTCGGGCCCTTCAATCTCTCCCGGGACGGGCACCCCTGGTTCAGCTCGCCCTACGGCGAGCGCCGCGTCGAGCGCCGTCTGGATCCCGTTTCCGGCGCGGCCTTCGTGGCCGGCGAGCCGCAGGCGATCGCGCCCCTGCCGGGCACGCCGCGCGCGCGGGCAGAGGCCCTCTCCCGCGCGGCCGGCGAGCTGGCCAGCGGCACCGCTGGCGCCGGGCGAGCACAGGCCCTGCTCTCCTCCGCGGGCCGCGAGGCCCTGCCGGCCCTGCTGACGGCCCTGTGGGAGCGCGCCTACAGCCCCGGCGGCGAGGCCCTGGAGCAGGTGACGCGCCTCGGCCGGGCCCTCGAGGAGCTCACCCAAGCTCGCCTGGAGCCGCCCGCGGCATGGCCGCAGGATCCGCCGCAGCTGCCCCGGGTCGAGGCCTGGTTCGGCTGGTACTTCACCGCGGGCGGCGGCGCCCGGGTGCAAAACTCCGGGGAGCGACCCTACGGCGGTTTGTTGGCCCTCGACCTGGGCCGCGAGCTGGTCTCCAAACGGCCCGTGGCCGGCGAGATCTTTCGGCGCCTGTCGGTCTCGCTGCCCCTGTCCCTGGCGGCGGTGCTCTTGTCCTACGGCCTGGCGGTGCCGCTCGGCATCTTCAGCGCGCGGCGTCAGGGCCGCACCAGCGACAGCCTGCTGACGCTGCTGCTGTTCTTGCTGTACTCGGTCCCGACCTTCTGGGCCGGGCTGATGCTGGCGCTGCTGTTCGGCAAGACCGGGCTCGATTGGCTGCCCGTGGTGGGGCTGGCCGACAAGGACGCCGCCGGTTTCACGCCCCTCGGCCGGGCCCTCGACCTGGTCCTGCACGCGATCCTGCCGGTCTTCACGCTGACCTACGGCTCCTTGGCCTACCTGTCGCGCCAGATGCGCAGCGGCTTGCTGGAGGTGATCCAGGCGGACTACGTGCGCACCGCCCGGGCCAAGGGCCTCTCCGAGCGGCGCGTGGTCTACGTGCATGCCCTGCGCAACGCCCTGATCCCGATGGTCACCCTGGTGGCCACGATCCTGCCCGTGCTGATCGGCGGCTCGATCATCGTCGAGGTGGTCTTCGACCTGCCCGGCATGGGCAAGTATGCGTACGAGGGTCTGCTGCGCCGCGATTTCCACGTGGTCATGGCCACCACGCTGCTGACCGGCGTGATGACCCAGCTCGGCATCCTGGCCTCGGATCTGCTCTACACCTTAGTCGATCCGCGCATCCAAGCCGCCTGACCAACCCATGGATGCACCCGACCGAGAGTCAGAGCGGCCCCCGGCGCTGAGCGAGGCCCCTGGGCCGCGGGAGGCCTCCGCGGGGGGCGCTGCCCGCGATCCTTGGGACCTGGTCGGGCAGCAGCTCGCTCGGCGTCGAACGTTCCGCGTGGCCCTGTGGATCTTGGTCCTGCTCTATGGCCTGGCGATCTTCGCTCCGCTGCTGGCCAGCGATCGCCCCTACCGGCTGGTGGCCATCGACCGCGGTCGCCATGAGCAGGCGCGCAGCGGCCTGAGCCAGCAGGGTCGCGCCGCTCTGGAGGCCCTCGAGGCCGCGGCCGCGCGGGGGCCGCAAGCGGCCGCGGGTTCCGGGGTCGATCCCGAGGCCCGGCTCGCGGGCCTGGCCGTGCGCGTGCGCGAGCTCTGCGAGCACGCTCCAGCGGCCTACGACCAGCGGCTCACGGCGCTCCACGGGCGCTTCGCGGCGGCCTTCGCCGCGCCGCCTGCGGCGCAGGGCCTGGGCGAGCTGCGCGCGGAGCTCGAGACCCTCGTCCGCGAGCTTCGGGCCGCGGCTCCTGTGGCCCTAGAGGCCCCCGTGAGCGCGCCATCGCCCGGCAGGGAACCGGCCGCCGGGGCCTCGCCCGGCTTGCTGCTCGAGCCCTATCGGCGCTATCCGATCCTCGAGATCCTGAGCCCCACCAGCCTGTTCCTGATGGGCCTGTGGCTGGCCGGCGCCTCCTTTCCGCTCTGGAACCGGATCTGGAACCGGGCGCTCCGTGGCGATGGCGCCCGCCGGCGCCGGGCGCGGCCCTTCAAGGCCCTGGCCCTGCTGCTGCCGGGCGCCCTGCTGGCGCTCGGTTTCGTCGCCCTGGCTCCAGGGCAGGCCTCGCCCTTCGATTCCGCGCCCTACAAGCGCGGCCTGACCTCCGGCGCCCTGGTGGCCGTGGAGCGGCCCCTGTTCGCGCCTCTCGCGCTCGGCTACGCCGAGCTGCACCCGGAGGAGTCCTTTCGGCCGCCCACGTTCCTGGCGCGCTCCTGGGTCGACGACCAGGGGCGGGCCCTCGACCCCGCGCGGCGCCCGCGGGCCGATGTCGTCGGCGGTTTCGAGCTGCCCTCGACGCCCGTGGAGGTGCGCTTCGGCGAGCCGCCCGCCAACGCCCCGCACCGGCACCTGCTCGGAACCGACGAGCTCGGCCGGGACCTCTTGGTGCGGCTGCTGTGGGGCGCGCGGGTCAGCCTCTCGGTCGGGATCCTCTCCGCGCTCCTGTCGACCGCGGTCGGGGTGCTGCTGGGCGCCCTGGCGGGATATCTCGGCGGCTGGGTCGATCTGCTGGTCATGCGCGGCGTCGAGATCCTGCAATCGATCCCGGCCTTCTTCCTGATCCTGGCCGCGCTCAGCTTCACCGACCAGGCCCAGGTGCCGCCGATGGTGGCGATCGTGGCGGTCATGGCGCTGGTGCGCTGGACCTCCGTGGCGCGCTTGGTGCGCGGCGAGTTCCTGCGCCTCCAGCAGCAGGAGTTCGTGCTGGCGGCCCGGGCGCTCGGTTTCTCGGGGCTGCGCATCGCCCTGCTGCACATGCTGCCGAACGCCCTGGCCCCCGTGCTGGTCAGCGCCGCCTTCTCGGTGGCCACCGGCATCCTGACGGAATCGGCGATCAGCTTCCTGGGGCTCGGGGTGCAGCACCCGCAGGCCTCCTGGGGCTCGCTGATCAACGAATCGAAGAGCCCCGAACATTGGTGGGTCCAGGTCTTCCCGGGCCTGCTGATCTTCCTGACGGTGACCTGCTACAACCTGGTCGGGGACGCGGTGCGCGATGCCCTCGACCCCCAGGCCCGCCGCCGGTGAACTCGAGACACGCCCCATGAACCCCGCCGAGCAGCGCCCCGCTCCGGTCCTCGAGGTCGAGGGCTTGGCCGTCCATTTCGACACGGAGGACGGCCTGGCGCGGCCCGTCGACGGGGTCAGCTTCGCCCTGGCGCCGGGCGAGACGCTCGGTTTGGTGGGGGAGTCGGGCTGCGGCAAGAGCGTGACCTCCCTGGCGATCCTGGGCCTGATCCCAGCGCCCCCCGGGCGCATCGCCGCCGGCCGGATCCTGTTCGAGGGCGAGGACCTGGTGCAGGCCGGCGAAAAGCGGCTGCGCCGGCTGCGCGGGCGCCGCCTGGCGATGGTCTTCCAGGAGCCCATGACGGCCCTCAATCCGGTGCTGCCGGTGGGCGAGCAGGTGGCCGAGCCGCTGCGCTTGCATCTGGCGCTCCCGCGGGCCGAGGCGCGCCGCCGGGCGATCGAACTGCTCGCCCAGGTGGGCATTCCGGCCCCTGAACAGCGCGTCGATTCCTATCCCCACGAGCTCTCCGGCGGCATGCGCCAGCGGGTGATGATCGCCATGGCGATCGCCTGCGATCCCGCCGTGCTGATCGCCGACGAGCCCACCACGGCCCTGGACGTCACGATCCAGGCCCAGATCCTCGAGCTCCTGCGCGGTCTGCAGCAGCAGCGCGGCATGGCGATGCTGCTGATCACCCACGACCTCGGGGTCGTGGCCCAAAACGCCCAGCGCGTGCTGGTGATGTACGCCGGCAAGCTGGTCGAGAGCGCCCCGGTCGCGCGCCTGTTCGCGGCGCCGGGGCACCCCTACAGCGCCGGGCTCCTGCGCTCCCTGCCCGAGCTGGCGCGGCCCGGCGAGCCCCTGGCCACGATCCCCGGGCAGGTGCCGCCGCCGACCCGCTTTCCGAGCGGCTGCCGCTTCCGGACGCGCTGTCCCTTGGCGCGCGAGCGTTGCGCAGAGGAAGAGCCCCTGCTGCGGCCCCACCCGCAAGCTCCCGAGCAGTGGGTGGCCTGCCACTTCCCCGAGGAGGCCTGTCCTTGGTGAGTCCGGCCTCTCCCCGGGATCCGGCGGCTCGCGGGGCCCGGCCGCTGCTCGCCCCGCTGCTGGCGGTGCGCGGCTTGACCCAGCGCTATGCCCAGACGCGCGGCCTCCTGCGCCGCCCGGCGGGCAGCGTGACCGCCGTGGACCAGGTCAGCTTCGACATTTGGCCCGGCAGCACCCTGGCCCTGGTGGGGGAATCGGGCTGCGGCAAGACCAGCGTGGGCCGCGCCCTGCTGCGGCTGGTGGAGCCCAGCGCCGGCCAGGCCTGGTGGCGCCCCGATCCGGACCTGCCCGCCGTGGACCTCCTGGCCCTCGATGCGCACTCCCTGCGCCGACACCGGCCCGAGCTGCAGATCGTGTTCCAGGACCCCTATGCCTCCTTGAACCCGCGCCGCACGGTGGGTCAGGCCCTGGGCGAGCCCCTGCATGTGCACCGCGGTCATCGCGGCGCCGACCTCGAGCAGCGCGTGGTGGCGCTGCTCGGCCGCGTCGGCCTCGACCCGAGCGCCGCCGGCCGCTACCCCCACGAGTTCTCGGGCGGCCAGCGCCAGCGCATCGGTATCGCGCGGGCCCTGGCCCTCGAGCCGCGCTTCCTGGTCTGCGACGAGGCCGTCAGCGCCCTGGACGTCTCGGTCCAAGCCCAGGTGCTGAACCTGCTCGCGGCGCTGCAGGCCGAGCTGGGGCTCTCCTACCTGTTCATCTCCCACGACCTCAGCGTGGTGCGCCACCTGGCCAGCCAGGTGGCGGTCATGTACCTGGGGCGTTTGGTGGAGCTCGCCGAGCGCGAGGCGCTCTTCTCCGCGCCCCTGCACCCCTACACGCGCGCGCTGCTCTCCGCCGTTCAGCGCCCGGAACCGCGCCGTGGCAACGAGCGCATCGCGCTGCGCGGCGATGTGCCCTCGCCCGCCGATCCGCCCAGCGGCTGCGCCTTCCATCCGCGCTGCCCGCTGGCCGAAGCGCGCTGCCGGGTCGAGCGCCCGGAGCTGCGCTTGGTCGCCGGGAGCCAGGTCGCCTGCCACCTGGTGTGAGCGGGCCCGCAGCGCCCGTGGACTCACCCGGTCCTACGCGGCGGGTGGGAGCGCAGCCGCAAGCGGGCTCGGCCCGCGTCGGTCAGGTTCAGCCCGGCGCGCCCGCTTCGGGCGGCCGCACGCCGCGCACGCCGTACTGCGAGGTCAGCAGGTCCCAGAGCTGCCCGAAATCGTCGACCACATGGTCCGGCTCGATGCTGCCGGTCGGGTCGGCGTGTTTGCTGGCGCGCCGGGCCCAGACCGTGATCATGCCGATCTTCTTGGGCGGCGCCACGTCGTGGGCCAGGTTGTCGCCCACGTACATCGAGCGCTCCGGCTCGAGGCGCAGGTCCGCCAGGGCGGTCTGGTAGAGCTTCGGGTTGGGCTTGCTGATGCCGATCTGGTCGCTGATGAAGACCCCGTCCATGTCCAGGTAGGGGAGCAGCCCGAGGCGCACGATCTTCTCGGCCTGCTTGACCGTCCAGCCGTGGGTGATGATCCCGCGCCGCAGGCCTGCGTCGCGCAGGTTGCGCAAGAGCGGGATCACGTCGGGGAAGGGCTTGAGCTCGCGGAACTTGGTGTCGTGGTAGGCGGCCACCCCGGCGGCCACGATCAAGGCCGGGTTGATGCGCGCCAGGGAAGCCGGCCGCAGCCGCTGCAGCAGCTTGTCGAAATGGCTGTCGTAGTTGCTGCCGAACTCGGCGATGACCTCATCCAGCTCGGTGCGCACCACGGCCTCGGAAACCCCGAGCCCCGCCTCGATCATGGCCCGCACCGCGTTGTTGCGCGCCCGCCGGGCGAACTCGGTGGTCGAGAACAGCGTGTCGTCCAGGTCGAAGAAAACGGCGTCGAGGGTGCCCATGGGGCTCCCATCCTGCAACGCCGCAGGCCCAGTCCGAAGGCCCGAGGCGGGATCTAGGAGCGCCCCTGGGCCGCATCTCTGCGGGCCAAAGGCGCTTCGGCCCCCGCACGGGCCCGCCGCTTGGGGTGCTCGAGGCTAGCCGCCGAGCGGACGCCCGGGGGGGGCTGCTGGAGCCAAACAGGCACCTCGGCCGGGCACCCTGCGTGCCGAGCGAGACTGGGGCGCCTCGTTCGCAGCGCCTCGAGCCGCGCGCCGATCGGCCTTCGATTCCGGTTCGGAGCCGCCCCGGCGAGGGGACGCCGCGGTTGGAACCCGAAAACGCGCGCGGCCGGCTCCTTGCGGGGAGCCGGCCGCGCGCCGGGCCGCCTGCAGGTTCGACCCGCGGCATCGCTCGCTTTCCTGCGCGCCGCCAGGGCGCTCGGGTCAGCGCAGCTTCGTGACCTCTTCGCGGATGTCGGTGACCTTGGCCCGCATCAGGATCATCAGACTGTTGCGCTCGTCGCTCGAGCCCTCCTGCTTGAAGAAGAAGCCCACCAGCGGGATGTTGGCCAGCCAGGGGACCTCTGCGCGGCGCTCGACCGTGCTGATGCGCGACAGACCGCCGATCAGGATCGTGCCGCCGTCCGGGATGTGCGCGGTGGTCTTGAGGCTGGCGGCCTCGAGCTCCGGCAGCACGAACTCGACCGGCGAACCGACCGAGTTGGCCAGGTTGGTGGCGAAGGGCCGCAGGGCCACGATGCGCGCCACGGTGGGCTGAACCTCGAGGGTCAGGTGCTGGCGATCGTGGGAGACGATCGGGGTGACCTGCAGGGAGACGCCCTCGCTGAGCACGTTGATCACCGGGTCGGCGATCGAGATACCCGTGGCGACCTCGACGTCGAAGTCCTGCACGTAGGCGCGCTGGTTGACCACGGAGACCGCTGCGGTCTGCGAGTTGTAGACCGAGACCGTCTGGGTGTTGACGATCTGGATCTTGCTGGTCTTCTCGATGGCCGTCAGCAGGAAGTTCAGGTTGGCGTCGTCGAGGATGTTGAACTCCGCCGTCAGGCCGCCAACCGTGGACAAGGCGCTGCCCAGGGGGGTCTTGAAGTAGTTGGAGGTCGAGCCCTTGAAGTCGCCGTCGCCACCGTCGTCGTAGTAGAAACCGGCCGAGGGATTGCCGGCCTGGTTGCCGTTCTGAGTGCCGGTGCCGCCGTTGTCGAGGCCCAGGGAGGCGTCGTCCTCGAGTCCGTTGGTGACGTCGTCCAGGTCGGTGAAGGGCGCGCCCGGGTTGTCGAGGCCGCGCCAATCGATACCGATCTCCTGCAGGTAGTTGTCGGCCACACGCAGGAAGCGCGTGTCGATGGTCACGATCATCGAGTTGAAGCGGCGTAGCTCCTCGAGGAAGCGCTCGATCTCCTTCTGGACCTCTCCCGTGTGCCGCACGATCAGGGTCGTGTCGTTGTAGGCGTTGATCGAGACGCCTTCCTGTTCCCAGGTGGCCGGGCGCACGTTGCTCTTGACCAGTTCGGTCAGGGCGTCCGAGTCCTGGCGCACCGTCGGATCGGCCAGGCCGCCGAAGGGGCCGCCGCCGTCGTCGTCCTCCAGGTCCTCGAACAGGCGCAGCCGGTCGAGGCGCGGGGCGGCGAAGTTCGGCAGCGCCAGGGTCAGGTCCGAGATGTCGTGGTTCTGCAGGCGCAGCTCGCCGCGGGCCTTCTCGGCGGTGGTGAAGAAGACGGCGCCCAGCTGCACGTTCCAGACCACCGCCTCGCCCGCCTGGGAGGCGATGATGTCCAGCAGGTCCTGCATGCCGATCGGGTTGCCGAAGGGCAGGTCGAACACGACACCCTCGGAGAGGGCCGCCTCTTCAGCGGCCGGGTCGACCACGATGTCGAGGCCACTGACCGCCTTCAGCTGGGTGATCACCTCGTTGAGGCTCTCGACCTCGCGCACGATCAGACCCGGCAGTCGCGTCTGGCGGATCTGCTGGCGCAGGTTCTCGTCGGCCGGATCTTTGGCCGCCGATTCGCTGGCGTCAGTGCGGCGCTTGCGCAGCTCGGTCAGGCGCTGCCACTCGTCCACGGAGGGCAGCTCGAGCACACCCGTGATCGGGACCGTCAGGTTGTCGAGAGATAGGTTCCACTCCTGGAAGCGCTCGCGCTTCGAGGCGATGAAGCGGGTGTTGGAGCGCTCGAGGCCGGCCTGGAAGGCCGCGTCGCGGATCTCCATGGCCTTTTCGTTCTTCGGATCCAGGCGCAGCACGCGCTCGGCGAAGGTGCGCGAGGTGTCGAAGGCCTCGGCGTCGAAGGCCGCCACCGCCTGGGCCAGCAGCGAGTCGATGCGCGCCCGGTCCAGCTCGGCCTTGGCGCGTTCCTCGGCGCGGATCCGCTCGGTGGTCTCGCGCTCGGCCGTCAGGCGAGCTGCCTCGCGGGCCTTTTCGCGGCCAGCGCGGGCTTCGCTCAGGAGCCGCGGGGCGTCCTGGTCGACGCCCTGCCAGTCGATCGCCACCGGGGCCCAGCGCACATAGTCGTTGGCCAGAGAGAACTCCTGGATGGCGCCTTCGAAGTCGCCGCGCTCCATGGCCAGCTTGCCTTTCTCGAGGTTCTCCTTGGCCGCGGAACGCAGCTGCTGGATCTTGACCTCCGTGGCGGAGCCGAGGTCCTCGGTCAGCAGGGTGTATTGGCTGTTGCCGTCGCCTTGCAGGGCGCGCACCTCCGCCAGCTTGCGATGGATGTCCGCGTTGTCGGGGGCGATCGACAGCGCCAGCTGCAGTTGCTTTTCGGCCTCGGCGAAGTCGGTCCGGGCGATGCGCTCCTCGGCCAGGTCCAGGTAGGCCGCGACCAGGACCTGATTCTTCTGGGCCTGGAGGTTCAGCAGCTGCGCTTCGCGCGCCAAGAAATCTGCGTCGTTCTGACCGCTCCCTTGGTCGCTTGCCCCCGGACCGGAGCCGCTCTGCGGGGCCTGCACATCGCCGGCACCGGGCTGCTCCGGTTGGGTGCGGCAGGAGGCGCCCGCGATCAGGCAGAGGGACAGGGCGATACCGGCGTTCCTCATCTTGTGGGGGAAAGAAGGGCCTCGGTAGGAGGACAAGAGGCGGGCGTGGGGAGGGCGGGCGAGCCAAGTGGCGCTCGCCGGGGGGGAAGGGACGCGGCGCAGGCGCGGGCTGCAGGGCTCGCGGCGTTGCGCTTGGGGGGGGCTCGGGGGGCGCGCCAGGTCGCGGCGCG
>JBILNK010000242.1:0-4927 GCA_044375105.1 Planctomycetota bacterium
TTTCACACTGGCAGCACCCGCGCTTTTTCGCCTATTTCCCGAGCAACGGCGACCTGGCCTCGGTGCTGGGCGATTTCCTCTCGACCGGCCTGGGTGTGCTGGGCCTCAACTGGGCCGCGGCGCCGGCCCTGACCGAGCTCGAAGAGCGCGCCACGGACTGGCTGCGGCAACTGCTCGGGCTGCCGGCGGACTTCGAGGGCGTGATCCAGGACACGGCTTCGAGCGCCAGCTTGGTGGCGCTGATTTCGGCCCGCGAGCGCAGCAGCGCCCACGGGGCTGCGCGCGGCGGCCTGCAAGCCGGCGCGGCGCCGCTGTGCGTGTACGTCAGCGACCAGGCCCACAGCTCGGTCGATAAGGCCGCGCTGCTGGCCGGTTTCGGGCGCGACTTCGTGCGCCGCATCGCCGTGGACGCCGCCTACGCGCTCGATCCCGCGGACCTCGAGCGCGCGATCCTGGCCGACCGCGCCGCGGGGCGCGTGCCCTGCGCCGTGGTGGCCTCCTGCGGCACGACCACCACCACGGCCATGGATCCGATCGCGGCCTGTGCGCACCTGGCGCGCGAACACGGCCTGTGGCTGCACGTCGACGCGGCCATGGCAGGCTCGGCCATGCTGCTGCCCGAATGCCGGCCCCTGTGGGCGGGCATCGAGGCCGCCGACTCGCTGGTGCTGAACCCCCACAAGTGGCTCGGGGCGGCTTTCGATTGTTCGGTGTACTACGTGCGCGACAGCCAGCATCTGGTGCGCGTGATGAGCACCAACCCGAGTTATCTGCAGACGAGCCAGGACCGCGAGGTCAAGAATTACCGCGATTGGGGCATCCCGCTCGGCCGGCGCTTCCGGGCGCTCAAGCTGTGGAGCCTGCTGCGCACCCACGGGGCCGAGCGCCTGCGCGCGCGCCTGCGGCGCGACCTTCACAACGCCCGCTGGCTGGCCGACCAGGCGCGCAGCGCGCCCGGCTGGCGCGTGCTGGCGCCCGTGCCGCTGCAGACGGTCTGCCTGCGCCACGAGCCGGCCGGCCTCGCCGGGGAAGCGCTCGATCGCCACACCCTGGCCTGGGTCGAGCGCCTGCACCAGAGCGGCCGGGCCTGGGTCACGCCGGCCCAGCTCGAGGGGCGCTGGATGGTGCGGGTGTCGATCGGTCAGCTCTTGACCGAGGCCGAGCACGTGCGCCAGCTGTGGACCGACCTGTGCGCCGCCGCGGAGGGCCGCGCGCTTTGAGCGCCGCGCCGGCCGATGGCACGATGGGGGCCATGCAGAGCCCCGAGCGAACCGAGCTGTATCCCCCGATCGAGCCCTTCGACAGCTTCCACCTGGAGGTCGGCGACGGCCACCGCCTGTACGTCGACCAGTGCGGGCGCCCGGACGGCAAGCCGGTGATCGTGCTGCACGGCGGGCCGGGCGGCGGCGGCTCCCTGCGCCTGCGGCGCTTCCACGACCCCGCGCGCTATCGCATCATCAACTTCGACCAGCGCGGCTGCGGCCGCAGCCTGCCGCACGCGGAGCTCAGCGCCAACACCACTTGGCACCTGGTCGAGGACATCGAGCGCATCCGCCAGCGGCTCGGGATCGAGCGCTGGCAGGTCTTCGGCGGCTCCTGGGGCAGCACCCTGGCCCTGGCCTACGCCCAGCGCTATCCCAGGCGCGCGCTGGAGCTGGTGCTGCGCGGCATCTTCCTGCTGCGGCGCAGCGAGCTGACCTGGTTCTACCAGCAGGGCGCCAGCGAGCTGTTCCCCGAGGCCTTCGAGGAGTACCTGGCCCCGATCCCGCCGGCCGAGCGCGGCGATCTGATGAGCGCCTACCATCGGCGCTTGACCCATACAGATCCGGCGCCGCGCCTGGCGGCGGCCAAGGCTTGGTCCGTGTGGGAGGGCAAGACCTCGTACCTGGAGGCCAAGCCGGAGGATTACGCCGTCAACGCCGAGGACCACTTCGCGCTGGCCTTCGCGCGCATCGAGTGCCACTACTTCGTGCACGGCGGCTGGTTCGAGCAGGATGGGCAATTGCTGGCCCAGGCGGGCCGCCTCGCGGGCATCCCGGGGCACATCGTGCAGGGCCGCTACGACGTGGTCTGCCCGGCCAGGAGCGCCTTCGAGCTCTACCGGGCTTGGCCCGGCTCGAGCCTGGAGGTGGTGCCCAACGCGGGGCATTCGGCCAACGAGCCCGGCATCACCGCGGCCCTGGTGCGCGCCACGGATCGATTCGCGCGCTGATTCGCGCCTTGGTTTTCTCGGAGCCAAAACTCCGCGGCGGTCTGCCCCAGGCGGATCGTGGGAGTTCCGAGGGCTGGAGGCGAATAGGCTCACCTTCCAGGGGGAAGCCCGAAACGCACCGGCTGGGCTCTCGGCTCTGGAGCTCCTGAGGTCCTCGCGCACCCTGCTGGACCGAGCCGCCCACCCGAGTGGTGGCGTCGCGATCGCAGGCAGAGGTCCAGGGCTCCCTGCGGTCCTGCGGGGTAGGCGGGCCGATCGCATCCGACCCGGCCGATCGCATTCGACCCCCAAGGAAGAGCGGAGCGCCCTTTTTTTGTTCGCCTCCGGGCGGCCGGCGATCGAAGATCTGGCCGGGGGTGTCGAAAACCCCAAGCCCCATGCACAAACCGACCCAGACCGCCGCTCGCCGCTCGAGGTGGCTCGGCGACCTGCTGGCCTCCCTGGTCGTGTTCCTGGTGGCGCTGCCGCTCTCCCTGGGCATCGCGGTGGCCTCGGGCGCGCCGATCCGAGCCGGGTTGGTGGCGGCGATCGTCGGCGGCATCGTGGTCGGCCTGGCGGGCGGGGCGCCCCTGCAGGTCAGCGGCCCGGCCGCCGGATTGAGCGTGATCGTCTACGGGCTGATCCAGCAGCTCGGCCTGCCCGGCGCCTGCGCCGTGGTCGTGATCGGCGGCGGATTCCAGGTGTTGGCCGGGTTGGCCGGGGTCGCCCGCGCCGCGATGGCCATCTCGCCAGCGGTGCTGCAGGGCATGCTCGGCGGCATCGGCGTGGTGATCGCCCTGGGTCAGATCCAGGTGCTCTTCGGCAGCAGCCCCCAGCCTTCCGCGCTGCTCAACCTAGTCCATTTGCCGGAGGCTTTCTCGAATGCCGACCGCAGTGCGATGATCGTGGGCTTCAGCACCCTGGCGCTGCTGTGGGCCTGGGATCGGTTCCTCGCCAAGCGCGTGCGCTTGGTGCCGGGCTCCCTGTTCGCGATCGCCATCGGCACTGGCATCGGGGCCTGGCTGCCGCAGGCGCCGCCGCTGATCGAAGTGCCGCCCGACCTCTTGACGCGCTTCGATTGGCCCGATTTCGGCGCCGCCGAGGTCCAAACCCTGGTCAGCGCGGCGCTGGCGCTGGCCTTCATCGCCAGCGCGGAATCGCTGCTGTGCGCCGTGGCCACGGATCAGCTGCATGGCGGCCCGCGCGCCAACTTGAATCGCGAGCTGTGGGCCCAGGGGCTCGGCAACATCACCAGCGGCTGCTTCGGCGGCCTGCCGGTGACCGGCGTGATCGTGCGCAGCACGGCCAACATCTCATCGGGGGCTCAGACGCGCCTGTCGGCTGTGTTGCACGGCGTCTGGATGCTGGTGCTCGTGACCGCGTTCGCCTCCTTCCTGGGGCTGATCCCGCGCGCCGTGCTGGCGGCCCTGCTGGTGATGGTCGGTTTGAAGCTGGTCAAGCCCAAGGAGATCGTCCGACTGGCCCGGTTCAACGAGGCGATCCTGTATGCGGTCACGATTCTGGGCGTGGTCTTCATCGACCTCCTTTGGGGCGTAGGCCTGGGCATCGGTCTGGCGCTGCTGATGCTGCTGCGCCGGATCACCCAGGTGGAGCTGAAGAGCCGCGAGGTGGGCGAGCAGCTCGAGGTGACCATCCGCGGCAGCCTGAGCTTCCTGGCGGTGCCCATGCTGATGAACCAGCTCGAGAGCCTGCCGCCGCGACGTCGCCTGCGGCTCTCGTTCGACGTGGACCACCTGGACCACGCGGCGATCGAAGCGATCCGCGGCTGGCGCCTCGGCTACGAGCGCGCCGGCGGCGAGGTGACCAAACAGCCCCTCGATGCCCTGTGGGGCGAATTGGCGGCGGGACGCCGGGAGGCCCATGCGGCCAGCGCCCGCGGCGGGTCGCAGGCGCCCGGGGCCGAGGCATCGCCGCGGGCGGACGAACGCCGGCGCTGAGGGGCACGCGCCTCGGGCTCCGCGGCTCCCCAGAAGTCCTCCCGGGGGCCGGGAGACTCGTGCAACCGGCCGCGCGGCTCAGCAGCGGCCGAGGCGCGCGCGCCAGAGCCAGGCGCGCTCCTGCTTGCGGCGGAAGGCCGGCAGGCTCGCGTACAGCTTCGGCACCTCCTCCAGGCGCTGGCGGGCCTCCGCCAATCGGCCGAGCGCCCGCAGGGCCCGCGCGGCGAGGCACTGGCTGTGGGGCGTGGGGCCCGCGCCGAGCTCGAAGCGCCGCAGGGCTTCCAAGGCCGCCTCCGCCTGCCCGAGGGCCAGCCGCACGCGCGCCTCCCCCAGGGGCACCGCGCCGTAGCCGTATTCGGGATCCAGGGCCGCCACGCGCGCCAGGTGTTGCAAGGCCTGCTCGGGCTGGCCCAGCCGCTCGCGCGCCTCCGCCAGCCGATAGGGCCATTCGGCGCGCTCGGGCTCCGCCCGGAGCGCCGTCTCGAGCGGCGCCAGGGCTTCCTGAACCCGCCCATGGGCGAGCAGCAGGGCCCCGAGCTTGCCCTGGTTGTGCGGCGTATCCACCTGCCGCAGCCGGGCCAGCTCGCGCTCCAAGCGCTGCCGCCGCCGCCAGCGCTCCGCGGCCCACCCGCCGACCGCCGCCACCAGCAGTAGCGTCAGATAAAAGCCGAACAGCCCCCGAAACCAGCCACCGACCCCCGGCAGCCGCTGCAGCACCGCAGCGACCAACATCACGAGCACGAAGTATCCGATCAACCGCGGCATCTCCCGGCATCCT
>JBILNK010000083.1:0-17965 GCA_044375105.1 Planctomycetota bacterium
AGTCCCCGCGGGCCAAGACGAAGGTCTCGCGCGGCATGGCCCGCTCCCGCATCACCATGGCCTTGGGCTGGCCGGCGCGCGCGCTGGCCTCCTCGGCGGCCAGGGCCGCCAGGCGCTCGCCGACCTCGCGATAGCGCGGCGAGCGCGCCTCGCGCCAGAGCTCGCGCGGGCGCGCGCCGTCGGCCGGACGGGCGGGGGCCGGCAGGGCCAGGGCCAGGAGCTCGAGGGGATCGACGCCGGGGAGCTCGATCAGGCGCTGAAAGAAACCGGCCTGGCCGCCGGTGTTGACCACCTTGTGCAGCAGGAGATGGCGGCCGGCGGGCAGCTCGACCTCGGCCGCGTCGTCCGATTGGCTCAGGCCGCGCTCGATGCGCCGCTCGTAGAGCGTCTGCCCGTCCAGCATGAGCTCGAGTCCGTCGTCGCTGCCGAGCTCGAAGCGCACGCGGCGCGCGCTGGGCACGATCAGCTCGCGGGCCAGGTACAGGACCTCGCGCCCGGCGGTCTCGAGCTCGTGGCCGGGCCCCTCGGTCAGCCGCTCGTCGAAGCTCCAGCTCCAGCGCCCCTGGCCCTCGTCCTCCGGCACGCGGGGATACTCGACCCCGGCCTCGAGGCGCGTCTGGCGCTCCGGGGCGTAGACCGTGTCGTAGGCCTCGTCGTTGCCGCGGAAGCGGAAGCCCGAGGCGCGCTGGAAGCGTCCGCGGGCGAGCGGCAGGCGCCCATCGAGGGCCGCGCCGCCCCGGCCGAAGGACAGCCGCGGGCGCGCGAAGGCGTGGGCCGCCCAGGGCGAATGGTGGTCCAACGTGACCTCGAAGCGGGTGCCCTCCGGGAAGCCCACGGGCCGCGCGAAGCGCACCAGCAGCCAGCGCGCGCCGGGCCGCTGATGGCCGTCGAGGGCCCACCAGGAGTCGCGCTCGTCGAGCACGTTGAGGGCCGCGAAGTCGCCGTTTTGCTGTTCGTGGCTGGCGCCGACCCAGGCCAGTTCGACCGGTTCCATGCGGCTTGGGTCCGCGCTCGAGATCGCCTGCACCGCCAGGTGCCGCAGCACGGCGTTGCCGTTGTCGGCGCGCCCGATCTGGCCGCTGCCGCTGGGGCCGTCCTCCGGCAGGGCCTCGAGCAGCAGCGTGTCGAAGGCGCCGCCGGCGTAGTCCTGCGACAGGCGCAGCACGTCCTGGGCGGGCCGCACACCCGCCACGCGGAACGAGCCGTCGGGCTCGGGGAAGAGCTCTGCGCCGCCCTCCGAGCGGCCGCTCACGGCCAGCGGCGCGGGCCATTCGAGCGCGCCTTCGAGCTCGGCGCGGAAGCGCTCCCACTGCTGCTGCTCCTCGGGGTCCTCCGCGAGGCGCTCGGCTTCGAGCCGCTGGCGCTCGGCCAACAAAGCCGCCAAGCGCTCGCGGTCCTCGGGCCGCTCGATCACCACGAAGGGCTCGAAGGCCCGGGTCGGATCGGGCTCCTGCGTGTACAGACCGGGCTGCTCCACGGAGTTGAAGCAGGCGAACAGCCCGTAGAACTCCTCCATCGAGATCGGGTCGTACTTGTGATCGTGGCAGCGCGCGCAGCCCAGGGTCAGGCCCAGGAAGACCGAGCCCGTCGTCGCGACGCGGTCCACGGCGTACTCGACCAGGTACTCCTCGTCGATGGCGCCGCCCTCGTCGGTGGTGACGTGCAGGCGATGGAAGCCGCTCGCGACCTGCTCGTCCTGGCCCGCCTCCGGCAGCAGGTCGCCGGCCAGCTGCAGCGTGCCGAAGCGGTCGAAGGGCAGGTTTTGGCGATAGGCCTCGAGCACCCAGTCGCGCCAGGCCCAGGCCTGCCAACCCGCGTCCATGTGGATCCCGGCCGTGTCCGCGTAGCGCGCCTGGTCGAGCCAGGAGCGGGCGCGCTGTTCCGCGTAGCGCGAGAGGTAGGGCTCCTCGCTGCACAGGCGGACGACCCAGCCATCGAGGGCCGCGTCGACGCCGCGCTCGGCGCACTCCAGCGCGAACGCGTCCTGCTCCTCCGGCGTCGGCGGCAGGCCGGTCAGCAGCAGGAACACGCGCCGCTGCAGGGCGCTCGGCTCGGCCGCGGGGGCCGGCCGCTGGCCCGCCGCTGCGAGGCGCGCGCCGATGAAGGCGTCGATCGGATTGCGGCCCCAGCCGGAAGCCGGCGGCTCGCCGCTGGGGCCAAAATTCGCGGGCAGGCTCGGCGGCGCCGAGCGCTCGGGCGGCACGAAGGCCCAGTGCTCGGCCCAGGGCGCGCCGGCCTCGAGCCAGGCCAGCAGGCGGCCGCGCTCTTCCGCGCTCAGCTGCCGGTGGGCTTCCGGCGGCGGCATGCGCTCCGCGGGATCGCTCGAGCGCAGGCGCTCGACCAGCTTCGGCAGCGCCGCTTGCACCGCCTCGGGCTGGTCCAGGCGCAGCCCGGCGGCGCGGGTGCCCGCATCCGGGCCGTGGCACTGGAAGCAGGCGTCCGAGAGCACCGGGCGCACCAGCCGGTCGAAGTCGGGCACCTCGAGGGCCTGCTGGGCGCTCCCGAGCGCCGCCGCGAGCAAGGCGGTCAGCAGGGTCGAGGGCAACCAGGGGAGCTTCCGGATGCGCGCCGTGGGCATCGCGCCATCCTAGGGTCGTCCCAGGTTTCTGGGGACCTCGCCAGAGGGCGGTGCGACCCCCCGGGAACCAGCGCCGCTCGGGATTCCCTGGGCCCCCAGTGCGACCGGTGAAGGCCGGCCTCGGCGCCGGGGCGCGCGCGGCCCGCAGCGAGCTGGGCGCGCGCCCTGGTGCGGGCCAAAGCGGCCCCTCAACGCCGCGGGCTGGCTCCTTTCCAGGGCTGGGCGAAGGGCTCGGGCTCGAGCCCGATGAGCAGCGGCGGCCGCGGCCCCTCGAGGTCCGCACCAACCGCGGCCACCAGCCGGCGCAGGCGCTCCATCTCGAACAGGCCGGTGGCGATGCGCAGCCCGGCGAGCTTGCCCTCCAAGAGATGCACCTGCAGCGCGGCCAAGCGCTGGACCTCGGCGTCCTTGCCGCAGGCATGCCAGCACAGGGTCACGATCGAGGTCAGGTGCTCGATGGCCTTGCCCAGGCGCTGCAGCGGGATCTGCGCCCGGGTCAGCTCGAGCTGGAACCACAGGTTCACGAACAGGTAGCTCCAGCGCAGGCGCGCGAGGCGCTCTTCGGCACGGCGGGCCGGGGCGCGCAGGGCCCCGGGCAGGCTGCGATAGCGCGGCAGGAGCGCGGCTGGGACCAGCGCCAGGGGCAGGCGCGCCAGTTGGCGCAGCCCGTTGGCCAAGATCCAGCCGACCAGAGCCCAGAAGGAAGCCAGGCCGAAGAGCGCCAGGCTGGCGCGCAGGCACTTGCCGGGGGCGCGCAGGAAGGTCGCCGGATCAATGCGCAGGATGCGCTGTTCGGCGGGCACCGGCTGGCCGTCGGGACCGCGGTTGAGGCCCTCGATCACGCCGAGCAGGCCCGCCAGGTAGCGCCCGGTGAACCCGGCGGTCAAATCCTTGACCATGCCCATCAGGATCAGGTCGTCCTCGCCCTCGACCACGCCGAAGACGTGCAGGTTGGCGCGCGCTTCGCTGCTGCGCTGACCCAGATGGAACGTGCGGCCGCCGAGCACGTGCTCGGTAGCGTGCAGGCTCTCCAGGGCCGTGCCGGCCGCCGCCGACTTGGTCAGGTCGCGCAGGCCGGCCAGGTCGGCCCCGGCCGCGTCCTGGTCGAGGGACAGATGCGAGAGCGCGCGCGCCTGCAGGGCGCCGCCCAGCACCTTGCCGAGGTTCAGCCGCGGCAGCTCGTGGCGCACCACACGCCCGCCGACGCCGTCGCGTTGCCGCGCGAAATGCAGGGCGTCCGCGGCCAGCATGCGCTGGTAGCCGGCCGACATGGCCGCCAGCATGCAGCGCCCGAGGCGCAGACAATAGAACAGCACCTCGACGCCGTCGGCTTCGATCTGGTTGTGCTTCTGGATCGGGAAGTTGTCGAACGAGAGCCGCGAATTGTGATTGGCCTGGAAAGCAGAAACCCCGGTGGAGCGGCACTCGAAGTCGAAGTCCGCCAGGCTGCCGTCCGGCAGGGGCTGGCCGCGCTGCACGTCGCCCTCCGGCAGCTCGAGCACGAACAGGCCGACCTGCTTGCCGCCCAGGCCCAGGCGCGCCACCAGGCCCACCAAGGCGCCGTGGGTCGCGTTGGTGATGTACAGCTTGGCCCGGTCGCCGCTGGCGAACAGCCGCCAGCAGCCCGCCGCCTCGTCCCACTCCACGTAGGCGCCGACCTTCTTGGCGTTGACGCCCACGCCCACCTCGGTCAAACCGAAGGCCATCAGGCGGCCCTCGGACAGCATCGGCAGGAACAGGCTCTTCTGCGCGCCGGTGCCGTAGGCGAGCAGCGAGCCGGCGCCGATCGTGAGCTGGCCCGAGATCTCGACCGCCAGGGCTCCGAGGCCATTGGCGGCCAGTTCCTCTTCGAGCAAGGCCAGCTCGGTGTAGCTGCTGCCCGCGCCGCCGTAGGGGGCGGGCACGGTGAAGCCGTAGGCTTTTTCTCGCGCCAGGGCGCTGCGCAGCTCGGCCGAGAGCTTGCCGTTGGCGGTGAAGGCCTGCCCGCGGCCGAGGCACTCGAGCGCCGCGGACAGGGCCGCCTGGGCGGCCGGGCCGGGGCCCGCCTCGGACAGGCGCCCGCCGGCGATCAGCTCCTCGGGCGGCGGCGGCGGGCCGTAGATCAGCCGCTCGACCAGGCTCCGGCGGCGGGCCTGCAGGCGTCGCTTGGCGCCCTCGGCCGCGTCGTCGAGGGCGGCCACGTCGCGGGCCGACTGGGCGTCGCCGGCGGCCGCCAGGGCCCGCGAGGCGGTCGAGGCGGTCGTGGGCGGCAGGGTCTCGGCGTTCGGGCGGGTCATGGATTCACCGACAGGGTGTGTAGGCGCTGATCGGACCGTTGCGAGCCCAGCCTTTTACCTCCCCGCCGGGTCGACCCGGCCCAGCGCGGGCCCGGGAAGCCGACGGGCGGGCGCGAATCCGGGCAGACCGCGTCGCTGCCAGGACCGGCGCGGGCTTCCGCCGGCGCCTCGGCCCCCTAGCATGTTTGGGTGAGCGCCGCCGCCGACCTGCCCCCCTCGCCCTGGAGCCAGCCGGAGCGTCTTCCGCAGGCCCTGGCAGCCGCCTGGGGCGAGCTGGAGGCGCGCTGCCGCAAGCTTTCGAAACGCCGGCGCCTAGCCGTGGATTCGATCCATCAGCTGCGCCGCGCCTGCCGCGCCGTGGAGGCGGCCACCCTTCTGGTGGCCCCGGACGATCAGCCGGTTGGCCGTCGGGCTCGCCAACGGCTGCGGCGCCTGCGGCGGCGCGCGGGCGAGCTGCGCGACATGGACGTGGCCCTGGCCTGGCTCGAGCGCCTGGCCAAGCGGCCCCGTTTCGCGGCCCTCGCGCGGGCCGCGCGCCGTCCGCTGGCCGCGCGGCGCAGCCGGAGCCAGGCCCGGCTGCTCAGCTTCCTGGCGCGCCATCCGCGCGGCGGACTGGCCCGCGCGGGCCGCGAGCTCGCCGAGCACCTGTCCCGGGAACCGGCCGATCCGTGGAGCGCCCTGGGCGGCCTCGAGCTGGCGCTGTTCGAGCGCCGCCGCCGCACACCGCTCGAGCCCGAGGCGCTGCACCGCCTGCGCATCGCCGGCAAGAAAGTGCGCTGGGCGCGCCGCGCCCTGGGCCTCGAAGCCCCCGGCCAGGATCCCCTCGGCAGCTTGGTCTCGGCCCTCGGCGACGCCCACGACCTGTGGGTCACCTGCCGCTGGCTGGAGCGCCTCCTGCCCGCCGCCACGGAGCCCGCCGCCCGCCGCGCCCTGGCGCGCCTGTCCGGGCTGGCCGAGGTGGCCCATCGCCGCGCGGCCGAGCGCTGGCTCGCCCCGCCGCCCCTCTCCGAAACGCTCGAGCCCGAACCGATCCAACTCGAAGTGCTCGCCGACGCCGAAAGCGCCTTCGCCCCCGCCACCCCCACCGAACCGCCCGCCCCCGCGATCTGGCGCCCGGACACCTCGCCGAAGCCGCCCTCCGCGCCGAATTGAGCCCGCTCGCCCGGCGTCGATCGGACCCGGGCGAAAACCGCGCGGCGCGCTCGGCGAGCCTGGCTGCGGGTCGATCTGCGCCGCGGCCGCGAGCGCCGCCTGAGTAGCGCGACAAGCGAGCCCACGTGCGAAGGCCAACCAGGCCCCGTGCGACGGGGAGCAAGGTTGCCGTGCGCTGCGGACAACGAATCCACGCCTGGCACGCTGCGAGCCCCGAAGAGCGGCGCATCGGCTTGGCCCGCAGCTGCGAGCGCCCTGCGGCCCGCCGACGAAGGCGGCCCTCACTTCCGTTCCAAGCCTCTCCTAGCCGTCTCCAGCCCTTTCGGCGACTCCTAGCCGTTCGGAGCGGCGCGGGGGTCGTCTGCGTGGGGCACAGGGGCGGGGCTGCGGCGGCGGCGCAGGTGGATCGCCAGGAGGGCCACGTCCGGGGGGTTGACGCCGGCGATGCGGCCGGCGGCGCCCAGGGTGCGGGGCCGCAGTCGGGTCAGCTTTTCGCGGGCTTCGTTGGAGAGGCCCTGGATCGCGGCGAAGTCGAGGTCGCTGGGCAGCTCCTGCTGCTCCTGGGCGCGCAAGCGCTCCACGTCCTGGCGCTGGCGCTCGACGTAGCCGGCGTACTTGATGTCCGCTTCGAGGGCCGCCAGCAGGTCCGGCTCGAGCGAGAGGGCCTGCAGCGCGGGGCAGCGCGGCAGCAGGCCGAAGATGTCGCGGTCGGGGCGCCGCAGGACCTCCGCCAAGCTGCGCGCGGGCTGCTCGGGATCGCGCTGGCTCTCGAGCAGCCGGCGGCCCTGCTCGAGGCGCGCGCGGCGGCCCTCGGCCAGGGCCGCCGCCTGGGCGTCGATCAGGCCGATCTCCCGGGCGCGGGGCGCCAGGCGCTGGTCGCAATTGTCGCCGCGCAGGGTCAAGCGGAACTCCGCGCGGCTGCTGAACATGCGATAGGGCTCGGTCGGCGCCGAGACCACCAGATCGTCGACCAGCACGCCCACGTAGGCCTCGTGGCGGCCGAGCACGAAGGCCGGCCGGCCGCTGGCCCACAGGGCCGCGTTGGCGCCGGCCACCAGGCCCTGGGCCGCGGCCTCCTCGTAGCCCGAGGTTCCGTTGATCTGGCCGGCCAGGTACAGCCCGGGGACCCGCGCCACCGCCAGGGTCGGATCGAGCTGGCTGGGCATCACGAAGTCGTACTCGACGGCGTAGCCGTGGCGCAGGAAGCGCGCCCGCTCGAGGCCCGGGATCGTGCGGATGAAGGCCTCCTGGACCTCGGCGGGCAGCGAGGTCGAAACGCCGTTCACGTAGACCACGTCGGTCGAGAGGCTCTCGGGCTCGAGGAACAACTGGTGGCGCTCGCGATCGGCGAAGCGCATGACCTTGTCCTCGACCGAAGGGCAATAGCGCGGGCCGACGCCGCGGATGCGCCCGGCGTACATCGGAGCGCGATGGATGTTGGCGCGGATCAGCTCGTGCGTGCGCTGGTTGGTGTAGGTGATGCGGCAATCGACCTGCGGCAGGCTGGGGAACCTGGCGCGGTCGGTGCGGAACGAAAACGGTTCGGGCTCTGGATCGCCGGGCTGGGGCTCGAGGGCTTCCCAGTCGAGGCTGCCGCGGGCCAGCCGCGGGGGCGTGCCGGTCTTGAGCCGGCCCATTTCGAGCCCCAGGGCCAGCAGGGAGGCGCTCAAGGATTCGGCGCTCTGCTCCCCCACCCGGCCCCCGGAGCTCTGCGCCTCGCCGGTGTGCATGATCGCGCGCAGGAAGGTGCCCGTGGTCACCACGGTGGCGTGGGCGCGCACCCGCCGGCCGTCCGCCAGCACGGCGCCGACCACGCGCGGGCCGCCGGCGGGTCCCGCTCCGGCTTCGATCCAGAGCCCCTGGGCGCCGCCTTCGAAGGCTTGCAGGCCGGGCGCGGACAGGGTGCGCTCGGTCACGAACTCGCGATAGAGGTGCCGATCGGCCTGGGCCCGCGGGGCGCGCACCGCAAAACCTTTGGCGGTGTTGAGCATGCGGAACTGGATCCCGGTCCGGTCGATGGCCTCGCCCATCAGGCCGCCCAGGGCGTCGACCTCGCGGGCCAGCTGGCCCTTGGCCAGACCGCCGATGGCCGGGTTGCAGCTCATTTCTCCGATGCGGTCCAAACGGAACGTGCACAGGCCCACGCGCACCCCGAGGCGCACCGCCGCCAGGGCCGCTTCCACGCCCGCGTGGCCCCCGCCGATCACCAGCACGTCCAGCTCCGCCGGCCCGAGCGGGCCGGGGTGCGGGTGGGAGCGCGGGGCGCTGCTCGCTGCGGCGGTCATGGCAGCAATGTAGCCCTGGATGGGGCCCGCCGAGGCCGGCCGCGGGCAGCGCGGGAGCGCCCCGGAGCGCTCGCGCCGGGGAAGCGCCGGGACCGGGGGTTCGGTCCCGGGCCGGCCCTGGCCGATGGACGGGCATGCGTTCCTGGCTGCTGCGCCGGCGCCACCAGCTGCGGGCTCTGTACGGGCTGCCGCCGGAGGAGCGCCTGCGGCCCCTGCTGGAGGCGGCCCGCGGCGAGCCCAAGCGCCCGGAGGAGAGGGCCGCGGACGAGCCCGAGCGGGCGCGCCCGGACGCGGGCCGAGCCGGCTGGCTCTGGCCGCGCCGCCAGAGCGGCTGAGGGCCCCGCGGCCGTTAAGCTCTCTGCATGCGCGCGTGGATCGCCTCCGGGCTGCTGGCCCTCCTGCTCTCTGGATCGCCCGCGGCCGCCCAGGACCTCGAGGGTCTGCTCGAGCGCGCCCGCAGCGGCCGCGCGGAGGAGATCGCCCAGCGCGCTCCGCAGGTGCGCGGCTGGATGGTGGAGCTGGTGGCCCTGCGGCTCAAGTCCGGCGGCGGGGCCTCGCGGGACGCCCAGCGCCTGCGCGACAAGCTCGTCCAGGCGGGCGCCGCGGGCGGGCTGGCCCTGCTCGATTTCTTCGACCTGTCGCCAGACTCCCCGGGGCTGGCGGCGATCAAGGGCGGACCGCCGCCGCTGCCCGACAGCAAGCAGGCCACGCTGCTGGCCCTCGAAGAGGCCAGTTTGGCGCTCGAGCGGCTGCACAGCCCGGCCCTGGTTCCGCCGCTGATCGCCGGGTTCCAGAGCGCTCTGCCCCCGGTGCGCGCCGCGACCCTGGCGCTGCTGCCCAAGCTCGGCGCTCCGGAGCTGACGATCCCCTTCCTGGAAGCCCGCTATGGCCAGAACGGCCTCGAACGCAGCCTGCGGGCCGAAGCCCTGCGCGGCCTGTTGGCGCTCGATGCGCCGCAACGCAGCGCGCGGATCTCGCGGGCCCTGGCCAGCGAGCCCGCCAACCTGGCCGAGGTGGCCCTGCGCTACCTGATCGCCACGCAGGACCCCAGCAAGGACGCGGAGGTCGACGCCCTGGCGCGCGACCCGGCGCGGGCGCCGGCGCTGTTCGACGCGATCTACCTGTATTGGCGCACCCTGCCGAAGACCCTCGGGGCGCAGGAACTCTTGACCTGGCTCGGCTGGATCGGCACGGAAACCCTGCCGCGCGAGCAAGCCCCGCGGCTGCTGGTGCGCCTCGGGCGCCTGCCGCTGCCCGCCAAAGAGCTCGAGCCGCGCGTGCGCGAACTGGCCGCGGACCTGCCCGCGCCGATCGATCGCGCGGCCAAGATCCTGCTGGCCAACCTGGGCGACAAGGCCGTGCGGCGCGAGCTGCTCGACCAGGCCGACCTGGCCATCGAGCGGGCCCAGGAGGACGCCTGGACGGCGCTGCAAGCCCGCGCTGAACTGCTGCTCGACCTGAACGACCCCGGCGCGGCCCTGGACGACCTGAAGCGCGTGCTCAAGCTGAACCAGGGGGCCTCGCCCTTCGTGCGCCGCGGGGGCTTCCTGGCCCAGGCGCGCGCCTACGCCCTGCAGGGCAAGCTGGACAAGGCCGCGGAGGCCCTCGAGGAAGCCCGCCTGCCCGCGGACGAGCGCGTCAAACTGCGCGCCGATCCGGATTTCGCCGAGCTGCTGGCCCACCCGCGCCACGGCGAAGTGCTGCGCGGCTGAGGGGCCCCGCGGGCCGGACCGCTCGCGGACCATCCGAGGGCCCGGCTGGGGCCCCGCGCCCCTGCGCTGGGAATCGCCGGGGGGCGCCCGGCGCAGGTCGACGCCAGGGGCCGCCCGGGCCTGCCGGGGTGGCGGTCGGCCGGTGTCGGCGCTCGCAGCGGCGGGAATCGGTCCACCCGCGACCTCCGGGGCGCCCCGGACTCTGCCGATGGCGAAAGTATGTTCTGGCCCTGGACCCGCTTGCTGGCTCCTGCGCCGCGACCCGAGCCGGGTCCAGATGACCCGCCGCCGCCCCGGGATCCCTGGCGCGCCGCGCTCGGGCAGGCCTACGTGGCCCTCTCGAACCGCCTGCTCTGGCTGGGCGAGCGGTTGCTGTTCCCGCGGCTGCCCCGCGCCCCGCGCCGGGTCGGGGTCTGGCGCGTCGGGCAGGTCGGCGACCTGCTGGCGGCCCTGCCGGCCCTGGAGGCCATCCGCGCGGCCCATCCCGAGGCCGAGCTGGTGCTGCTGAGCTCCCCCGGACCCGCTTCGGCGCCGGGGGCCAAGGAGCTGTTCAGCGCCGGCGGCCCGGCCGATCGGCTGTGCCTGTGGAGCCGCGAGGAGCTGGCCGCGCCGGGGGGCCGGCGCCGCTGGCGCGAGCGCATCGCCGAGCTCGGACTCGAGCGCGTGTACGTCCTGCCCCAGGAGCTGACCGGGCCCCTGGCCGAATGGCGCCACCTGCTGGCCCTGCGCTGGGCCGGGGCGCGCGGCGTGCGCGGGGCGCGCATCCACAACGCCCACGGGCTCGGCGCGGCGATCGCGCGTGCCCACGACCGCTCGCGCCCCTGGCCGCGGGAGAGCGAGCGCCTGCTGGCCCTGTGCGCCCTGCCGGCGAACCCGGCCCCGCGCGGACTCGAGCTCTCGGAGCCGGAGCGCCGCCGCGCCGCGCAAGCGCTGGGCGCAGCCCTGAGCCGGGACGGGTCGGCGGCCTGCGCGGGTGCCGCAGCGCAGCACGAGCCGCGCGCGAGCGCGCTCCTGTGCCTGGCGCCGGGCTCCAAACTGGCCTCGAAGCGTTGGCCCGAGGAGCGTTTCGCCGAGCTGGCGCGGCGCTGGTGCCAGCGCGGCGGCGAGGTGGCGATCCTGGGCGGCGCTGGCGAGCGCGAGCTCGGCGCTCGGATCACGGCGACCGCCGGAGCCCGGGCCGCCAACCTGTGCGGCCAGCTGGGCCTGCGCGAATCGGCGGCCCTGCTCGAGCAGGCGGCCGCGCTGCTCAGCAACGACTCCGGTCCCGCCCACCTGGCCGCCGCCGTGGGCTGCCCCGGGGTGGTGCTGTTCGCGGGAACCGATCGGGCCGGCCTATGGCTGCCGCACGGCGACGCCATGACGCCCTTGCGCGCGGAGCTCGCCTGCGCGCCCTGCTACCGCGCGATCTGCCCCCACGACAACGCCTGCCTGCGCCGCCTGGACCTGGCGCGGGTCGAAGGCGAGCTGTGGACCCGCGCCCGGCGGTTGCCGCAGCCTCCCGGGAGCGGGTGCACGGCCTCCGAGCCCCCGGCGGCCCTGCCCAGCGTGCGTCCGTCGCCCGCCCGCGCGCTCTGAGGGAAACGGAGGCCAAGGGGGAGCTCCCGGGGCCGAGCGGGACTCGCGACCCCGGAGCCAAGCACATCCGCCCATCGGTCGGGAGCCCCGCGGTCGAGCCCGCCGCCCCCCGGCGCCGCGGGCCGCGGGTCGGAACCGGGCCCGGGAATCGCTGCGGCGGGCGGAGCGGCGGCGCAAGGACCTCGCGCGGGCGACCGATACGGCCGCAGACGGACCGGAAAAAATGCACCTCCCCCCCCTGCTCCCCGCCCTGCTGGCCCTGCTTCTCCTGGCGCCGAGCTGCGTCCAAGCGCCCCCGCTGGTCGAAGCCGATCTGCCCGCGGAGACCCTACCCAACGCGCCCCCGCCGCCGCCCTTCACCCTGGGGCCCGGCGACGTCTTGACCCTCAACATCGCCGGCCATCCGGACCTGGCCAGGCCCGAGGTGCCCCTGCGCATCGACCCGGACGGCAACCTGGTGCTGCCGCTGATCGGCAGCGTGCGCCTGGCGGGACTTTCGGTGGTCGAAAGCAAACAGGCCCTGGAGGCGGCCCTGGGGCGCTTCGTGATCGAGCCGCAGGTCGGGCTCTCGGTGCACACCTATGCGGCGCGCCAGGCCTTCGTGCTGGGCGAGGTCGAGCGCCCGGGCGGCGTGCCCCTCGATCGCCCGCTCAACCTGCTGCAGGTGCTGGCCCTGGCCGGCGGCGTGCGCGAAGGCGGCGATCGCGAGCAGGTGGCGTTGCTGCGCGTGCAAGCGGACCAACTGGCGGTGCACTTCTTCGATGCCGCCACGCCCGATGCCAGCGGCCTGTTGCCGGTCTATCCCGACGACCTGATCTTCGTGCGCCTCTCGCGCGGCGGCGTGTTCCGCGAGCAGATCGTGCCAGTGTTGAACGCGGCCGCACCGATCTTCGGATCGATCACCAACCTGGTCGTGGTCTCCGACGCGCTCGACAAATGAATCCCTTCGCAAAGCCGGATGCAAACTCGGTATCGGCTGGCTTCGATTGGGCCGAATTCCTGGATGCCGCCCGCCGGCGGCCTCTGTTTGTCCTGATCGGCGCCCTGGCGGGCCTCGGTGCGACCCTCGGCTTCCTCGGTCGCAGCGAGCCGGTGTACCGCGCCGAGGCGACTTTGATGCTCGAGAAGAGCGAGCACAGCGAGGGCATGCTGGGCGACCTGGCGCGACTGACCGCAGCGCCCGCCGCGGCGGCCGAGATCGCCGTGCTCGAGTCCCGAACCCTCGCGGAGGCCACCGTGTCCGCTCCCCGGGGCGGAGGCTTGGCGGATTTCGAACAGGCCGCGATCGAGCCGCACCTGGGGCTCTCGACGCGCGTCGAGGACTTGGCCCTCGCGCCCTTGGCTGGGCTCTGGGCGCGCCTGTCCGGCCGCAGCGAGCCGGGTGGATACCTGCGCGCCCGTTTCGAAGACCTTTCCGGCGAGGCCCCGGAGTCCCTCGAAGTGCGCTTGATCACGGACGGCCGAGTCGAGCTCTCCCGCGTTGGCCTGGGGACCGATCGGCTGGCGTTCGACTTCGTGCCCGGCATGCCCTTCGAAGCCTTGGGGGCGCTGTTGACCCTCGAGCCGGTTGGAGAGGTCCGGGGCAAGCGCTTCCGGCTCGTGCGCCAAACGGAGGCCGACGCCGTGCGCCGCCTGATGGGCAACACACGCGTGGTCGAGACTCAGCGCAACTCGGGCGTCCTGGCGGTGACCGTCTCCGACAGCCATCCGCTGCGGGCGGCGGCCGCGGCCAACGCGATCTGCGCCAACTACTTCCGGCAGGTCGTGCAAAAGGGCCGCGACCGCGCCAGCACCACGGTGGAGTTCATCGTGGGCCAGCTGGCCGTGCAGCAGGCCGCCCTGGAGTCGGCCGAGGCGGCGGTGACCGAGCTGCGCCGCCGGCACCCGGACCTGATCGATCTGCCCAGCGCCGCCGCGGCGATCGCCGGCGACCTCTCGGCCCTGGAGCTCGAGCGCATGCGCCTGGAGGTCGAGCAGAAGGCTCTCGAGGAGGCGGCAGCCCTGTTCGCCGAGCGGCGCTACGAGGCCCTCTCGCGGCTCGGCGAGCAGCTCTCCGATCCGCTCTCCCAGAGCCTGATCGAGCAGCTCTCGACCCTTTCGATGCAGCGCCTGACCATCGGCCTGTCCAACGACCAGCCGGCGCGCTTGGCGCTGCAGGCCCGCGTCGATCAGCTGGCCGGCCTGGCGGACGAGCTCGGCCTGCAGATCGAAGCCCTCGAGGGTCTGGTGGCCCGCCTGCGAGCCGGCGACCAGGGCGCAGCCGCCCTCTTCGCGGAGCAGGCCGAGAGCGGCGTGGCGGCCGATCCCCTCAGCCGCGCGCTGCTCGACCGCATTTCCTCGGCCCGCGCGGAGCGCGACCGCTGGGCCGCGGAGGTCACTGCCGAACACCCGGACCTGCAGAAGGCCGAAGCGTTCCTGACCCAGCTCCAGCAGCAGCTCGTGGTGCACCTCACGTCGCGCCTTGCGGGCCTGCGCGAGCTGCACTCAGGGCGCCTGGACCTGGTGGCCCGCGCGCGCATCACCCTGGAACAGGCCCCCGGTCAGAGCCTGGCGGCCCTGGAACAAGCCCAGGGGCAGGTCGAGGCCCGCACCGCCCAGCACCTGGTGGAGCGCTCGCGCGCCCTTTCGCAGCAGCTCGGGGAGCTGGCCGGCTATCGCGGCGCGCTCGAAAAGCGCCTCGAGACCCTACCGGAGGTCGAGCGCGAGCTGGCCGCGCCGCTGAGACAGCTCGAGACCCACAAAGAGCTGACCGCCTTCCTGCTACGCTCGTTGCAGGAGGCCGAAATCAAGCGCGCCGCCTCCGCGCCGGCCGCCACGTTCATCGACCCAGCCGAGGCACCGGCCCAGCGCTATGCACCGCGGGTCGGCTTGACCCTGGTCTTCGGAGTGGTCCTGGGCCTGGCCGCGGGCTTGTTCGCCGCCTTTTCGCGCGAGCGCCTGCGCGGTGCCCTGCAAACCGACAAGGCCCTCGAGCAAGTCACCGGGCTGCCGATCCTCGCTACGGTCCCCGACTTCCGCCACGGCCAGGCGCGCGTACCCGGCGCCCCCAAAGAGTTCATCGCCATGCGCGATGCGCCCCACGGCCCGATCGCCGAGGCCTACCGCAGCCTGCGCGCCAACCTGCGCTTCGCCGCCAGCGGAGGCCAGCAGCCGCGCACCCTGGCGGTGACCTCCTGCGCGCCCGGCGAGGGCAAATCGACCACCAACGTGGACCTGGCCTGGGCCTTCGCCACGGGAGGCCGGCGCGTGCTGCTGGTCGATGCCGACATGCGCCGGCCCTCGGTGCACCGCTATCTGGGCCGGCCGGCGGCACCCGGCTTGGCCGAGGCGCTGTCCACTCCGGTCGATTGGCGCAGCCTGGTGGCCCCCACCGGCAATCCAGACCTGTCGGTCCTGATGGCGGGGCACCTCGAAGGAGGCGCCGGCGAGGCCCTGACCGGTCCGCGCGCCAACCAGCTGCTCTTCGAGCTGGAGCAAGCCTACGACCTGGTGGTGTTCGACCTGCCGCCGGCTCTGGTGGTCGCCGACGTCGAGTCTTTCGCCCACCGACTCGATGCGATCGTGTTGCTCTATCGCTGCGGCGGGCTGCCGGCCGCTGCGGTCGAGACCGCCTGCGTGCGCCTGCGCCAATCGGGGGCCAACCTGGTCGGCGCGGTGATGAACGCCTACCGGCACGAGCGCCGCAGAGGCGGCTACTACGGAGCCTACGGCGGCTACGGCAAGAACCCCTACTACCTCGAGGGAGCGAAGTCCACCGCCCGTGCGGCGAGCTGAGCCATGGCGACCCTAGAGCGCCGGCCAGGATCGAGCCCCAGAGTTCGCCCGATCGAAGCGGGCCCCGCCGAGCGCCCCGGCTGGGCCCCGGCCGGCCAGCGCCCGGTCCGGCTACTCTATTTGGTCAGCCACCCGATCCAATACCAGGCGCCCCTGCTGGCGCTGCTCGCGCGCCAGCCCTGGCTCGAGCTCGAGGTGGCCTTCCTGAGCGACCGCTCGGTGCGCGGCCACTTCGATCCGGGCTTCGGGCGCGAGCTGAGCTGGGACGTGGACCTGCTGACGGGCTATCGGCACCGCTTCCTGGAGGCGCGCTTCGGAGCCGAAGGACTCGGCCTTCTGCGCCCTTGGTCCAAGGGTCTGCGGGAGCTGATCGATCCCCGGCGCTTCGACGCCGTGTGGCTGCACGGCTACGCTCAGGTTAGCCTGCTGGAGGCGCTCCTGACCGCGCGGCGGGCCGGACTGCCGGTGCTGCTGCGGGGCGAATCCCTGCTGCACGGCCGCCCGCGCAACGGCTGGCGCGCGCGCCTGCGGGCCCTGTGCCTGCCGCAGCTGCTCTCCCAGGTCTCGGCCTGCCTGACGATCGGCAGCCACAACCGGGATTTCTATCGGGCCTATGGGGTCCCCGAAGAACGCCTGTTCTCGATGCCGTACGCGGTGGACAACCAGCGCTTCGAGCGTGCGGCCCGTGAGGCCGCTCCGGGACGCGAGCGCCTGCGCGCCGAGCTCGGGCTGCGGCCCGGTCGGCCGGTGGTGCTGTTCGCCTCCAAGTTCCAGCCCAAGAAGCGCGCCCGCGATCTGCTCGAGGCGGCCTTGGCGCTCGGCGATCGCGGCGTCGAATTGGAGCTGCTCCTGATCGGCGACGGCGAGGAGCGCGGTCCCCTCGAGCGCCGCGCCGCCGGCCGCCCGGGCGTGCGCTTCCTGGGCTTTCGCAACCAGACCGAATTGCCGCGCTTTTACGACCTGGCCGACCTGTTCGTGCTGCCCTCGACCTACGAGCCCTGGGGCCTGGTGGTCAACGAAGCCATGGCCTCGGGCACGCCGGTCCTGGCCAGCGACCGGGTCGGCTCCGCCCGCGACCTGATCGAGCCCGGCCAGAACGGCTGGATCTTCCCGGCCGGCGACGTGGCGGCCCTCACCGCGACCCTGCAGACGGCCCTGTCGGACCGCGAGGCCCTGGCGCGCGCCGGAACACTGGCCGCCGAGCGCATGCAGCGCTGGAACTTCGACGCCGACGGGGCCGGCCTGCGTGCCGCGCTCGGCTCCCTGGGGCTCGCGCCATGAGGCTCCCGTCATGAAGATCCTCTACGTCGGCGAGCTGGCGCCCTCGACGCGCTCGGCCCAGCGCGCGCGCGCGCTGCGCGCCCTCGGCCATCGCCTGACCCCGATCAGCCACGCGCTCGAGAGCCTGGACGGTCGCCCGCCGGCGGCGACGCTGCTCGAACGGGCCTGCTATCGCCTGGGCTGGCCCCTCGACCTGGCCGGGCTCAATCGCCAACTGGCTGCGGCTCTCGAGCAGGGCCCCTACGACCTGCTGTGGGTCGAGTGCGGCCGGACCCTGTGGCCCGCGACGTTGGCCGAGCTCCGCTGGCGTGCGCCGGATCTGCCGGCGCTGTTGTTCAGCGAGGACGATCTGTTCCTGCGTCACAACCGCTCACGCTTCCAGAGTGCTTGCCTGCCGCTCTACGACCTGGTCGTGACCACCAAGCGCCGCAACCTGGTGGACGGCGAATTGGCCCGCCTGGGGGCGCGGCGCGTGCACTACGAACCCAAGAGCTACGACCCGGAGCTGTTCAAGCCGCGCGAGGTCAGCCCGGCCGAGCGCCGGGCCTTCGGCGCCCCGATCGGTTTCGTGGGCAGCTACGAGGAGCCGCGCGCGGAGGCGCTGGTGGCTTTGGCCGAAGCCGGTCTATCCGTGCGCGTATTCGGCAACGGTTGGCAGCGGCTGCGCGGCGCGCCGCGCCAGCTGTGCCTCGAAGGCCGGCCGCTGCTGGCCCGCGAGTACGCGCTTTCGATCGCCGCCAGCGAGCTGTCCTTGGGATTCCTGCGGCGCAAGAACCGCGACCAGCACACCGATCGCTCGATCGAGATCCCGGCCGCGGGCGGGCTCTTGCTGGCGGAGCGCAGCAGCGAGCATCAGGAGCTGTTCGCCGAGGGGCGCGAGGCGCTGTATTTCGCCGGGGCCGAAGAGCTGGTCGAGGTCGCGCGTGCGGCCCTCGCCGATCCCAAGCGCAGCGCGGCCATCCGGCGCGCGGGGCGCCAGCGCGTGCTCGAGCTCGATCTCGAGCACCGCGGCGCCTGCACGCGCATCTTGGCGGCCCTGGCCGCGGCCTGCGGCCCAACCTCCGCGGCGGCTGGCAGGGCCCCGGCCGCCGACCAGCCGCGCCAGCCACAGGGCGCTGGGGCCGCGGCCCGGACCAGCGCTGGTCCGGCGTGGGACGGGGACCCCGGGCATCGCCTGGGCGGACGGGCGGGCCTGGCCCTCGAACAGGCCGCGGCCGCGCTGCCGCGCCGTGGGCAACCGGCTGCGACCAACGCAAGCTGCGCCTCGATCCCCAGCCCGGCCGACGAGGGCCCCGCCAGCGCCTGCGGAGCCGGCTCGCCGGCGCAGCCGTT
>JBILNK010000244.1:0-4922 GCA_044375105.1 Planctomycetota bacterium
CGATCCCGTCCCTGTTCGGCGGCGTCCTGGCGGGCTCGATCCTGGTCCGCCTGCAAGGCGGCAGCGGCCCGTGGGCGGCATGGAGCGAGGGCGCCCAGGGGGTCTTCACCCGTTACCTCTTCGAGACGATCTCCTCCGCCGAAAAACTGCAGATCGTGGCCTTCGTGGCGCTGATGCTCGCCATGGTGGGCAATCTGACGCTGAACGGGGGCCTGCGCGGCCTGATGGACCGGCTGAGCCGGCTGGCCAAGGGCCCGCGGAGCGCACAGCTGTGCACCTATGGCATGGGTCTGCTGATCTTCTTCGACGATTACGCCAACACGATCCTCGTGGGCTCGACCATGCGGCCGCTGAGCGACCGATTCCGCGTGGCCCGCGAAAAGCTGGCCTATCTGGTCGATTCCACCGCGGCACCCGTCGCCGGCCTGTCGCTGTTCTCGACCTGGATCGCTTTCGAGGTTTCGACCTACGCCGCGCAGCTGCCGGCCGCGGGCTTGTCGAGCGCCCAGGGCTACGAGGTCTTCCTCCAGACCTTGCCCTACCGCTTCTACAGCTGGTTCACGCTGGCCCTGGTGGCCCTGCTGGTCCTGACCGGGCGAGACTTCGGAACGATGCTGGCGGCGGAACGCCGTGCGCGTCGCTACGGCCTGGTGCTGCGCCCCGGGGCCGTGCCCCTGGCGGAGGGCCCGCAAGCCCCGGCGCTGCCCGCCGGGGTCCATCCGGCCGCCTGGCGCGCGCTGGTCCCCGTCACGGCCTTCCTGGGGGTCACCCTGTTCGAGATCGCGCGCCGCGGCGGCGCCTTCGGGATGTCCTTCGAGCAGCTGCGGAGCTTGCAGGGCCTGCTGGGGGTGCTCGCGCGGGGCAGCGGCAACGCTCCCCTGATGATCGGCTCCGCGGTCGGATTCGCCCTGGCGGTGCTGGCCTCGCTGAGCGCCGGTTTGGGGGCCCGAGAGGTGCTCCTGGGCGCCTGGGGCGCGCTGCGCTCGATGGGCGCGGCCCTGTGCATCCTGTATCTGGCCTGGGGCATCGGCAGCGCCTGCGAGGATCTCGGTACGGCACCCTACCTGGCCCTGCAGATCGAGGGGTTGCTCGAGCCCCTGCTGCTCCCGCTGGTGCTGTTCCTGCTATCGGGCGCGATCGCTTTCGCCACCGGGAGCTCCTGGGGCACGATGAGCATCCTCCTACCGCTGGTGGTCGGACTCGCGTTCCAACTCGGCGCAGGCACGCACCTCGGCGGCCTCGGGCTGATGCTGCTCTCGATCGGCGCGGTGCTCGAAGGTGCGATCTTCGGCGACCATTGCTCGCCGATCTCCGACACCACCGTGCTTTCCTCGATCGCCTGCAGCGCGGATCACCTCGACCACGTGCGCACCCAGTTGCCCTACGCCCTGACCGCCAACGCCGTAGCGTTGTTCTGCGGCTATCTTCCGGCAGCGCTGATCGGAATCCCGGCCTCGGTTTGCCTGGGGGCGGGACTCGCAACCCTGCTGGCGCTGGTTTTGTGCTTCGGCCGAAAGGCCGAAGCGCCCCTGCCGCGGGCGTAGGAGCCGATCCCGGGTTAGCTCGCAGGACGCCAGCTCAGCGCCGTGGGCGAGGTCCCGCGACAGCCTGCGCCGCCCCGAGGCCCGAGCCCCCGTCGAAAGCGGGCCGCCCCCCCGCCTCGGCACGCTCACCGGCGGGGGCGCGGAAACCGAGGGCCAACGCGGCCAGGGCCGCCGCCAGCGCCGCGAGGGCCGGATACAGGGACAGGGAGCGCGGGGGGGGCTTCTGCGCGGCCGTGGCCCGCGCCAAGGCCGTATCGAAGGCTTGCTCGATCCCGGGCCGCAGAGGACCGGGGGCGCGCTCCCGGCGCTGCTCGAGCGGCACGCAGGCCGCCGGCATCCGCCGGGCGCGGTCGAACAACTCGCACAGGCCTAGGGCCACCCGCGCGGGATCGCCGCGCGGCGGCTCCCAGCGAGCCCGGGCCCAGTCGAGGCGTCCGGAGGAGCCGGAGATGGCCCAGGGGGCCGAAGGCGGGCCGAGGCTCCAGTCGAATTCGCCCCGCGGCTCGACCGCCAGGGCGGGCAGGTCGAGGTCCCCCGAGGCGACGCCACTTTCAGGCTGGGCGACGAGTTCCATCCCCGCCCAGCGCAAGCGCAGGGGCTCGGTCAGCTCCGGGCCCTGGCCGAGCACCAGGGCCGTCGCACCCGCCCCTGGGGCGGAGGCGGTCGAGAGCCCGCGGTTGGCAGCCCACAGGGCGGCGAAGCGCTCGAGCCACTCGGGCAAACGCGGGTCGAGCTGCAAGCGGCCCGCATCGGCAGGGGCTCCCAACTGCAGGCGCTCCCCATCCCACTCGATCCAGCGCGGGGCCTGCCCCGGCTCGACGCGGTCCTCGACCGCCACGGGGCCGGGCACCCGGTCCCCGGCGAGCACCGCCCAACCGGCGAAGCGCGGGGGCACCTCGGGAGGATCGAGCAGCAACCAAAGGACTCCGGGGCGGTCATCGGCCGTGGCTTTCAATGGCCGCGGGTCCGGCCCCAGAGAGTCGATCCACTCGGCGGCCCCCGGACCGGCGAGAACCTGCCCGGCTTCGGCTCCCGGGGTGCGCCAGCGCCAGAGCAGCGGGCCGACCCGATCGGCTGCGCGCACGAGCTGCTCGAGCGCGGCGTCCAGCCGGCTCGGACCGCTCCCACCCCGCGCCGGCAGGAAGGCGCCGGGCAGCCGTTCGAGCCAGACTTCGAGAACCAACGGCCCGGTGGCTCCCTGCCCGAGGGGGCGGGCCAGGGCCAGGCTCGCGGCCAGCAGGGCCGCCCAGGCGAGCCACTCCGCGGCCCTGGGCCGACTTCGGGCCCGACGCCGTTCCCCCGGCTGCCCCTGTGAGCCGTCCCATAGGGCCAAGGCCCCGGTGTCCGCGAGCGCGGGGTCCTGCGGACGCCGCCGCCAGAGGAGCCAGACGGGCAAGAGCAACCAGACGGCGAGCCAGAGCGGCGCAGCGAACATCATCCGCTGCGCTCTTCCGATCGCGGCAGGCGCGCCCCGCTGCCGACGACAAGCCGCAGCAAACAGTCCTCGAAGGGCGCGGCGCTCGAACACCAAAGCAGCTGCGCCCGGCGGCTGGCGGCCTCGCGCGCCCAGGCCTGGCGCAGGCCCTCGAGCTCCGCAAGATAGCGACCGCGGACTTCCGGGCAGAGTTCGACCGACCGCTCGGCCCCGCTCTCCGGCGAGCGCCAGCGCATGGCGCCGGCGGCCGGCGGGTCGCTCTCGATCGGCGCCAGGAACAAGGCCACGAACAATTCGCGGCCCGGGGCGCACCAGCGGTCGAGCTGGCTGGGGTGGGCCGCGAACGGATCGGAGAGCCAGAAGACACGGCCCACATCGGCGCAGGACGCCGGCGGGCTCCAGGGTCCATCGGGACCCGCCGCATGACCTGCGCTGAGGAAGCGCAACCCGCGCAGCAGGTCGCCGCGGCGTTCGAGCGTCAGCTGCCTCGCGGGCTGCCCCGGGTTGGCCTGGGCCAGCAGGGTCACGCGAGCTTTGGCGCGCAATCCGAGGGCCAAGAGGGCCGCCGCGAGCTCCGCGCTGGCTTGCAATTTGGATGGCCGCCCGACGGCCAGGGAAGCGCTCTGGTCGAGGGCCAAAAGCCAGCGGCTAGAAGCCTCGCGGCGCGTCTCGCGAACGAATGGACGCTGCAGACGAGCCAGCAGGCTCGGATCGATCAAACCGGCATCGTCTCCGGGGCGATAGGGCCGGAAGCCGACCCACTCGAGCCCGCGCCCGGCCAACCTGGCACCGCCCGGCCCCTCGCGGCGCCCCAGCTCCGCGGAGACCCTGGCGACGGCGCGCTCGATGCGCCCGGGCAAATCGGGAGAAAACCGCACCCGGGCGGCCTCGCGGTCGAGGGGACCCGGCAGCGGCGCGGAGCGTGAGCTCATGGTCGGTGGCACCCTTCGATGCTCGGCTCGGGGTTCATCCAGGAGCACCGCCGTCCGGAGATTCTGCCCGTACGATCGCAGGCCCACGAATCCGCGCCAGCTGCATCGACAGCGGGCCGCCACGGCGCAAAGGCGCGGCTACTCGAGCGCTGCCGAGCAGCCGCAATCGGCGTCCCGGGGAAACTTGCAGGCCGTGGGCCATGGGCGAGCACGTGCAGCGTCTCAGGCGGGCGAGCGGCGCACGACCACGAGCGTGATGTCGTCTTCGGCGCATTGCTGTCCGTGGGCCAGGATGCGTTCGGCCAACTGCAAAGCCGTGGCGCGCGCGTCCAACCCGGCCGCCATGGCCTGCCGAAATTCCTGGGCCAGGCCCTCTTCGCCCAAGAACCCCTCGGGCCGCTCCGGGGCGCGCGCCTCGGTGGCCCCGTCGCTGAAGGCCAGCAGAGCGTCCCCCGGGCCCAGGTACCCGACGTGGTCGGAGGTGTAGCGCTCGTCCGAGAACATGCCCAGAGCCGGCCCGTGGCGCGGGAGCACCTCGAGCGTCTGGGTTGCCGCCCGCCACAGCAGGCCCGCCGGATGGCCCGCGTTGAGCGTGCACAGGCGACCATCCGGCTGGATCAGAGCCAGGAACAGGGTCAGGAAGCGGCCTTCCTCCATGCGCTCGGAAAGGTCCTGGTTGAGCAGGGTCAAGACCTCGCCGGGGTCGGCGATCAAGCGCAGGTAGGAGCGCAAGCCGGCCTGGGCGCTGGCCGTGATCAGCGCGGGTCCGATGCCATGGCCGGTGACATCTCCCACGACCACGCCGAGCACGCCGTTCTTGCCGCGCACGAAATCGTAGAAATCGCCCGCGGTGCGCTCGGCCGGGCGGTACCAGCCGTGGACCTCGAAACCGGGCAGCGTGTAGGGCACGCTCGACATCAAGCCGCGCTGGATCGAGCTGGCCAGCTCCAGGGACTGCTCGAGTCGCAGGCGCTCGAGGCTGTCGAGGTGCAGCTGGGCCTTTTGCATCGA
>JBILNK010000331.1:0-2687 GCA_044375105.1 Planctomycetota bacterium
GCAGGCCGGGGCGCTCAGCGGCCTTGGCGCAGGCGCTCCAAGAGCGCGGCGAAGGGCGCGGGCAGCGGGGCGCGGAATTCCATCGGGCGCTGGGTCGAGGGGTGCCGCACGCGGATCTCGGCGGCGTGCAGGGCGTGGCTCGGCAGCTCTTTGGAGGCCGAGGAACGGCCCTCCGGGCGGTAGAGCTTGTCGCCCACGATCGGATGGCCCATGGCGGCCAGGTGCACGCGGATCTGATGGCGGCGGCCACTCTCGGGCTTGCACAGCACCAGCGCGCGCCCTTCCCCGCCGGCCGCCTGCGGGAAGCGCTCGAGCACCTCGCAGCGCGTCAGCGCCGGCGCGCCGCGCGGGTCGGGGCGCTGAATGTCCTCGAACTTGGGATGCTGGCCGAGGGCCAGGTCCACGTCGAAGCGCTCCGCGCGCGGAACGCCGTGCACCAGGGCCAGATAGCGCTTTTCCACGCGCCGCTGGCGGAATTCCTCCACCAGGAACAGCTGGGCCTCGCGCGTGCGCGCCGCCAGCAGCACGCCGCTGGTCTCGCGATCGAGGCGATGGACCAGGCCGGCCTTCTCGCCGCGCGGCGCCGCCTCGATCGGCCCGAAGCGGCGCACCAAGAGGTCCGCGACCGTGTCGCGCTGCTGCTTCGGGTTGGGCTGCACCAGCAGGCCGACGGGTTTGTTGAGCACCACCAGGGCCTCGTCCACGTGCAGCCATCCGACCGCGTCCGCCAGGTCCGCGGCTGCTTCCGCCGGGCTCGGCCCGGGCTTCGGCGGCGCTTCGAAGAACACCCGCACGCGCTGGCCGGCGCGCAGGGTCAGGTGGCTGCGGGCCTGCACCTGCCCATCGACCAGCACGCGCCCGAGCCGCACCAGCTTTTGCAGCTGGGCCTTGCTGCGGCCGGGCACGTGGGCGAGCAGCAGCTCGTCCAGGGGCCGGCCGGCCTGCTCCCGCGGCACTTCGAATTCGACCGGCGGCTGGCTCAAGCCCGGGGCCTCCCGCCGGCGGCGGGGCGCGGCCGCGCCAGGCCCAGCAGCGACACCCCGAAGGGCAGGCTCTGGCGCGTCAGCCAGCCGGCCTCGATGGCGAAACTCCAATACAGCAACGCATCCAGGCCGAAGGGCAGGCGCACCGACAGGTCCGAGCCGCGCGCCGCGCTCTGCGCCAGGAACGGCCGCATCAGGAGCCGCAGCGCGGCGATCGGCGCGAACAGCAGGGTGTTGAAGTAGCTGAGCTTCAGGATCTCGAAACCGGCCGCTTCCAGGCGCTCGACCAGCTCGGCCCGGCGATAGCGGCGCACGTGCTCGGCGAGCACGTCCTGGCGGCCCCACATCCAGGGGTGCGCCGGCACGCTCAGCAGCAGGCGACCCTCGGGGCCGAGCACGCGCTGGATCTCGGCCAGGGCCGCCCGGTCGTCGGGCAGGTGCTCGAGCACGTCCAGGGCACAGACCAGCGGCAGGCTGCCGGTTCGGAAGGGCAGCCGGGTGGCGTCGGCGCGGGTCAGGTCGCTCCGAACCCCGAGCTCTCGAGCGAGTTCGGCGCAGGTCTCGAGGGAACGCGCCGAGAGGTCCAGGGAGACCAGCCGTCCGCGTTTGGCGAGCACATCCAGGTTGACGCCGGAGCCGGGGCCCAGGTCCAGGATCCAGGGGGTCCCGGCGCTGCGCGGCAGTCCGTGGTGGGCGAGCAGCCGCGCGAAGATCCGCCGGCGGGCGCGGAACCACCAATGGTCGCGCTCCAGGTGCTCATCGTGGACGACCGATCGCATGGGGCTTTGGCGCCATGGTAGGGGAGCCGCGGCCGGCGCATCAGGGGCAAGGCCGGGCGCGGTGAGTTTGCGGGGGGCTCGGGGGGCGAGGGGCCCAGCAGCCCGTCTGGGCTTCGGCGCTGGCGCTTGGACTTCGATGCTGGGGAGGCTGGCGTCGATGGCGTCCCCAGCGCCGAGGACGCGCCCGACAGCCTGGTTTCGCGCAAGCTCGGCGAGGTTTCCCTGGCTCTGGAACGCCGGCCCATGGCCCGCCGCGGCGCCGAGCTGCGCTCGACAGCCCGGCCCGCGCCGTGGCAGGCTGGCTCCATGCGCTTCCCCCCGCTGCCCCTCCTGAGCCTGTTCCTGGTCGCCTGCGCCGCCCCCGAGTCCGGGCCCGAGTCCCGCGCGATCGCCCTCTTCGACGGCCAGAGCCTGGCGGGCTGGAACGCCGACGTGCCCGCCGCCGATGCCGCCCCGGACCTGCGGCCCTCCTTCGTGGCCCGGGACGGCCTGCTGGTCAGCCTGGGATCCCCCGAGGGGCACCTGATCACCGAGGGCAGTTTCCGCGACTACCGCCTCTCCATCGAATACCGCTGGCCCGGCGAGCCGGGCAACTGCGGCGTGCTCGTGCACGCCTCGACCCCGCGGCGCCTCTACGGCATGTTCCCGCAGTCGATCGAGGTGCAGCTCCACAGCGGCAACGCCGGCGACTTCTGGTGCATCGGCGAGGACATCGCCGTGCCCGACATGATCGCGCGCCGCGGCCCGCCCGAAACCTGGGGCGTGGACGGCGACCGCGCCCGCCGCATCGCCAACCTGACCGATGGCTCCGAGCGCCCCGCGGGCCAGTGGAACCTCCTGGAGATCGAATGCCGTGCCGACACGATCTCCGTGTGGGTCAACGGCGATCCGGTCAACTTCGGCAGCGGCTGCACCGCCAACGCCG
>JBILNK010000084.1:0-17828 GCA_044375105.1 Planctomycetota bacterium
CGGGGCGGCCTCGGGCGTGAACCAGCGCGACGCCAGTTCATGCCACACGGCCAAGCGCCGCCGCTCGATCGAGAGATCGATCCAATAGCCCTCGTGCAGGGCCGCACCGGCTACGCGCCCCCCCTGCTGGCTGCGGGCGCCGTCCGCGTCGGCCCCGTCGGCGTAGAGCACGAGCCCGTCGAAGGGGACGCCCAGGTGCTCGCCGCTCCGCTCCTCGACCCCCACCAGGCGCAGCACCGTGCCGTCCGTGCTCCGGCCAACCAGCTTGCCGAACAAACCGACGCGGCCGAAACGGGCGAAGAACTCGGGCAGCCCGGGCACCGGCTGGCCGGCGATGCCGTGCCCCAGCTCCTCATCTCGACGGCAGAAGCAGGGACTGGGGATCGTCACCTCCGCGAAGCCGCCGTAGCGGATACGCGGCGTGGAGCGGATGCGCTCGGGCAATCCCGGGTCGAAGCCGAGGTCCCTGGAATGGCGCTCCGCCAGCCGCGCGATCGCAGCCAGCACGTCGTCGAGGCCGCGGGCCGCATCGGTCTCGAGCCCGACGCTCGGCGGGGTGCCGGCCAGGGGCTCGAGCAGGAACGAGCGCTGGCCGCGGAACAGCGCCGTGGTCAGCCCCGCTAGCTCCTCCAGCAGGGCCTCCTGCGCCAATGCCCGAGCGAGCAGGCCCAGACGTCGGGACTCGCCCAGCGGCGGCTGTTCCGCCTTAGCCAGCTCGCCCCAGCGCTCGAGCAGCACGCGTGCCTCGGCGCTGCGGCCGGCCTCCAACAGTGCTTCCGCCAAGTGCGGCCACAGTTCGTCGCTGGGACCGCGCTGGGCCTGCTCGAATTCGAAGGCCAACTCGCGCAGCCGCCGCAGGGGCGGCCAGGTGGGCTGGCCAAGGCTGTCCCGCAGGCTCGAGGGCAGGGCAGCGAACTCCGCTTCGAAGGCGCCGGCCGGACGCCCCAGGGCCAGCTCGCGACGGAAGCGTTCCAGCCGATCGTCCTCGGAGGGATCTCCGGCGCCGGTCAGGGCGGCCCGCAAGAGCTTGGAGCTCGTGAGGAACTCGGCGTTGGGCCCGCGCCCGAGGGCCGCGAAGAACTCGTAGCGCAGCGAGGCCGCGCTGCGCCCCTCGGCCGGCAGACGGGTGCCCAGGGAAACCAGCGCCTCGACCTGGCCCCTCTCGAGCTCGTCGGTCTCGATCAGCTCCAGCGCGCGCCACAGCCCCCGCTCGGCCAACTCGGCGGTGCCCTGGCCACGCTCGCCCAGCTCGAGCCGGGCCAGGTCGAAGCGCAGGTCGGTCAGCGCCGGCCCCGCGGGAGCCCCGGCCCGGGCCAGGGCCTGTTCGAGGGTCCGCCGAGCCCGGGCGGGGCTGGGTGCCAGCTGGGCTGCGCGGCGCGCGAACAGGGCCAGCTCGAAATCGCCGCGAGCGGAACCCAGGGCCATCAGCGCCTGGGCCAAGGCCTCGCCTTGTTGCCCGCGGATCTCCGCCTCGACCGACAGCCCGTGGGCGGCCCAGGCCAGGTGGGCATCCCGCTGCCGGGCCTCGACGAAACGCGTCTGACCCAGACCGCCTTCGAGGCGCCCGGCGAGGTAGAGCGCGCCGGCGTCGAAGGGAGCCGCTGCCAGCCCCGCCAAGCGGCGCTCCAAGGCTTCGGGCCCGAGCAGCAGGCGGCGATCGAGATCATCCAGTTGGCGCTGGGGTGCGACCCAACCCGGTGCGGACCGCGCCGCCGATTGGAGCCGCTCGCGGGCGCGCTCGAGGCCTGGACCCAAGGCGGGATCCCCGAGGAGCTCGAGGGCTTCAGCGAAAGCGGCCTGGGCTTCGGCCGGAGGCGCGGCGGGCGAGCGCCCGCTGCGCAGCCCGGCGCAGGAGCCGCTGGTCAAGGCCGCGGCGACGAGCAGGACCGCGAGGCACAGAAGGGTCCGGCGATCGAGCGCAGCACGCATGCCTGGCGAGCATACCGGCCGGCCCCGAGGCCGAGCACGGCTCCGAAAGGGGCCGACTCGGCCCCGGGGCGCAGCCCGAACGCGATCCTCGTCCAAGTCGGGCCGCAGCCCGGCCTCGACCGGAGGCTCAAAGGCGAGGGCCGTGCCGCCCCAGAGCCGGTTGCGCGACAGCGCCGCGGATCGCCAGCGCTACCACAGGGTCGCTCAGCCCCTGCGCGGGCCCGGGAACGCCTCCAGAACCGAGTCGGGGCCAACTTCGCGATCGAGGCGCTCTTGCCACTCGTAGGCCGCCAGCAGCGGCGCCAGGGACTCGCCGCGCCCGCCCCGCACGGCGCCGGTGTACAGCCGCACCTGGTCGACGAGGCCGCCCGAGATGGCGGCATTGGTCAGCTGCGGCCCCGCTTCCAACAAGGCGCGCCGCACGTTGAAGCGCCACATCCATTCCATGGCTTCGCGCAAGGAGACCCGGCCATCCGGCCCGGGATGCAGCCCATGGATGCGAGCCCCGGCGGCGGCCAGCTCGCGATGGCGCACCGCGCTGGCCCCTGCCCGACACAGGATGTACACGCTGCCACCCAGCTCGCCGGGCTCGCAGGGGCGCAGCAGGCGTGCATCGGGCGGAGTGCTGAGCTCGGTATCCAGCACGATCCGCAGCGGAACTGGACGGCCAGCGGGCAGCTGCGCAGCCGCGTCGCCGCGCAAGGTCAAGCGCGGGTCATCCAGCTTGACCGTGCCTACCCCGGTCATGATCGCGTCCACGGAGGCGCGCAGGCGCTGCACCTCTTCGAGGCTGGCGGGCGAGGTGATCCAGCGCCCGCCGCCGACCTCCGCGGGCGGCGACAGGTGCCCCGAAAAGGTCTGGGCCCACTTGGCGATCAGCCATGGGCGCGGGCGGCGCACCCGTTCGTAGTCGGTCCAGCGCAGGAAATGG
Organism: Planctomycetota bacterium; assembly: GCA_044375105.1. Taxonomy (GTDB): domain Bacteria; phylum Planctomycetota; class UBA1135; order UBA1135; genus JBIKLM01. The sequence goes on from JBILNK010000084.1 coordinate 2,861, forward strand.
GGCGCGATGCGCTCGAGCGGCGAGGAGCCCGGTTCGTATTGGACCTCGACGCCGGCCTTCTGCAGCAGTTCCAGACCCCGGCCGCGATGGCGAGGGTCCGGATCCAAGGCGCCGACCACGACGCGTTGGATGCCAGCGGCGAGGATTGCCTCGGTGCACGGCGGCGTCTTGCCATGGCTCGAGCAGGGCTCGAGGGTGACCACCAAGGTATGCCAGCGCGAGCGCTCGATGCCCGCCGCCTCGGCCGCTCGCAGGGCCTCGATCTCCGCGTGGGGGCCGCCCCAGCGGCGGTGAAAACCGCGGCTCAGCTCCAGGCCCTCCGGGTCGAGCAAGGCGGCCCCCACGCAGGGGTTGGGCGCAACCTCGAAACGAAAGGCCCGGGCCGGCTCCACCAGGTCGCGGAGCAGGCGGTCGAGGACCAGCGGGTCCTGGCGATCGAGCAGGCGATTCATGGGCTGGCCGGCGGGAGCCGGTTCGGGCGTCGAACCACCATACGCGGCGGGAGAGCCCGGAATGGAGGGGTTCGTGGCCACCATGGGCCTCTATCGGCCATGCCGGCCGGCAGTTCCCCAGAAAACCGGGCCCTCGGGGGCGGAGGCCCCCCTGCCCTGCTTGTTCCAGCCCCCGCGGCCCGGACAATGGACCCGCTGCCCCGGGAAGCCCGGGGCCCACCAGACCCCGGCGCCCCTGCGCCCCCCACCCAAGCGCCGCTCCCAGAGGCGCTCAAGCTCCCATGGCCAAAGCCCCGCTCCGCGTCGCCGTCACCGGCGCCGCCGGTCAGATCGGATACGCCCTCCTGCCGCGCATCGCCAGCGGCGCCCTCTTCGGTCCGGACCAGCCGGTGATCCTGCAGCTGCTCGAGATCCCCAACGAAAAGGCCCTGGCCGCCCTCAACGGCGTGGCCATGGAACTCGACGACTGCGCCTTCCCCCTGCTCCAGGGCATCGTCTGCACCTCGGACCCCAAGGAAGCCTTCAAGGGCGCCCACTGGTGCCTCCTGGTCGGCAGCAAGCCGCGCGGCCCGGGCATGGAGCGCAACGACCTGATCAAAGAAAACGGCCCGATCTTCGTCGGCCAGGGCCAGGCGATCGCCAACCACGCCGATCCCTCGGTGCGGGTCGCGGTGGTCGGCAATCCCTGCAACACCAACGCCCTGATCGCGATGCATGCGGCCAAGGGGCTCCCCAAGGAGCGCTTCACCGCCATGACGCGACTCGACCAGAATCGTGCCGCCGCCCAATTGGCCAAGCAAGCCGGCGTTCACGTGACGGCCGTGAGCCACACGTTGATCTGGGGCAACCACTCGGCCACCCAGGTCCCCGACTACGTGAATACCAAGATCAACGGCAAGCCGGCGAATCAGGTCATCACCGACACCGCCTGGCTGCAGGGCGAATTCATGAAGACAGTCCAACAGCGCGGCGCGGCGATCATCGCCGCCCGCGGCCTGTCCTCCGCCGCCTCCGCCGCCAGCGCCCTCATCGACCACGTGCGCGACCTGCATTTCCCCACCCCGGCGGGCGAATACCGCTCGATCTGCGTGCCCTCGGACGGCTCCTACGGCATCGCTCCGGGCATCATCTGTTCCCTGCCGATCCAAAGCGACGGCAAGGGCAACTACAAGGTCGTCCAGGGCCTGCCGATCGACCCGTTCATCCAGCAGAAGATCAACGCGACGGTCAAGGAACTCGAAGACGAAAAGGCCGTCGTCCGCGACCTGCTCGGCTGATCGGCTGAGCACCGCCCAAAGGGTGCGCGGGGCAAGCCCAGCGCTCGGGCAGCCTCCCGGAGGCTGGGATCCGTGCCGTGCCACGGTCCCGGCCTCTGCGGCCGCCGGATGGCGGTCCGCAGGCATGCTGACGGGCGGGTCCCGCGGCTCGGGCGATGACCGAGCCGATCCTCTTTCGCCCCGCCAGACGCCGGCTGGCCCCCGAGTGCGGGAGGCAACCTAGGAACGGACGGGCGAGCCAGAGACCCCGAAGGCCGTGGCTTCTTCGGCCGTGACGACCTGCACGCGGCCGATCAGATTCTGAGGGGACAGCTCCGGGGGCACGGCGAAGGACACCGGCAAGCCATGCTGGCTGCGGCCTTGTAGCCAACCTGGGTGGCGCTCGGAGAGGCTTTCGCCGATGACCTCGAGGCGCCGGCCCAGATGCTGCTGGTGGCGCAGCAGCTGCACACGGTGCGCCTTGGATAGCAGCGCCTGGTTGCGGGCCTTCTTGACCTCGACGGGCACATCGTCGGGCAGGGCGTGGGCGGCGGTCTCCGGGCGTGGGTCGTACTTGAAGATGTAGTTCTGGGCGAAGCCGATCTCGGCCAGGAAGGCCAGGCTGCGCTCGAAGTCCTGGTCGCTCTCGCCCGGGAAGCCCACGATCCAATCGCTGCCGAGCTCGATGTCGGGCACGATCTCGCGCAGGATTTCCACGCGCTGGCGATAGAGATCCGTGGTGTAGCCGCGCTTCATGGCGCGCAGCACGGGGTCGCTGCCGGCCTGGGCGGGCAGGGGCAGGAAACGCTCGACCTTGGGGTTGTCGCGGATGGCCTCGGCCAGGGCACGCGTGACGTAGGCCGGGTGCAGGGTGATCAGGCGGATGCGCAGCAGGCCTTCGATGCCCTGCAGCTCATAAAGCAAGTCCGCCAAGCTGGGCCGGCCCTGGCGCCCGCGCTGACGGGGTTCCCCGCCGCTGGGGACCGGCAGGTCCTCGCCGTAGCTATTGACCGTCTGGCCCAGCAAGGTCACCACGCGGGCGCTTTGGGAGACCATCCAACGGGCCTCGGCCACGAGTTCGGAGATCGGCCTGCTCTGCACCCGGCCGCGCGTCTTGGGCACGATGCAGTAGGTACAATTGAGGTCGCAGCCGCGCATCACCGCCAGAAAACCCTCCAGTCCCCCGGTGTAGACCTCGCGCGAGCGATCGACGGCCACCGCGTCGTCCATCTCCACGTCCAATACGCGCGCGCCCTTCGAGTTCCAAGGCGCCAGAGGCGCGCCGCTGCGGGACAGGGCCGCCCGACGCTGGCGCACCTCTTCGACCAGCTGGGGCAGGTGCTGGAAGCGACGGGTTCCGACCACCAGGTCCACGTGACCGGCGCGGCTGAAGACCTCGTCCTCTGCGCGCTGCGCCAGGCAGCCCATCACGCCGATGATCAGCTCCGGCCGGCGCGTCTTCTCGCGCTTGAGCTCGCCCAGCCACGAGTAGGTGCGCTCCTCTGCATGCTCGCGCACCGAACAGGTATTGAAGAGCACCACGTCGGCCTCCTCGATCGTCGGCGCCACGGCGTAGCCCTGCTCGCGGAAGCGGCCCTCGGCCAGCAGCGAGTCGTACTTGTTCATCTGGCAGCCAAAGGTCACCAGATGCACCTTCGGCGCCCGCACGGGATCCTCCGCTCGGGCCTCGGATTGGAAGCGGGTCAGGGTCATACAGGGCCCTACAAGATGCCTTTGGAAGCCGGAGTGGCGCAAGCGCGCGCCGCCCCGATCGGGCTAGAATGGCGCCCCATTGATTCGATTGGCCACCCCGTTCGCACTCCAGGCCCCCCTGGATGGCGCTCCCTTCCTGCTGGTCCTCGGGCTGCTGCTGCTGCTCGGAGCCCTGGGGGCGGCCTTGGCCCGGCGATTGCGCCTCCCGAGCGTCACCGGTCAGATCCTGGCCGGCTTCCTGGTCTCCGACCACGGCCTGGGGCTGGTCCATGGCAAGGCCGTGGTGGCGGCCGCCCAGCCCCTGTCCAGCTTCGCTCTGGCCCTGATCGCGGTCTCCGTGGGAGGCCATCTGGACCTGCGTCGCCTGCGCAACGCCGAGCGACGCCTGGCCTGGCTGTTCGGCCTCGAGCTGTTGATCGTGCCGGTCGGCGTGCTGACCGCCCTGCTGCTCTTCACCGACTTGGGCGGCCCGGGTCAGGAACTGGGTTTGACGCTGGCCGCCTTGATGGCGGCCCTGGCCCTCGAAACGTCCCCAGCCACGACCCTGGCCCAGGTACGGGACAGCCGGGCCGCTGGCTTGCTGACCAAGACGCTGCTGGCCTCGGTCGCACTGGCGAACCTGTCCTGCCTGATGGTCTTCGAGCTGTTCCGCTCGGCGGCCATCGCGGTGCATGAACGAGCCGCTACGACCTACGCCGAAGCGCTTTGGTTCGCGCTGCTCGGCTCCGGGCGTTCGCTGTTGATCGCCAGCGCCAGCGCGCTGGTCGTGGGCTTCGCCCTCGCCCGCACCCAGGGCTCCGACACCCGGCGAGGCCGCCTGGTGACCCTGTCCCTGGCCGCACTCTTGGTCGCCATCGGGGTCTCGGAATGGCTCGGCGCCTCGATGCTGCTCGCGGGTCTGTTGCTCGGAATCGTGCAGAGCAACATCGACCATCGTCGCGAGCAGTCGATCGACCGGGTGCTGGACGACCTGCAACCCGCCATCTTCGCGATCTTCTTCACCCTGTCGGGCGTGAAGCTCGCCCCGGGGGTGCTCTATCAAGGGGGCTTGATCGCCCTGGTGCTGTTCCTGGCTCGCGCCGGTAGCAAACTGCTCGCCGCTCGCCTGGCGATGCGGCTGGCTCACGCGCCCGAGAGCCTGCAGCAGCACCTGGGCTATGCACGCCTGCCCCAGGCGGGCGTCGCCATCGGGCTTCTGCTCACCGTCCAGCGCGAGCCAACCCTGGCCGCTGGCATCGACCTGTTCGCAGCGGTGGTCTTGGGGGTCGTCTTACTCAACGAAATCATCGGGCCGGTTTTGACCCGCCTGGCGCTCACACGGGCCGGGGAAGTCGGCCGGGACCGCGATCGCTTGATCGATTTCCTGCATGAGGAGAATATCACCACCGGCTTCGAGGCCGACAGCCCGGAGCAAGCCATCCGGCGCTTATCTGAGTTGCTCGTCGAGTCCCATCACCTGCCGCGCGAGGCTTTCGATCTCGTCGTCGGTTCGGCCATCGAGCGAGAGTCCCAAGGATCGACCGCCTTCGGCAACGGGCTGATGATCCCCCACGCCGTGCTGCCCGCGGGCGAGCGCATGCTCGGCGTGATCGGCATCTCGCAGGCTGGCCTGCCGTTGCCCAGCCCGGACAAGCGTCCGATCCACTGCATCGTGCTCCTGGCAACCCCCGCCGACCAGCGCCAGCGGCACCTGGAGATCATGGCTAGCCTGGCTCGTACGGTCGGCCTGGATCAGGAATTCCGCGGTCGATTGTTCGCCGCGGCGAGCCCCGCTCACGCCTACGAACTGCTCAACGATGGCAACCTGGTCGACCTGAATCGATTCTTGGAGGACGACTCGTCCTAGGGCGCCTTCAACGGTGCGCCCTGCGGCAAGAGCCAGAGGCTCGGTCGCGTCCGCTCCCCGAAGCGCGCGCTCACTGGACCCGCACGGCGCAGCCGGGCGTCACGGCTCACGCTGCTGGCGATAGATGCCCCGTTGCCCTGGGGTCTCTTCGACCTTCACCGTCAACGAGCGGACGTACACGTCGGCAAAGCGCTCTGCCAGTCGCTTCACCAGCTCCCGCCCGATCCAGGTGGCGAAGTTCTCGGCGCTCGTATTGTTGATCGGCAGCACGATCACATCTTCGACGGGCGCCCGATACACACGATCTTGATAGCGCACCTCGTAAACGGCCTCTGGCAGGCGTTCGATGCTCAGAGTTGGGTGCTCTCCCGGAAGGATCCAGTGCTCGTCCAGACTGTCGACCAGCTGGCGGATCACCGGCTTGATTTCCTTGAAGTCGAGGACCAGGCCAAAGCGTGACAGGCGCGCATCGACCTCGACGAAGACACGGTAGTTGTGCCCGTGCAAGCGCTCCGCAGACCCATCGGGGAAGATCAGGAAGTGGGCTGCAGAGAACTTGAGGTACTCTTTGTCGATCTCGATCGACCAGGTTTCGTGGGTCATCGGGGGTCGGGGCGGGCGGTTCGGAGAGGCCGGGCGCGTCCAAGGACGGTACTGCTTGGGAGCGGCAGTCTAGGCCAGCTTCGAGCCTGCGGGCTGGCTGGGCTCCGGTCGGATCGGCGGCCTGCGGGGCCGCCAGATCGGGGCCGGAGGGAGGCGCCTGCGGCCCCGAGGCGCGCGAGGCCAGGGCTGCCCAGCGCCTCGACCTCCGGGCGGAAAAGTCTTAGGGCCGGACCGAGGTGCTTTCCAGGGACCGCCAATCCACAGCCCCCGGGAATCGATCCTTGGACCCGCGAGCTCCCGGTCCAAGGGAGCGCCGGCCACCGAGCGCTGCTAATCTCCTCGGATGGACTTTCGGCCCAAAACCGTGCACCTGCCCCACCTCGGGCTCGACTTCGAGGTCCTGGAAGACGATTCGATCATCGGCCCGTCGATCGCACGGGGGGCTTGGGAGGCCCACGAAACGGCCTTGTTCAAGGCCCACCTACAGCCCGGTTGCCGGGTCCTGGACCTGGGCGCGAACGTGGGCTGGTTCGCGGTCCAGGCGATCCTCGCCGGGGCTGAGGTGCACGCCTTCGAGCCGGTGCCCGGCATCGCGGCCCTGGCCCGGCGCAACATCGAGCGCGCCAACCGGAAGGGACCCGGCCGCGGGCAGCTCTACGAATTGGCCGCCAGCGATGCGCCCGGGCGGGCCCGCATCGTGCTGGCCGAAAGGAACCACGGGGACAATCGCGTGCTGGACAGCGGCGCCGAAAAACCCAGGGACCTGGCCGGGGGTGAGCTGGTCGAGATCCAGCTCGCGCGGGTGGATGACCACGTCCAAGGCCCCGTGCGCGTGATCAAGGTCGATACCCAGGGGTCCGAGCTGCTGGCCCTGCGCGGCGCCCAGAAGCTGCTGGCCGCCAGCCCGCAGGCGGCGCTCTTGATCGAGTTCTGGCCCTACGCCCTGCGCGGCGGCAAACCGGACGAGCTGCTGGCCCTGCTGGAAGGCCAGGGCTTCACCCTGGGCAAAGCCACCGCGGCCCCCTACCCCATGCCGGCGGCCCGCATCCTGCGCCAGGCATTGGCCCGCGATCCGGTCAAGGGAGGCCTCGACCTGTATGGCACCCGCGGCCTGCCCTTCCATGTGCTCGGGGCCGGCGCGCGGCTCAAGTCCCAATGGCGCTCGCTCCGCGAGGCCTGACAGGCCGAAAAAAAGCTCGACTCGGGCTGCGCGCGAGCCGTCAGACGAGCCTCTCGGCATGCCTTTGGGCCGCCATCCGGCGGCCACAGAGGCAGGCATCGTCGCTGCGCGCCGATTTCCTCTCAGCCTTTGACCAGGCCAGACAAGAAGTCGAGTCGGGCCGCTCCCGGGCTGGAGCAGCGCTCGCGCGGCCCTGCCCATCCGCGCGAGAGCGCCCCCTGGCCCTTCGCCTGCAAGCTTCCAGATCCGAGCGCCAGGCATGGGCGCCGCAGCGCCCTTCAGTTGGGCACCGGGCGCGCGCCTTCGTCGATGCGCGGCGCTTGGCCGCGCAACACCGAGTTGTCGTTGAACAGGGCCCGCTGATCGATGGCCGGCGTTTCGAGCAGCTCGGCTTCCGTGAACTGGCCGGACTGGGAATAGACCGCGATGGCGTTCTTCCAGGTCACGCGCTCGACGATGGCTGGGTCGATGCCTTGCTCCAGCATGAGCTTGGCGGTCTTGGGCACCGAGAGCGGGTCGCTCACGCCCCAATCGGCCGAGCTGTCCACCAGGATGCGCTCGGGACCGTACTTCTTGACGATCTCGACCATCCGCTGGCTGCCCATCTTGGTGTGCGGATAGATCGTGAAGGCGGCCCAGGCGCCACGCGAAAGCACCGCTTCGACGGTTTCTTCGTTGTTGTGGTCGATGACCAGCTTATGCATCGGCACACCGATGTGCTGGGCCACGTCCAAGGACCGGATGATGCCGCGCTTCTTGTCGCGGTGCGGGGAATGCACCATCACGACCTGCTCGACGTCGCGGGCCAGCTGCAGCTGGATCTCGTAGGCACGCTCCTCGGCCGGGGTGATCTCGTCGTAGCCGATCTCCCCCACCGCCACAACGCCCTCCTTGCAGACGTAGCGCGGCAGCACCTCCAGCACCTCGTCCGCCAGGCGCTGATTGTTGGCCTCCTTGCTGTTGAGTCCCATCGCGCAGAAATGGCGGATGCCAAACTGCGCCGCGCGAAAGCGTTCCCAGCCGAGCAGCATCGAGAAGTAGTCCAGGAACGTCCCGAGCTGTGTGCGTGGCTGGCCGAGCCAGAAGGCCGGTTCGATCACCGCCCGGATGCCAGCGCGGGCCATGGCCTCGTAGTCGTCGGTGGTGCGGCTGATGCAGTGGATGTGCGGATCGAAGAAGCGCATGGGGTCGGGGGCCAGGGGTCAGACGCGCTGGAATCGGCGCTCCAGGTCGGGGATGGCGCCGAAGGCTGCGGCCGGAACGGGGCCGTGGGTCAGGAGCAGCATGGCCTGGCGCAGGTCCTGATCGCGCTCCCCGGCCAGCAGCCCTGCCAGGGCGCGTCCGTCGCCGCGCCGGGCGAAGCACAGCAAGGCAGCCAGGCGCTCGCCGGCGCGTTCGCTCTGGGCCAACGTCTCGAGGGCCAGGCAGGCCCGGCTTCCGCCGTGGGGGCCGAGCAGGCTCCACAGCCCGGTCGGCACGTCGCGGCCGGCGCTGCGGCGCTCTTCGACGTAATCGAGGGCCATGCGGGCCAGATCCTCGGACAAGCGGCCGTCGAGCCCCTGGATGCGCCAGGTCGGCGCCCCGACGAACACGGACTTGAGCAGGGCCTGCTTCCAAGCGATATCGCCGAAATGATCGCGGGGGTAGGGCGTGTCGCAGGCGGTGGCCTCGAACACGCTGCGCATGTTGGAGCGGCAACCCTCTTCGGCCCGCGAGAGGAAGCGCTCGCCCCGGGGCAGCAGGCACAAGCAGCGCATGCCCGCCACCAGCTCGCCCTCGTCGGCGCTGTCGAGCCAGGCCTCGAACAGGGCCTGCCCCCCCGCTCCGGCCAGATCGGGCAGCGCCAGGATCAACACGGCGCGCCAAGCGTCGCGGGCGCTCCAGCGCTCCGGGTTCCAGCCGGGGCACAGGCGCTGCGCCTCGGTCAAGGCCGCCGGGTCGGGGCAGAGGTCGATGCCGCGCGTGAAGCGCGCCGCTCCCGCCGCGCGCTGGGCGAAGCGATCCAGCCCGGCGCCCGCCTGGATTTCGAGTGAATCCTGATCCAGCCGCAGCCGTGCTTCGGGGCTCAGCACCCGCGAGAGACAAGCGCGCAAGAACGCCGCCAGGGCGGCCGGATCCGGGGACTTGGGAACGCTCATGGAGGCCCGAGTCTAGCAGCCCGCGGTCGGGCCCTTCCCGCGGCTATTCGGGATCGTCCAGCCCGAGCATCAGGGCATAAGCCGCCATGGCCGTGCCGCCCGTCCGCAGGTAGCTGGTGCCAAGGAAATCCGTGGAGGAGCCGTCGGGCCGCTGGATCTTGGCCAGGTGCGGCCGCAGCCGCCGGTGCCAGGATTCGCGCTCGGGGGCCGGCAACAGCTCGATCACTTCTGCGGCGTAGAAGTGCGCGAACAGATAGAAGTAGCCCGCATTGGCGTAGTAGGCCTCGTGGGGCACGGGGCGCATGAAGGCCACGTCGAGGAACTTGTGGTGCTCGAAGAACCAGGTGAGCCCACGCCGCAGGTCCTCCGGGGTGACCTCGGGGTCGCGAAGGACCGCGCGGGCCCAGTTGCAGACCTGGATACGGCCCAAGCTGCCCTTGACCTGATTGATGTGCTCGCCGCCGATGATGCGCGGCACCGCGTCGGAGACGTCGTAGGTGTAGGCCCCGTTGGGCAGGGCCGAGCGGCGCAGGGCCGCCAGGCCCCGGCGCACCTGGTCGCGGCCATCGATCCAGCCGCGCCGCGTGGCCTTTTCGATCGCAGGCAGCACCAGGGCGGTGCAAAAACTGGTGGCCCAGTTCGGGCGCCGTGCAAAGGGCGGGTCGTCGTAGTAGGCCCAGCCGCCGCTCGAGGATTCGTTGCGCTCGAGCAGCCCCCATTGGACGCGCATGGCTTGCTCGAGGGACGACCGCCGGGGATCCTGCTGGAAGCGCGGATCGGCCAGCAGCTCGACCAGGGCCACGAAGCCGTACAGGGCGCTCCAGGAATAGTCGATGTCCCAGTTGCTGCCGCGCGCGGGCACGCGCGTCTCGAGCAGCCAGTCGATGCCCCGGTCGAGACCGCGGCGCAATTCGGTGGTCTCCGGCAGGCGCAGCAGAGCCAGCAGCGCCAGCCCGTGGCTGGCGAACTGCCAGGCGTAGTAGGTCTCCACCGAAAAGCCCATTTCGAGCTGGCCTTCCAGGGCCGAGCTGCCCCAGCTGCCGTCCGGGCGCTGTTCGCGCAGGAGGTAGGCCAGGGCCTCGTCGAGGTGCTTACGCGCCGCTTCCCGGTCGAGCTCCGCGGGCACCGCCGGGGGCCGCAGGGCCGCGGGAGCGGCGGGGGCCTCTGGACCCAGCTCCTCCTGGGCGTGGGCTCCGGCGGTCAACGGCGATAGCAGCTGCAGGGCCAAGGCGATCGCGCCGCCGACGCGCACCGCGCTGGCGGCCCTGCCCGCGGAGCAAGCAGCTCCAAAGTAAAAGGCGCTCACGGTTGGGCGGCCCCTTCCTTCGAGCGCTGCTTGGCCTCCAACTTCTCGACCGCTCGGCGCGCTTCCTGGAGCTCGAGCTCCTGCTCGACCTGGGCGTGCCGCAGGGCCTGCTTGGCCTGGCCCAGCTTGAACTGGGCCTCGCTCAGGGCCCAGCTCTTCGCGGCTTCCTCGGTGGGCAATTCATGGTTGGTCAGCAGGTCGAGCTTCTGCCGATCGAGCTCGAGCTGCTTGCGCGCCACCTCCAGAGCCCGCCGCCCGCGGATCAGCACCAGCTCCTTGGTCAAGGTCGCGAACTGTTCCTCGGCGTACATGGCCTCCAATTCGGCCAATTCCGATTCGGCCTCGCTGGCGCGGTTGGTCGCGCGCTCGAGCTCGAGGCGCGCCTCGTCGGTGCGGTGCCCCTTTTCGATCTGCGCGAAGGCAGCCAGCTCCCGTTGCGCCTCGGCGACGGCGTGCTCCGCGGAGCGCACATCCTGCTCGGCCTCCGCAATGGCCTTCTGGGCGGCCAGCTCGGCCAGCTCGAGCTTCCCACGGGCCTGCTTGAGCTCGTAGGCCGGATCCTCTTCATCTTCTGCCTCGGTCTCGCCGGCGGGCACTTCCGCCGGACCGGTGCCCTGGAAGCCGCCCTCCGTCTTGCAGGCGGACAGCGCCAGGAGCAGGATCGGGAAGGTCAGGAGACGGGTGCGGGCAAGCAGCATGGATCGCGGGGGGGGTACGTCGGGAAACCGGAGATTGGCGCCAGCATGGGTCCCGGAGCCCGAACTGCCTAGACTGGAAGCTTCCCGAGCCCCATTCCGGGCGCCGGCCCCGGCCGGCCCGCTCCCACGGATCGCCCCATGTCCCACGGCGTCTACCAGATCCCCACCCCCCTCAACGAGCCGGTCCGCGCCTACGCCCCCGGCAGCCCGGAGCGCGCCAGCCTGGCCCGCGAACTCGAGCGCCAGCGCGCCGAGACCGTGGAGATTCCCCTGCTGATCGGCGGCCGGGAGGTGCGCACCGGCAAGACCGTCAATGTGGTCATGCCCCACCAGCACGGGCACGTGCTGGCCCGCGCCCATCAGGCCGGTCCGGCGGAGGTCCAGGCGGCCATCGAAGCGGCCGAGGCCGCTCGCCCGGCCTGGGAGGGCCTACCCTTCGAAGCCCGGGCGGCCGTGCTGCTCAAGGCGGCCGAGCTGTTGGCCGGGCCGTGGCGCGACCGGGTCAACGCGGCCACCATGCTCGGGCAATCGAAGACCTGCCACCAGGCGGAGATCGATTCGGCCTGCGAGCTGATCGACTTCTGGCGCTTCAACCCGGCCTTCGCCCAGCAGCTCTACGGGGAACAGCCGCGCTCCGCGCCAGGCACCTGGAACCGCATGGAGCACCGCGCCCTGGACGGCTTCGTGCTGGCGATCACGCCGTTCAACTTCACCTCGATCGCCGGCAACCTGCCCACCGCGCCGGCGCTGCTCGGCAACACGGTGCTGTGGAAGCCCAGCGAGACATCGCTGCTCTCCAACTGGTACGTCATGCGCGTGCTGGAGGAGGCGGGGCTGCCCCCCGGCGTGCTCAACTTCCTGCCCAGCCGCGGCTCGGTGATCGGCCCCGCATCGATCCCGGACCGGCGCTTCGCCGGGCTGCACTTCACCGGCTCGACGGCCACCTTCCGCAACCTGTGGCGCCAGGTGGGCGAGAACCTCGAGCGCTACCGCGCCTACCCCCGCCTGGTCGGCGAGACCGGCGGCAAGGACTTCGTCTTCGCACACCCGAGCGCCGACAACCAAGCCCTGGCCGTGGCCCTGCTGCGCGGCGCCTTCGAGTACCAGGGTCAAAAGTGCTCGGCCGCCAGCCGGGCCTACATCCCGCGGAGTCTGTGGGGCGACCTGCACGAGCGCCTGCGCGCCGGCATGGAGTCCATGCGCATGGGCGATCCGAGCGACTTCCAGAACTTCATCGGAGCGGTCATCGACCGGCCGGCCTTCGAGCAGCATGCGGAAGCGATCGCTGCCGCTCAGGAATCCAAGGACGCGGACGTGCTCATCGGCGGGCGCTCTGACGCCTCGCGCGGGTACTTCGTCGAGCCGACCGTGATCCTGGCCAAGCACCCGCGCTACGACACCATGCAACGCGAGCTGTTCGGGCCGATCCTGACCGTCTTCGTCTACGACGACCAGCGCCTGGACGAGGCCCTCGGCCACTGCGCCGAAGACTCCGAATACGCCCTGACCGGCGCGATCTTTGCCCAGGAGCGCGGCGTCATCGAGCAGCTTTCGGTGCGCTTGCGCTCGGCGGCGGGCAACTTCTACATCAACGACAAGCCCACCGGCGCCGTGGTCGGCCAGCAGCCCTTCGGTGGCAGCCGCGCCTCGGGCACCAACGACAAGGCCGGTTCGATCCTGAACCTGCTGCGCTGGACCAGCCCCCGCGCGATCAAGGAGACCTTCGTGCCGCCCACGGACTGGCGCTACCCGTTCCTGGGTTGAGCGCCCGCCTGCGCAGCTCGGGAACCGGCGCCGCCGCCCCGGAGGCGGCGGGATCTGCACACCCGCACAGGCCCGCGCCCCCGAAGCGTTGGCCCGCCCGCCGGCACTGGTTCCTGCTGTTGGCCTTCCTGGCCCTGCCGCCGCTGCTGGCCGATCAGTGGATCGGCCTGAGCGGCCCGCTCGAGCGCGATCCGACACGCCTGTCGCCGGCGCCCATGGGCCTGGTGCTCGGCACGGCCCCGACCGTGGCGGGGCGGCCCAACCTGTTCTATCGGGCGCGCATCGAAGCGGCGCGGGAGCTGTGGGCCTCGGGCCGTGTGGAGCGCCTACTGCTCTCCGGCGACGGCTATCGCCGCGGCTACGACGAAACCGCGGCCATGCAGCGGGACCTGCGCGCCGCCGGCGTCCCTGGGGAGGCCTTGCTGTGCGATCCGAACGGCCTGCGCACGCGCGATTCCCTGTGGAACGCTCGCGAGCTCTTCGGCGCTCGGCGCCTGATCGTCGTCAGCCAGGCCTTCCACGCCCGCCGCGCCCTGTTCCTGGCCAAGCACCTGGGCCTCGAAGCACAGGCCCTGGCGGCCGCGGACCCCCACCTCAGCGCCTGGGCCAAGATCCGCTGGCGCGAACTCGGCGCGCGCAACAAGGCCGTGCTCGAAGTCTTCTGGCAGGCCCTCGGCGGCTGAAGAGTCCGCGGAAGGCGCTGAGAGCCGGGCCGGTCCCGAGCCCGAGCGGTTGCTGCCTGAGTCCTCCCCCGTGAACCCGACCTGCCACGGCCCCGGAAATCCGTGCGCGCCGTCGATTTCGAGGCCCCCGGCGCGAAAGGCGGCAGCGGAACCCGCCATGAGGTCGAAGGGCCCAGCGTCAGGGGCCAGCGCCGTGCGGGTCCAACTCAGAGTCAGCGAAAGGAGTTCACGCGCAGCGGCGATCCCAGCCACGGCCATCGCATGGCAGCCCAGAAGCGACCCGAGGGGTAGGTAGGACCGCTCAGGCCAACCCGAGTCGATTTTCGCTCAGGCTGTCAATGCCCGGCGCGGCGCGGGGTGGCGTGCCAGACCCGCAGGGCCAGGGCCAGCCCCAGCGCCGCCACGGGGACCAGGGCCAGGGGCCAGGCCAGCCAGTTGCCGGGCTCGAGCACCGGCCCGGTCAGGCGGCCCTGGGCATCGAATTGCTCCTTGGGCAGCAGCAGCCCGTAGGTCAGGGACATGACCCCGGTGCCCAGGTAGACGAAGCCGTCGATCAGGCCCACGGCGATGCCGGCGTTTTTGGCGCCGCCAAAGTCCATCGACGCCGTGCCGGAGAGCATGCCGTGCACGCCGATCACAGCCGTCGACAGGAAGATCACAAGCCAGCCCACCGCCGGCGTGGCATAGGCGAAGCACAGCAGCAGGGCCCCGGCGGTCAGGATACCGTACAGCACGGCGCTGACCGGACCGCGGCGGCTCTTGAACAGGTGGTCGGAGATCGAGCCCGCGAAGACGCCGCCCAGGATACCCGCGCAACACAGCAGGAGCCCCCAGTTCTGGTAGACGAAGCCCTGCTTGAGCGCCAGAACGCCGTCGGTCTGCTTGGCGAAGGTCTGGAACCACTGCATGATCGCCTGCCGCAGGAATCCCGAGCAGAACTCGATCCCAGCGATGGTCAGGATCACCGGATTGGCAAGCATCATGGCGAAGACCTCGAGGGCCGGCTTGCGCGGCCCGTCATCGCCGTCGCTGGCGTCCCCGGTGGCGAAGTCCACGTGCCCGGCCTGCCCCGGCGTGTCCTTGACCGCCAGGAAGCTCAGCAGCCAGAAAGCCGCCAGCAGCAGCGCGGGCATGGCGTAGACCCACACCAGGCCGAGCGCCTCGTGGGCCAGGATCGCTTGGCCCCAGTCGTAGGCGAAATAAACCCCCAGGGAGATCAGGATCCCGAAGATGGCGCCGAACACGCCCCGCTCGCGCACATGGAACCAGGGGGCGTTGACCTTGACGATCGCCACCGCCCCGAAACTCTGAAAGTACATGTTGAGCATG
>JBILNK010000006.1:0-54741 GCA_044375105.1 Planctomycetota bacterium
GCGGCCGCGGGCGCCTTCGGCCTGTTCGCCGCGCTGACCGGCGGCGGCGGCTCGCGCGCGCCCGGCGCCCGCCCGGGCGAAGACGACCGGCATTGAGCCAAGCCCGCGCGGGCTGTCCTGGCGGGGCCCGCGGCCGGGCCGCTCCACTGGCCGTCCAGACGCGTTCGGCCCCGCTCGACCCGAGCACCAGCACCAGCCTCAGCCCCAGGGGGCGGGGCGCTCGCTACCCTCCCGTTCGAGCCGCGAAGCTCGACCGCTGCATCCATCCCGATCGCGGCGAGCCCTTCCGACTCGACGGCCTTCCGCCCGTCGTCCCGCTGGCCCAAGGCCTGGGCCCCCGCAGCGGAGTCCGCGCCGCAAGCCCCGTAGCCGACCCGCACAGCGCCGCTCTTCCTCGCGTCCCACGCATCGCTCCCTGCCCATGCTCCGCCCGAACGCCTCCCGCATCCGCCCGCTGCTGTCCGCCGCGCTGCTGCTGGCCCTGGCAGCCTGCTCGTCGCCCCTGCCCAACCGCCAGCCCCTCGGCGAGGCCTTCCCGCCGGTCGAGGGCAAATCCCTGAGCGGCGATCCGGTCGCCTTGCCGCCCAAGGAACCGGCCGTGCTGCTGGTGGGCTACCTGCAGGAGGCCCAATTCGACGCGGACCGCTGGCTCTACGGCCTGCTGCAAGCCAATCCGCCCGTGCGCATCCTCGAAGTCCCGACCATCCCCGGCCTGTTCCCGAGCCTGTTCGCCGGCAAGATCGACGAAGGCATGCGCCAGGGCATCCCCTCCGAAGACTGGGCCAGCGTGGTGACCGTCTACGGCGACCCCGCCAAGCCGATCGCCCGCCTGACCGGCACCGAGCGCGGCCAAAACATCCGCGTGCTGCTGCTCGACGCCAGCGGCCGAGTCCAATGGTTCCACGACCGCGGCTTCTCCGCCGCCAAACTGATCGAACTCGAAGCCGCCATCGCCGCCCTGCCGCCGCCCGCAACTCCGCGCTGACGCCCCCCGTCCCAGGCCGCCGCCGCCGGCCTTTCCCTCCCCGAGCCCCATCCACAGCGCCCCGAGGCCCGCGTCCCTCCTCCGCGCGCCTCCCTCCGCGACCCGGCCCGCGCTTTGTTACCCTGACCTCCGCAGCGCCCGTAGCTCAGTAGGATAGAGCACTAGTTTCCTAAACTGGGGGTCACAGGTTCGAATCCTGTCGGGCGCGCCTCCGGACTTCGAGGGTCTAGGCCGGAATTGGTGGCTAGCCTCGTTCTTGCGAAGCAGGCTAGGAGCCTGGCCAAGAACTCAACAAGAGTCGGACCAGCCCGCATGAAGTCCCACCGAGCTCGGCGATTTAGGCACCCGAAATTCATGCGTCCGCCGGGCTCGATCGGGGCGGGGACTTGGGCTCGCGGGACCGGTTAGCCTTGGGGGGCATGACCTTCAGCGGGCGAGCGGGGGAGCTGTGTGCGGTGGGGGGGATGGTGCTCGGCGCGGTGGCGGCTGGCTGGGCGGCGGTCGGGGCGGGTGGGGCAGCGCTGCAGGGGGGGGCCCGAGAGGGGGCGCGGGCGGCGTCGGTTGAGGTGCCTGTCGAGCGCGTCCAGCACGTCGGGCGGGAAGGGCATGCTGGGCAACAGGGGCAAGCTGAGCAGGAAGGGTACGTGGAGCGCGAGGTGCGCGGCTTTCGGGTGTTCGTGGAGCGGGACCTGGCGGGGGCGGAGGTCTGCGGGGAGGTGCTCGAGCTGCTCGAGCATCGGCTGTTCGAGGTCGAGCGGGTGGTGCCGCGCGCGGCGCTCGAGCGGCTGCGGGGCGTGGCGTTCTGGCTCGGGCTCGAGCAGCGGCCCTGGAGCGGGGTCTATCACCCTTCGGCTGCGTGGCTCGAGGAAAACGGGCACGATCCGAGCTGGGCCAAGGGCATCCAGTTCGGCGTGGCCCGGGACTTCCTGGATTGGAGCCGCGATCAGCCGGCGATGGTGCTGCACGAGCTGGCCCACGCCTACCACGACCAGGTCCTGGGCAAGGACCACGGGCCCCTGATCGCGGCCTTCGAGGCGGCCCGGGCCGACGGACG
Organism: Planctomycetota bacterium; assembly: GCA_044375105.1. GTDB lineage: Bacteria > Planctomycetota > UBA1135 > UBA1135 > JBIKLM01. The sequence goes on from JBILNK010000006.1 coordinate 2,040, forward strand.
TTATGGCCAGGTGCTGCGCTCCAGCGGCCAGCGCGAGCCGGCCTATGCGATCACGAACGTGGACGAGTATTTCGCCGAATTGAGCGAGGCCTACTTCTGGGTCAACGACTTCTACCCCTTCGTGCGCGCCGAGCTGCGCGAACATGATCCGGCGGGCTTTGCGGCCGTGGAGGCTGCTTGGGGCCTGTGAGCGGGGGGGACGGGCGAAGGCCTGCGCAGCTGCACCGCTGGGCCGGACAGGGCGCTGCTGCAGAGCGGGCGAGCGAACGAACTCGGTGGGCTGCGCGGCAATTCATCGCCTGCGGCGCACTCTGGGCCTTGGGCGCTTCCAGCGCCTCCGCGCAGACGCTGGAAGAGCTGCAGGATGAGATCCGCGAGAGCTTGGGCAATACCGAGTTCGCCAGCTACTTCGCCGTGCTCGGCCTCGCGGCCAGCGAATACGAGCTGTCCGGTGGATCGCTGGAAGTCGATGGCACGCGCCTGAATCGCTTCGCCTTGCCCTACCGCCGCCGCTGGCTCGAGGACGACGATCGGCTCGGCTTTTATGCGGAGGGGGTGCTCGGGTTCGCCCGCGCCGAGGAGAGCGCGGAAGACCTTTATTCCGGTGCCGCTCCGGGGTTCGAGACTTCGGTCGAGGCGGATTGGACCACGGCCGGCGGGCTGGTCGGCATCGGGCCCATCGTCAGGCCCGCGCCGGACCTGACCGCGACCTGGGTCGCCAGCGTGGGTCTGGCCCATCTCGAGAGCCGGGCCCGCTACGCAGGCCCCGGGGCGGCCGTGACCCAAGCGCTGCTGGACGGCATCGGTTTCAACTGGGAGGCCTGGGCCGGCACCGTCGGCAGCGCTGGGCGCTTGGATTGGACCCGCCAGCTCTCCAGCGTGCTGCAGGCCGAAGCCGTGCTGCGCTACGACCTGCGCTGGAGCCGCACCCTGGAAACCGATGATCCCGCCCAGGACTTCGCTTCGCGCCTGCAGGTGCTGACCCTGCGCGGCGACCTGTTCGGGCCGACCCGCTGGCGCTGCTACGGCCGCACGGTCGATTGGCGCTGCTACGCCGGCTGGCAGCGCTTCACGGAAGGTTCGCTGCTCGGTGAGACCCAGATCTTCGAGCTGGGAGCCGGGCTGGAGCTGGGCCTGCCTGCCGCGATTCCATGGCTGCGGGAGGCGGTCCTGAACGGGGCCCTGCTGCTGGGCGAAGAGCTGAGCGGCTGGAGCCTGGGCGTGAGCTTCGGCCTCTAGGGGCGGTCTTTGGGGATCCGCGCTCCCGGCGCGCCGGCCCGGGCTCGCCGGTGGGTCCCCGCGCTTGGTCCTCCGGGCCCCAGCCGGTCCCGCGGGCCGGGGTATCCTGCTCGACCATGACCTCGCGCGCAGCACCCGCAGCGCCCCGCCGCCGGCATCCGCTCCTGGCCGCCTTGGCGCTCTCGATCGGCGTTGCCCTGGCGCTGCTCACGGCCGAACTGGCGCTGCGCGTCTGGCCCCCTGCGCTGATCGCCGAAGCGGGGCTGGAGGCCCGGCTGCCGAGCGACCACCATTTCCAGCCGGACAAGAATCAGTATCGCCTCGATCCGGGGCTCGGCTATCTGCCCCGGCTCGGCGAAGGTCGCTACTCCGAGCTCGGCACGGTCCGCAACGACTACGCCATCGAAAAGCCGCCGGGCGTCGAGCGGATCCTGTTCCTGGGGGATTCCGTGACCCACCGGGGGCTGATCATCGAGGCCCTGCGCAGGCAGCTCGGAGATGCCGGGCGCGAATTCTGGAACGCCGGCGTCGAGGCCTATGGGACGGCCCAGGAGGTCCGCTACTTCGAACGCTTCGGACTCCCGCTCGACCCGGACCGGGTGATCCTGACCTTCCACCTGAACGACTTCGAGGTCACGCCGGCCCTGTTCCTGGACGACGACGGCCAGGTGGTGGTGTTCCTGCCCAAGCATCCCCGCAAGGTCGATCCCCGCCTGTTCAAGCACAGCTACCTGTACCGCTGTTTCCTGGGCTACGACATGCTGCGCAGCCACGGCGCTTCGGCCGAGGCCGAGATGGCAGAGGAAATCCAGGGCGCGCTGCGCAAGCTGCAGGATCTGTGCCGGGTCGCCGGCATCCGGCTGCAGGTGCTGGTGATGCCCCTGCTCGGTCCCACCGACGATCTGCCCGAGGCCTGGCGCGAGGGCATCCCGCGCCGCCTGGCGCGCATCCGCGAGATCCTGGAGGGGCTCGGCATCGAGCACCTCGACCTGTCCGAAGCCCATCGAGCCGCCCTGGCGGCGGGCCACGACGTCCGCGAGAGTCCCGCGGACCCGATGCATCCGAGCCCAGCAGCCGCGCACTTCTTCGCCGAGGCGATGCTCGCCGCCGGCTGGTTCGGCCCGCGCTGAAGGGTCCGGGAAACGAGCGCCCGGCCTGCGTCCCGCCGAACACCGCGCTCGGGCAGCGGACGGACACCGCCCCCGACTTCAGGCGCGGCGCCCGGCCTGCCACCCGCCGGGGAACTTTCGGCCTAGCCGATCCCTCAAGAGCCGTTCACGCCCCCCAAGCCCCCCCGATGATGATCCTGACCGCGCTGTTGATGGCCTGTTGCCCGCAGGCCGAGGCCGCCCCGGCGGAGCGCCAGCTGCTGGCGATCCGCGGCCCGCTGGCCCCGGGGCAAGAGCAGGCGCTGGTGCGCTTGGTCGACTTCTACGGCGATTTCGGGCGCATCGCGGTGGCCGAAGGGGACCTGGGCCAGCGCGAGAAGCTGGCCGCGCTCGGATTCGAGTTCGAGAACCTGGGCAGCTGGCCCAAGAGCGCCCGGCTGGTGGTGCTCTCGGCCGAGCAGGCCACGGGCTTCCGCAGCGTGCGGCTGTTCGAGCACGCCGGCCAGGAGCTGCGCGCGGTGCCCCTGGCGGAGGCCCTGCGGCACGGGCACCTGCTGACCGGTTGCCACGCCCATGCGATCGCGCCGGTGGAGCGCCGCGCGGCCCTGCCGACCCGCTTCGAGGCCCCGCCGATCGGCCCGGGCGGCGCCCTGCTCGGGAGCGCCTTGCAGCCGGCAGGGGCGGGCCCTTCCGGCGCCGCGGCAGCGGCTTTGACGACCTCCGCGGATCCGCGCATCGCGGCCCTGATCGGCCAGGTGTCCGGGGCCAACATCCAAGCCACGGTGGCCCAGCTGGCCAGCTACACCACCCGGCGCTCCACCAGCCCGCAGCTGCTGCAGGCCCAGGCCTGGCTCGAGTCGCGCCTGGCGACGATCCCGGGCCTGGTCGTGACCAAGCACACCTGGGACGGGGCCCATGCCCCCAACCTGATCGCCGAGCTGCCGGGCAGCGATCCGGATCGCGTGGTGGTGCTCGGGGCGCACCTCGATTCGATCAATCTCTCGGGCAGCACGCTGCCCGCCCCCGGCGCGGACGACAACGCCTCGGGCTCCGGCGGCCTCCTGGAGCTGGCCCGGGTGCTGGCCGCCGTGGACTTCGAGAGCACGCTGCGCTTCGTCTGGTTCAGCGGCGAGGAGTTCGGCTTGCTGGGCGCGGACGCCTACGCCAAGAAGCTCCTGGCGGACGGCGATCAGCCCCTGGCCATGCTCAACATGGACATGATCGCCCACCGCGCCGTGGGTGACGCCCTGGACCTCGACCTGGCGACCAACAACACCGATCCGGGCCTGACCCAGTTCGTCAAGGCGGTCGCAGAGACCTACGTGCCCAGCCTGCCGGTCGTGTTGGGGGTGCTGACCGCCGGATCGTCGGACCACGCGGCCTTCCAGGCCAACGGGATCCCGGCCGCGTTCCTGTTCGAGGACCTGACCTCCTTCAGCCCGGTGATCCACACGTCCGGCGACGTGCTCGGGCCCACCAGCGCCAACGACTTCGTGCTGGCCGAGCGCATCGCCCGCGTGTGCTTGGCGACCGCCGCGGAGATCGCCGAGCCCCTCGACCTGAGCCTGGCCCACACGCCGCTCGGCGACAGCGGCGACGCCAGCGGGCCCTATCCGCTTTCGGTTGCGGCCAGCTCCTTGACCGGTTCCAGCGTCGCCGCGGTCGAAGTCCGCTGGCGGGTCGGCGCCGGGCCCTGGCAGAGCCGCGACCTCTCGCGCTCCAGCGCCGGGCCCTGGGTCGGCTCCCTGCCGGCCGCCGGCAGCCCCGCCGAGTTCGAGTACTACCTGCTGGCCAGCGACGCCAACGGTTATCCCGAATGGCTCCCCGAGGGGCTGACGCCGGGCGCCAAGACCCTGCGCTTCTCCGTGGGCAGCTTCACGCCGGCCTTCGTGGACGGCTTCGAAACGCCCACGGACAACGGCTGGACCCACGTGCAGATCGCCACCCAGGACGACTGGCAGCGCGGCCTGCCGGCCGGCAAGGGCGGCGACCCGAAGCAGGCCTTCGCGGGCACCCGCGTGTGGGGCAACGACCTGGGTCCCAACGGCTTCAACGGCCTCTACCAGCCGAACGTCGAGAACCGCCTCGAATCCCCGGCGATCAGCCTGCAGGGCAAGTCCAACGTGCACCTGCGCTATCGGCGCTGGCTGACCGTCGAAGATGGCGCCTTCGACCGCGCCCGCATCCTGGTCGATGGCGTGCAGGTCTGGCAGAACCCGGTCGGCGGCGGCGACGACCACTTCATCGACACGGCCTGGGTGCTGCACGACCTGGACATCTCGTCCCTGGCGGATGGGGACCCGAGCCTGCGGCTGCGCTTCGAGCTGCGCTCCGACGGCGGGCTCGAGTTCGGCGGCTGGAACCTCGACGACGTGTCCCTGGTCGAGGTCGGCCCCGGGACGAGCAAGAACTTCGCCGCCGACGCCCTGCACCTGTCCACGGGCCAGGGCGCGGCGATCGCGCTGACCCTGGACGGCGGCGTGGCCCTCGCCGGCCGGCCCTACCTGATCGCCGGCGGGCTGAGCGGCGCCGCGCCCGGCATCTCCCTGGACGGCACCGCGATCCCCTTGGCGCCCGATGGGGTCACCAGCGCGCTGCTCGGCTTGGTCAACACGCCGGTGGCGCCCGGCTGGCTCGGGCAGCTCTCGCCGGAGGGGCGCGCCCAGGCCGGCTTGAACCTGGGCCCGCTCGCGCCCAGCCTGGTCGGCCAGCGCCTGCGGCTCCTGTGGTTCACCCTGGCTCCGACCCAATTCGTGAGCCAGCCGCTCGAGCTCGAATTCGTGTTCTGACGGGCCCAGCCTAGGTCGACCCGGGTTGCGTCACCCGCGAGCGGCGTCGCTGCCGGTCCGCCGCCGCGGCTTCCGGCTCCCCGAGCGCCAGGGTGCCGCGGCCCAGCCCTCGGGAGGCCCCAACGTCGGCATCGGCGCGGGCGCCGAGGGAGCGTTCGGTGAGGGTCCCCGTGCGGCTCCAGGGCCGGCGTCCGGGGCTTCGGAGGTCGCAGCCGGGACGCGGGCGGCGTGGGGTTGGCTTGCCCGTAGGAGGTTTGCGGGCTGTCGGGTCGAACCGCGCGCCATGCCCCTCAAGGTGTTGGTCAATGCAACCACGCTGCCTGCTCACACCCAGAGGATCATCACGGGGCGTACCTTTCCGTCGTGGCCGGCACTGCTGCGCGGTTTTCGGCGCGGCTTGGTGGCGGGCAAGCCCTTCCCCAGTTTGGGGCGCGAGACCGGCGGCGAGGTCTATGGCGAGCTGCTGGAGCAGGTCCACTCCCCAGAATTCGACCTCTTGGATCGTCACGAGGGCGAGCGCTGGGAGCGCTTGCGCGTGGAGGTGCAATTGGGACCTGGACACAGCCAGCCCGCCTGGGTCTGGTTGCTGGGGCGCCCTGAGGCGGCTGGGTGACCCGGCAGGACTTCGACCTCGATCGCTACCCCCGCTACGACCTGGAAGCCTTTTCCGATCAGCTCGGTCTGCCGCGCTGATCGGCGCTCCGGAGGGCCCGCGTGGAGCACCGGGCCCCTTGCCTTAAGTGTCTTCCTGGAAACATTTTACGAGAGGGTGCGACGATCTGCCGTGCCCGCGGCGGGGGCTCTCTGGCTCTCAGAGCCAGCGCCTGAGCGTCGCGCCCCGCGCGGTCCGATCGGACCCGGGGGCGCGCACCGCAGGGCGCCGGGCGGCAGCGCCGCCCCCCATCGGATCCAACCCAAGGAGTGCCACGTGAAGCGAGCCTACCAACGACTGGAAGCCCAGCGCCTCCGTCCGCTGCTCGAGGCGATCGCCCGCGAGATCGAAGAACGCACCGCCGCCATCGAGCGGCTCGACCGGGCCGGCCGCCGCCAAGGGAACAAGGGGATGGATCCGCGCTCTCGAGCCGAAAACACCGCTCAGCTCGCCAACCACAAGCGCGAACTGCGGCACGCGATCGAGGAACTCGAAGCCCTCGGTTGCACGCTCGACCCCGCCGAGCCGCTGACCGTCCTGGTCCCCGGCCCCGACGGCTCCCTCGAGAACGGCTTCGAGCTGCACCTGGGCGAGACCGCCGCCAAACACTGAACCTTCCCGGCCCGCCCGACGGCGGGCCGGACACCCCGGCCCGCCGCGCTCCGCGCGCCCGGCCGAACCCCGCGAGACCGCATGATCTGAACCCGCAAACCACCCCGTGAAGCGCGCGTGCGATGAAAACCGCCCGCGAGCCAGCGCAGGGAACCGACGCAGCGGCCGCCAAGAAACGGGCGGCCGCTGCGCTTGTTTCAGGCGTCCTGCGCCCTGGGTTCAGCGGTCGCGGCCCGGCACGATCAGGGTGCGCACCTCGCTCTCTTCGAAGGGCTCGGTGGGCTCCGCTCCGCTGCGATCCCGCAGCCGCCGCAGCTTCCAGTGGATCCGCGTTCCCGGCGGAAACGCTTGCCAGAAGCGGTCGGGCAGCCGCACCTCGCCGGCGCGCGGATCGAGGGCTTGCTGCGGGCCCAGGAACTCGTAGCCGCCAGCGATCAGCGGGCCCCCCGGCGTCCAGACGTGCAGGCTGAGCGGCGGCTCGCCGGCTTCGAGCGGGCGCCAGCGGAGACGGGTGTCCGCGGCGAGTTCGGCGCCGTCTGCGGGGGCCAGCAGCCAGAGCTCCGGATCGACCTGGCTGTAGCGCTGGCTGGCGAGGCCCGCGGTCAGGCTGGCGTACCACGGGGCCGGCGCGGACAGGCGCGGGCCCCAGGCGCGCGGGGCGGCCACCGCCAGCATCCAGAGACCGCCGCCTCCGAGCAGCGCGCCCAGGGCCGGTGGCAGGACCCGTCGCGCGAGCGGAATCCGGTCCAGCAAGCGCCGCCAGCCGAGCAGCAGGCCCAGGCCGATCGCCGGGGCCGCGGCGAACAGGTAGCGCGGCTGGGGCTGGCGGAACACCAGGTTGAAGCGCAGGTACAGCGCGGCCGCCAGCAGGGCCGTCAGCAGCAGCAACGGCCCGCCGGCGCGGGGCCGGCGCCAGGGCGGCGCCAGCAGCCCCAGAAAGCCGCCGAGCAGGGCGACCAGCCAAGCGGCATCGAGCCACACCGGCACCGGCAGACCCGAGCTGCCGACCCCGCCGACCAGCAGCTCGAAGGTCGAGCGCGGCAGGACCTGCCAGAGATAGGCCGGCCCGGTCCCGCTGGGCAGCCGGCTCCCGGCGTAGGCCGCCTCGTGGGCCGCGCTGCCCAGCCATTCGCCGTACAGCTCGCGGTTGCGCAGCAGCCAGGGCGACCAGCAGGCCAAGCTCGCCAGCAGCGCCAGGGCCAAGGGCCAGGCGGCGCGCCAGCCGCCGCGACGCAGCAGCCAGAGGGCGCAACCCGCCAGCAGCGGCAGCAGGATCAGGCTGGTCAGCTTGGTCCACAGGCCGATCGCGACCAGCAGGGCCAGCAGCGCGGCGCGTCCCGGCCCGCAGCGAGCTTGCGCAACGCTCGCCGCGAGCAGCACCAGCGTCAGCGCGCAGATCAGCCCGGCCAGGTTGCCGTTGTCCAGCAGGACCTGGGTGCTGATCCAACTGGGCACGAGGGTCAGCAGCAGCGCCGCCAGGCTGCCCACCCGCGGGTCCTCTGGCACCAGCCAGTGCCCCAGACGGCGGGTGGCGAGCAGGACCCCGAGCCCCATCAGCAGCGACAGGCCGCGCAGCAGCGCCAGCCGCTGCTGCTCCGGCGAGGCCAGGGGCTCATCGGCCCCGTGGCTCCAGATCAATTCGCCGCGCCGCTCGCCCAGCACGGGCACGGGCTGGGGCCAGGGGCTCGGCCGCAGGCCGTCGCGGAACAAGAGCCCCTCGACCAACGCCAGCAGGCGGTAGTAAAGCGGCGGGTGGTGCGCCAGGGGGTGCTCGTCGAAGGGCGTGCGGCCGAGGCGCTCGGCCTGTCCGGGGATCACCGGCGGCGCCAGGCCATCCGCGAGCCGGATCGCGTAGCTGAGGTGGGCCGGTTCGTCGGGACCCTCGAGGGCCGGCAAGCGCACCAGCCAGCCGAAGCCCAGGCCCAGATAAAGCGCCAGGGTCAGCGCAAAAACCCAGCGGGCCGTGCGGCGGCGGCGCGCCAGCAGCGCGGGGGGCGGTTCAGGCTCCGAAGCAATGGGCGCCGGCTCGGAACGGGGCCGGGGGTAGGATCCGAGATGGCTGGGGTCGGATCCCAGAGGGTTGCGGTCGGATCCCACGGAGCGGGGGGAAGCGCGGATCGAGCGCGGCGGGGACCGTCAGATTCCGGCGGCGTTCTCGCGCGCCTTCAGGGCAGCCTGACGCTGGGATTCCGGCAACGCGCTGGCGCCGAAGTGGATCCGGCAGGCCATCTTGGCCACGGTCCAGAGCGTGCGCGGGATGTGCCCGGGACGCACCGTGGTCCGACCGGCCCGGCGCGGGTAATGCCGCACGCCGACTTCGAAGCACTTGAAACCGAGCTTGCGGGTGCGCGCCACCAACTCGGTGTCGATGAAGAAGTCGCGCGCATCCATGCGCATGTTCTCGAGCACCTCGCGGCGGAACAGCTTGAAGGCGCAGTCCACGTCGCGCACCCCGACCCAGAACAGCACGCGCACCAGCCGGTTGTAGATCCAGGACAACACCAGCCGGACGCGCGGGTCGTCGCGCTCGATCCGATAGCCGAAGGCGGCGTCGGCCCCGCGCGAGAGCAGCTCCTGGTGCACGTGCAGCAGCTCGCGGATGTCGAACTGACCGTCCGAGTCGGTGTAGAACACGAAGCGCCCGCGGGCCGCCCGGAAACCGCGGGCCAGCGCCGCGCCGTAACCCAGGTTGCGGGGCTGGTGCAGGGCGACCACCCGCGGGTGCTGCCGCGCCAGGGCGTCGATCAGCTCGCCGGTGCGGTCCGCGGAGCCGTCGTTGACCAGCAGGAGCTCGTGCCGGGGATAGTGCTCCTCCAGGAAGGCCAACACATCGCGGGCGCTGGCCTCGATGCACAACTCTTCGTTGTAGGCCGGCAGCACCACGCTGAGCTCGGTGTCCGGTTCGATCGGGGGGGGGGTCGCCATGGATGAACCTCTTCCAAGCTAGAGCCACTTGGCCGGGCTGGAAACCTCCGCCCTCAGGAATCTTGGTCCGCCCGCCGTCCGCGCGCCCGCTTGGTGCTCCGCGGTCGCCCGCGGCCGCCCCCGGCGGGGGCCGCGCTCGGGACCCCGGCCCGGTGCCGTACCATCCCCGCCGGGGCTCGCAGCGCCGCCGGCGGGGGCCCCGGGCCGGTCCTGGCCGCTCCTCCGCCGGCACACAGCCCGGCGGCTGAGGCCCCCGGATCCCGGATGCCTTTCGTACCCGAATCCCTGGCCAGGCTGCAGGCCGAGCTGCTCGAGCTGCGCGCCGAGATGCTGCGCGCCGAGGCCCGCTTCTTCGCCGGCGAGCCGCGCGTGCACGACTCCTACCGCCTGAGCGCCGCCAACCTGATCCACTACCTGGTGCTGCGGCGCGCCGACCGCCGCGAACTGCAGGAGGCCCTGGCGGAGCTCGGCCTGTCCTCCCTGGGCCGCGCCGAAGCGCACACCCTGGCCAACGTGGATGCCGTGCTGCGCGCGATCACGCGGCTGGCCGGCGGCGAGCCCCTGCCGGGCGCGGAGCCGAGCGGCCGGCCCGATTACGCCCAGGGGCGCCGGCTGCTGGACCAGCACGCCGCCCTGCTGCTCGGGCCCGAGCGATCGACACGCCGCGTGCGCATCCTGGTCACCCTGCCCAGCGAAGCCGCCACCGATCCGCAGCTGGTGCGCGGCCTCTTGGCCCACGGCATGGATTGCGCGCGGATCAACTGCGCCCACGACGGGCCCGCGGCCTGGGAGCGCATGATCGGGCACCTGCGCCGCGCCGAGGCCGAGAGCGGGCGCCGCGTGCGCATCCTGATGGACCTGGCGGGGCCGAAACTGCGCACCGGTCCGCTGCTGCCCGGCCCGGCGGTGCTCAAGGTGCGGCCCGGGCGCGACCTCTACGGGCGCGTGACCCGTCCCGCGCGCCTGTGGCTCCATCCCTCCGAGAGCCCCTGCGCCGCCCCGGGGCCCGCGGATGGCGTGCTGCCGATCGAAGGTGCGGATTTCGCACGCTTCGAGCGCGGGCAGCGCGTGCTGTGTCTGGATGCGCGCGAGGCCCCGCGGCGCCTCGAGCTCGAGGCCCCCGCCCCGGGCGGCATCTGGGCGCGCCTGGCGCAGACGGCTTACTTCACCCCGGGCCAGATCTTGCGATTGGAGGACGGCACCGACCTGGGGCGGGTCGGGGATCTGCCGTGCCGCCCCGGCGAGCTGCGCCTCAAGCCCGGCGATCGCCTGGTGCTGACGCGCTCGCTGGACCCTGGCCGGCCCGCGGAGCGCGACGGCGACGGTTTGGCGCTCGGACCGGCGCACATCGGCTGCACCCTGCCGCAGGCCTTCGACCAGGTGCAGCCCGGGGAGCGCATCTGGCTCGACGACGGCCGCATCGGAGGCCGTGTGCGCGCCGCCAACCGGGACGAGATCGAGGTCGAGATCCTCGAGGCGCGCCCCGCCGGCGACGCGCTGCGCGCCGACAAGGGCATCAACCTCCCGGACACGGCCCTGACCCTGCCGGCGCTGACCGACAAGGACCTCGAGGACCTCGAATTCGTGGCCGCGCACGCCGACGCGGTGGCGCTGTCTTTCGTGCACGATCCGGCCGACGTGATCGCCCTCGAAGAGCGCCTGCAGGCGCTGGGGCACGGCGAGCTTGGCATCGTGCTCAAGATCGAAACCCGGCGCGCCTTCGAGCGCCTGCCCGAGCTCCTGCTGGCCTCGATGCAGAGCCCGCGCGATGGCGTCATGATCGCCCGCGGCGACCTGGCCGTGGAGTGCGGCTTCGAGCGGCTCGCCGAGATCCAGGAGGAGATCCTGTGGATCTGCGAAGCGGCCCACATCCCGGTCATCTGGGCCACCCAGGTGCTCGAGACCCTGGCCAAGACCGGACGGCCGTCGCGCGCCGAGATCACCGACGCGGCCATGGGCGAGCGCGCCGAATGCGTGATGCTCAACAAGGGCCCGCACATCGATCGCGCCGTGGCCGTGCTCGACGACATCCTGCGCCGCATGGAGGGCCATCAGCGCAAGAAGAGCGCCCGGCTGCGCGCCCTGCGGCTGGCGCGCCTGCCGAGCGTGCTGGACTGACGAGCGCACGAAGGATCGACCCCGGCTGCGCCCGATCGGTCAGGCCAGGACGCTCGCAGGCTTCTTCCCCCCGTTTCCGGCCCGGCCTCGCCGGCCGGGCGGCGTGCGCTGGCCCCGGCTTGCTGCGGCTGTCGAAGCGCCGTCCCAGGCGCTCCGCGGTGAGGTCCGCGCCGCCGCACCACCGCACAGCCGCCATGGCCTGCGGCGGGCCGCGACCCTGGTGCGTCGATCCGCGCCCCGCGGACGGCGACCTGTTCCGCGCTGCCGGCGGATCCGCCGGGGGGGCGCCGCTTGGAGCGCCTCGCCACGCGCTCCCGTCGGGCCTACAAGACCGTTTCCGCGCGCATCGGCCCGCTGGCGCGAGGCGGCCCGCAGGCCCGCCGGGGGACCGGCGCGGCTTGGCGCTTGAACCCGGCGCGCGGCCGGTCGATGGTGGGACATGGCCAGTTTCCCCAGCGCGCTGGCGATGCTCCATCCGCGGCGGCTGGTGGCCGAGTGGGGGCCCGCCCTGCCGCTCGGGCTGGCGACCGTGTTCGGCCCGCTGCTGGGCGTCAGCGTGCTGGCGGCCACGTCGGCCCACTGGTTCGAGCCCCTGGAAGCCCAGGGCGCGGCCGGCATCGCCTGGATCTTCGCCGCCACGGTGCTGCTGGCGGGGCTGTCGCTGATGCCGACCCACGCGGCCTCGCTGATCTCGGGGATGCTGTTCGGCTGGGGCGGCGGCTCGCTGCTGGCGCTGATCGGCACCTTGGGAGCCGCGCTGCTCGGCCATCGCCTGCTGAGCGCGCTGGTCGGCCGCCGCGTGCTCGACGCGCTCGAGCGCCGCCCGCGCGCCGCCGCGGTGCATCGGGCCCTGGTGGGGCGCGGCGCCGTGGGGCTGGCGGGCCTGGTGGCGCTGCTGCGCCTCTCGCCGCTGCTGCCCTTCGCCGCCACCAACCTGGTGCTGGCCGCCGCGCGCGTGCCGGTGTTGCCGTTCCTCGCGGGCACGGCCGTGGGCATCGCACCGCGGGTGTGCGTGGTCGCTCTGGCGGGCTCGGGGCTGTCCGAGCTCGACCTCTCGCGCTCCAGCGACCAGCGGCTGGCGGTCCTGGGCGCCGTGGCCACGGTCCTGGTCCTCGTGGTTTTGACGCGCCTGGCGCGGCGTGTGCTGAGGCAGACGGCCTAGGGCGGCGAGCGCGGTTTGGAGCGCGGCGAAGGCCCCTTTCCGCGAGCCGTGGCCCGAGCTCTCGCGCTCCCGATCTCGGCTGACCGAGCGCGCAGCCGGAGGAGCGAGCCGAGCGAGCCGACGGGCCGCGCGGGGCGCCGACCCGCGCCGCCCGCGACCAGCTGCTAGACTGCCCCGATCGGGCACCCGTCTCCCGCCGCGGTGCGCCGGCCCGAATCATGCTGCTTCCCGGCCTGCTCGCCCTGTTCGCCTGTTTCCCGCAGGAGCCTGGCCCGCCCCCCGCGCCCAGCCCCGCCGCGCGGCCGGATCTGTTGCTCGTGGTGATCGACGATGCCAGCTGGGAGGAGTTCGAGCGCCTGCCCCTTTCGACCTACCGGTCCCTGCGCGACAAGGCGCGCATCTACACGCGCTTCTACGTCTCGCCGCTGTGCTCCCCGAGCCGCGCGCAGCTGCACTTCGGGCGTTATCCCCACCGCGATGGGTTGGGCAAGGCCCTCGACCCGCGCCGCGACCAGGGCGTGCCCCTCGAGCGCGAGTGCATCGCCGAGTCCCTCAAGGCCGCCGGCTACGCGACCGGCCTGTTCGGCAAGTGGCACGTCTCCGGCACGTTGCCCGGGGTCTCGGCGGTCGAGGTGCCCCAGAAGCAGGGTTTCGACGTCTGGCGCGCCGGCAACCTGGCCAACCTGACCGACCACTATCGCTGGATGCGTTTTGACGACGGCGCGCGCTCCGAGTGCCAGACCTATTCGACCCTGGCGGTCTTGGAGGCCAGCACGGCTTGGTGGGCCGCGGCGCCTGCGCCGCGCTTCGCCAGCGTGTGCTTCTTTGCGCCCCACGAGCCGTTCCAGCGCGCGCCGGAGGAGCTGACCCGCGAGCTGCGCTTCCCGAGCAACCTGCGCGGCAATTTCGACTCGGCCCTGGTGGGCGTCGACACCGCCATCGGCCGCCTGCTGGCGATGGTCGACCTCTCCAAGACCTTCGTGTTCATCCTGCCGGACAACGGCTCCCCCGGCGACATGCGGCCCCCGGACGCGCGCTCCCCGGGCTACAAGGCCAAACCCTACGAAGGCGGCATCCGCGTGCCGCTGATCGTGGCGGGACCCGGCGTGGTGCCGGGCGAGGATCACAGCCTGGTGCAGGCCGCCGACGTGCCTCGCACGCTGCTCGAGCTGGCCGGCGTGCCGCCCCAGACCGGCTTCGAGGACTCCCTGTCGTTCGAGGACAGCCTGCGGGGCGCTGGCCCCGGGCCGCGGCCGTTCGCGTTCCTGCAGCGCTACGACCCCAACGGGTTTCCCGAGCGCCTCAGCCACCATGATTGGGCCGTGGTGCGCGCGGACGGCAAGAAGCTGCTGCAGTGCCAGGAGGCGCGCGAGACGCGCCTCGAGCTCTACGACCTGGTCCTCGACCCCTGGGAGGGGCTGCCCCTCGGCAGCACCGACCTGATCCGCGAGCTGACCGCGCTCAAGGATGGGGCCCTGGGACCAAGCTGGCCCTATTGATCGCCGGCTGAGAAGCCGGGGTAGCCGGTCAGGAAGCCCGGCAGGTCGCGGGCGGCGAAGAGCTCCAGGTCGAAGGGCTCGAAGGTCACCCGCTGGAGGTGCTCGGGCCGCAGCAGCCACAGCCAACAGGCCCGCGACCCCGAGTCGGTCACGGCCTTGGCGCGGATGCGCTCGTAGTGCGGGCCCTCGTAGGCGTCGAGGCGCGCCAAAGCCGCCGCGCCCACGCCCTCGAGCAGCAGGCCCTCCACCGCGGACCCGGGCGCGGGGGCCAAGCTCGGATAGCGCTCTCCGCGCACCAGACCCCGGCGAAAACCCGCCACCCGGGCCGGCCGCGACGGAAAAACCTTCCCGGTCAGCAGGCGCTGGATCGCGGGCAGTTGCAGGGTCCCGTACACGAACAGCGGCAGTTCCATGGGGCAGGCGGGAGCCGAGCATAAGCCCGGCGGGGGCCTGTGCGGCCCGCAGCGCTCAAGGGGCGCCGCTCCCCGGTCCGATCCTGCCCTGGTTCGAGAACCTTAGCCCCCCCCGGCTGCCGACCCCCCCCGCGCCATGCATGCTCGCCGCCGCAAACTGATCAAGACCAAGCTGCAGCTCAAGCTGATCGGGGTCTTCGTGGGGCTGGCCTGCGTCAGCGCCTTGATCCAGACCCTGCTGGTCAACCACTCGCTGCTGGCCCTGCTGGGCTCCCCGGAGCAGGGCGCTTCGGCCCTGCGCGTCGATCTGCCGCGCCTCCTGCTCGGCAATCTGGCCCTCAGCCTGGGCCTCCTGGTGCCGGCCATGGGTTTCGTCGGCCTGCTGGTGACGCACCGCATCGCCGGCCCCGTCTACCGCTTCGAGCAGCACCTCTCGGCCTATGCGCGCGGCGAGGACCCGGGTCCCTGCAAGATCCGGCAGGGCGATGAGCTGCAGGAGCTGTGCACGATCATCAACCTGGCCCTGGAGCGCGCCCGCAGCGAGCGCGCCGCACCCGCATCGCAGGCAGACGTTTCGGCCAGCGCTCCGACCGGCGGGAAGGGCGGGGATTCCAAGGCGGCCTGATCGGCGGCTCGGGCGCTGGAGGAATGTCCGGCGCGGGGCCTTCTCCGGGGCTGCGAGGCCAGCCAATCCGAAGCCTTCAGGCCGCGCCCTGCTGACGCAGCCAGGCCACGATCTGGGCCGCGGTCAGCGCGCCGGTCTGGCGCGCGACCTCGCGGCCGCCGCGCAGCAGCACCAGCAGGGGGATGGCCTGCACGCCCATGGCCTGGGCGGTAGCCGGGCTGGCCTCGGTGTCCAGTTTGGCGAACAGGACCGAGGTGGCCAGCTCGCGGGCGGCCTGCGCGAAATGCGGCGCCATCATGCGGCAGGGCCCGCACCATTCGGCCCACAGGTCGACCAGCAGGGGCAGCTCGCTGCGCTCGGCGAAGCGCCGAAAGCTTCGGTCGTCCAGCTCGATCGGGCTGCCCGGCAGCAGGGCGCTGCGGCACTTGCCGCAGCGCGGCCCTTGGGCCAGGCGATCGCGCGGCACGCGGTTCGAAGCCAGACAGGCGGGGCAGGGGGTCAGCAGGCTGTCGCTCATGGGGGTCTGCGGGCGGCGCGGACGAGGGTACCGCGCAGGCCGAGCCCACGGGAGGGTTCCCGCCTGGGGGCTCAGGCCCAGCCGTGAGGTCGGGGGCTCGCGGGGCCCGCCGCGCTGCTGCGCTCGACGGGTCGCCGGTCAGCGCGCGGGGCCGTCGTCGCCGCGCCTCAGCCGTCCGCGCGGATCGAGCAGGGCCGAAAGGCGCGCTTCGAGCTCGCGCTGGTGCCGCGGGCGGTGGCGCTCGGCGAAGGCCTGGTTGTGGGGCCCGAGGCCGTGCTCGGCGCTGAAGCTGCCGCCGAACTCCTCCACGCACAGCCGATAGACCCGTTCGAGCACCGCGCGCCGCAGGCGCTCCGCATCGAAGCCCGGGCCCGCTCGGCCAGCCTGTTCGAGCGGGTCGTAGACCAGGTTGAAGTGCGTGCCGCCGTCGCCCCAGTGCCCGAAGTCGTGGGGCACGAGGCCGGGGAATTCTTCGGCCACCAGGCGGCGGGCCGCGGCGCTGAAGGCCGGCAGCCGCGCGCGCGGCACCGAAAGGTCCATGGCGATCACGCGCCCGCGCTGGGCCAGGGACTCCGAGACCTGGTGGCGCAGGTGCCAGCCCTCCTCGGGGCGCACCAGCAGCACGTCTTCGATGGCCGACTCGGGGTGCTGTTCGAGGAAGCGGCCGCAGGCGTCGGTCAGGAGCGCTTCGAGATCCAAGCGCTCGGGCGCGAGCGTGCTCGAGCACTCGAGCAGGGCCGCGTAGCGCGGCGCCTGGCAGGCGAACGGGCGGCGCAGGTTGGCGCCGTGGGCCAGGGTCGCCTCGAGCGCTTCGCGCGAGAGCACTTCGAAGGCCGAGAGGTGTCCGCCGGTGTCGCGCTCGAGCGCGCTCAGGAGCTGCACCAGCGCCTCGCCATCGCCGGCGGCCACCCAGGCCGCCGCGCGCTGGCGCGGCAGGGGCGCGAGCTCGAGCACGGCCGCCGTGATCACCCCGTAGGCTCCGCTGGTGCCGACGAAGAGCTGCTTCCAATCGAGGCCGGTGTTGTCCTTGCGCAGGCCGGACAGGCCCGACCAGCGCTCGCCGTCGGGCAAGACCACCTCGAGACCCAGCAGGTTGTGGCGCACGTCGCCGTGGGCGAGCAGCCGGGAGCCGCCGGTGTTCGTGGCGATCATGCCGCCGATCTGCGGATCGGCGCCCAGGTCGATCGGGAAGCACAGGCCGTGGGGGGCCAGGGCCTGATTCAGCGTGCCCAGGGTCACGCCGGCTTCCACCGTGGCCGTGCGGCCGGACGGGTCGATCTGCACGATGCGGTCGAGGCGCTCCAGCGACAGGACCACCTGCTCGCCGGTGCGGTCCGGCGTCGAAGCGCCCACCAGGCCGGTGTTGGCGCCGGCGATGTGCACCCGCTGGCCGTGCTGATCGCAGAGGCGCAGCACGGCGGCGACCTCGTCGCAGCTGCGCGGACGCACGACCAGGGCCGCGCGCCCGACCCCGTAGCGCCAGCCGCGCTCGTAGCGCACGAGATCCGCCGGATCGGTCAAGAGCGCCTCGGCCCCACAGGCCGCGGACAGCGCCGCCACCAGATCGGAGGGCGGCTCGGGGCGCGCTCGGGCTTCGAGGCTGGACATGGGGGCTGTGTTCAGGCCGGGGATCCGAGCGGCGGGGCACTGCGGGTCATGGCGAAGATCCCCTGGGCGTTGCCGGCGTCGAAGCCGAGGTCCAGGAAGCCGTCTTCGCGCCGGCGGCGCGTGATGAACTCGTGGAAAGAGCCCGGCACCCGGCGGCTGACGTAGTTGCCTTCGCCGTCGAGCAGCAGGCGCTCGACCTCCGCGGCCCGGAAAGCGGTCTGCAGCACGCGCCCGGAGGCCGAGACCTCGACCGTGTCCTTGATCGGACGCCCGAGGCGCCGCTGGGCATCGGCCACCGCCAGCACGTCCTCGACGCGGTCCGTGGCGTGATTGAAGGCCTGGCCTTCCGTGGCGATCCAGGCCATTTCCTCGCTCTCCTCGCGCAGGATCTCGTAGTCCGCGAGGCGCGCTTCGCCATGTTGGCGATCGAAGCAGGCCAGCAGGTCGGGCAGCAGCCGCGCCGCGCTCTCCTGCGGCAGGCTGCCTTCGGCCGCCAGCTCGGCCAGGCGCTCCAGGGAGCTCGCCGGCAGGGGGTCGATCGAGCTGCCGATCACGCGCTCGACCGCCGCTTGGAAGCGCGGCGAGAAGCGCTCGGTCTCGAGCTCCGAAACGAAGTACTGCGGCAGGTCCTCGGGGGCATCCCGGTGCGTGTAGACGTAGCCGGTCATCGACAGGCGCTCGAGCGGATAGACGCCGTTCAGGCGATAGCCGAGCGGCTCCAGGAAGCGCTCGAAGGCCAGGCGGCCGCTGGGCAGCTCGCCGGAAGGCGCCGCCACGGTGCGCAGGGCGCCATGGTCGAGCACCAGCCGGCGGCCCGCTCGCCGCAGGTCCTCCACGTAGGCGCGGGCCATCGGAACGCGCGTCAGGACGCCCTCGAACAGCAGCATCGCCAGGGCCATCGAGAGCTCGCCACGGCCGATCCGGCCCGCGCCCGACTCGGCCAGGGCGGGGCTCCACAGGCGCGCCCGCAGCGCCGCGGCCCGGCGCGTGCCGGCCACGGCGGTCAGCAGGTCGTTCAGGGCGCCTTGATGCGTTGTTTGCATGGGATCCAACCTCGGCAAGCAGGGGGCGCCCCCGGCGGGGCGGCCCCAACGACTCCTCGGGGCCATTCTTAGCCCACTCCAAGGGACCCCGGGGGCGAATTCTTGGCATGGGTGTATGAGAAAAGCTCATGATTGGCCCGCCCCGGGATCGCCCCGAGGACCCTCCATGCGCCCCGAACTGCCCTCCCTGACGGCGCTGCAGGCCTTCGAGGCCGCCCTGCGCCACCAGAGCTTCACCCGCGCCGCCGAGGAGCTCGGCCGCACCCAGGGCGCCGTCAGCCGCCAGGTGGCGCTGCTCGAGGCCCAGCTCGGCGTGGCCCTGTTCCATCGCGAGCACCCGCGCGTGCGCCCGACCCGCGCCGCGGAGCGCTTCGGCCTCAAGCTGCGCGCGCTGCTCGATCGCCTCTCGGCCCTGCTGCTCGAGATGCAGGCCCACACGGCCACCGGCGGCGTGCTGCACCTGGCGATCCTGCCGACGCTCGGCACGCGCTGGCTGATCCCGCGCATCAAGGCCTTCTATCGCCGCCACCCCGACGTGTCGCTGCAATTGACCACGCGCCTGGGCGTGTTCGATTTCGAGGTCGAGCTGCTCGACGCGGCGATCCACTACGGCGAGGCGGTCTGGCCCGGCGCACGCCTCGAGCACCTGATGGACGAGGAGGTCGCCGTGGTGGCCGGCGCCGAGCTGCTTGCGAGCGCGCGCCTCGATCGACCCCAGGACCTGGCCGCGATGCCGCTGCTGCAGCTGCAGTCGCGCCTGGGGGCCTGGGACGAGTGGTTCGCCGCGGTGGGCGCGCCCGGCCTGCGCTACCAGAGCGCGGCGCGTTTCGAGCACCACCTGATGGTCATCCAAGCGGCCATCGCCGGCTTGGGCGTGGCGTTGCTGCCCTCGTTCCTGGTGCGCGAGGAACTGGCCAGCGGCGCCCTGGTCGAGCCCTTCCCGCAGCTGCGCGCGCACACGCGCCGCGCCTATTGGCTGGCCTATCCCGAGCGCAGCCTCGAACTGCCGGCTCTGACCGCCCTGCGCGATTGGCTCTGGGAGCGGCTGCAGGCCGAGGGCCTGCGCCAGCCGACCGAGCGAGCCCTGCCCGGCGTCTGAGCCGCCCGGGCCGCGCTCCGCGCTCTTTCCTGACAGCGGCTTCACGGGATCTCCACGGGTCCGCCGCTAGGATCCCCCGCTGCCGTGCTGGCCCGGACTTCTCGACGATGAGCCCTTCGATCGCTACCCAAACGCGCCGCTGGTGGCCGCCGATGGTGCTGCTGGCCCTCGCAGTGCTGCTGCTCAAGGTCGCATGCCAGGGCCTGCTCTGGCCCCTCGAGCTGGCCGCCGACGAAGCGCACTATTGGGATTGGTCGCGGCGCCCGGCGCTCTCGTACCACACCAAGGGACCCTGGGTGGCCTGGATGATCGCCCTGTCGGTCAAGCTGTTCGGGATCGGCGAATTGGGCGTGCGATTTCCCGCCTATCTGGCAAACGCCGTGGCCACCTGCGCGGCCGGCGCCCTGGGCGCGGCCCTGGCCGGAGGGGCCCTGCGCGGCGCGCTGTTCGGCGCCTTGGCCCTGCAGGCCGTCAGCGCCTACCAGGTCTCCGGTTCGCTGATGACCGTCGACATGCAGATGGTCGCCGGCTGGCTGTCGGGAACCGCCTTGGCCGCCTGGGCCCTGCGGCGCGCCGCGGCGGGCCTGCCGATCGCCGGCTTGCTCGGCTTGGCTGGGCTGTGCTTCGCCCAGGCGTTCCTGGCCAAGTACACCGCGCTGCTCGGAGCCCTGGGCGTATTCCTGGCCCTGTGCCAGGCGCCGGTCCTGCGCGCCCACTCCCAGCGCCACCTGGGCTTGGGCCTGTTCCTGGGCGGCTGCGCCCTGGGCGCTGTGCCGGTGCTGCTGTGGAACGCGCAGCACGATTGGGCCACCGTGCGGCATCTGCTGCTGCACCTCGAGGCCGGCGGCGTCGGCGGCGGGCCGGTCTTCGATTGGCGCTGGCCCGTGACCTATGTCGCCATGACCCTCGGGGCCGCGGGTCCCGTGCAGGCGCTGGCGCTGGCCGAAGCGGGGCGCTGGGCCTGGCGCGGCACGCCGGCCGGCCTGCGGAGCGACCGATCGGCCCCGCAGCAGCTCGAAGCATCGCTGCTGCGTGTGTGCCTGTGGAGCGCGCTGCCGGTCTTGATGCTCTATTTGCTCGTCAGCTGCGTCGCCCCGACCGAGGGGAACTGGGCCATCGGCGCCTATGGCCCCCTGGCGGTGCTGGCCGGCGAACGCCAGCGCCGCGCCTGGGCGGCGGGCGGCGCGGCCCTGCGCCGCCTGGGCCTGGCCGCGCTCGCCTGCGGAGCGCTGACCCTGCTCTTGGTGCTGACTTTTCCTTTGGCAGCGCGGGCCCTCGGCGCCGCGCTCGAGCCCTTGGGTGTGCGCGTGCCGCTCTATCGCGTCAGCGGCCAGCGCGCCTTTGCCGCCGCGCTCGAGCAGCGCGTGCAGAGCGCCTGGTCGGCCCTGGCCCTGCCCGGCGAACCCGCCGAGGCCCCGCTGATCGCCGATTATTACAGCCGCGCGGCCTTGCTCGCCTTTTATCTGCCGGGTCACCCGCGCGTGCGCTGCGCCTCCGCGGCGCTCATGGCGCGGCCTTCTTCCTACGACGACTTCGCGGACACGCGCTTGCCGGACCCCGGCTTGCTCGGGCGCCCGGTGGTCCTGGTGGGCCAAAGCGCCGAGCGCTGGAGCGAGGCGTACACGCTGGAGGTCGTCGCCGAACTGGGCACGGTGACCGAATCCGGACGCCCGCGCCCGCTGCTGATCGCCCGGCTCTTGTCCTTCGATGCCGCCGAGCCCGCCACGCCCGTGGACCCGCGCTGACCGAACCGAGGTCCCCGCCGCCGGTTCGAGGCTCCGCTTGGGAGGCCAAGGGCCAAAGTCCACGACCGCCCAACAGGGCCTTGATCGGCGATTCTCCTGGAGATTGCCCCTTCTTCATTCATCCCAGGGATGCGAGCGGATTGGAATGGTGCAATCTCTTCCCGACCCATGAACACCCGCCGCGCCGCCCCCGCATCCGCCCGCTATCTGCGCCTGTTCACCTTTGCGCCCATCGGGCCGCAGCTGCCAGCGCCGCTCTCGAGATGGTCCTTCGCCGCCGCCGGCGCGCTGTTCCTGGTCTCGCTGGGCTTCGACGGCCTGACCTCCTGGGCGGCCCCGAAGGGCCAGCGCTTCGGCGATCTCCATGGCCTGCTGCGATCCCTGGGCTACCTGCCGACCTGGATCCTGCTGGCGCTCGGTTTGGCGCTGGATGGGCAGCTGCGCCGCGATCTCGGGCAGCGCGCCACCCTGGGCCTCTACGTGCTGATGAACGCCGCCCTGTCCGGCGCCGCCGCGGCGCTGATCAAGCCTTTGGTGCGGCGCCTCGAGCCGCCGCGCACCGGCGATTACCCGGGCTGGCTGTTCGCGCCGCTCGGCGATCAACCCTGGAAGGGCAGCGACCTGGGCTTCCCATCCGAGCACGCTGCGGTGGCCTTCGGCGCCATGCTCGCCCTGGCGCGGCTGTTCCCCGGCGCCGGGCCGCTTTGCATCGCCCTGGCCTGTGGCACCGCCTTCGGGCGCGTGCAAGCCCGCGGGCACCACGTCAGCGACGTGACCTTCAGCCTGCTGCTGGCCCTGGGGGTGGCCTGGGCCTTCGAGCGCGTGCTGATGCGCTGGCCGCTGCGGCGGGCCCAAGGCAACCCGTCCATGCTCGCCGAGCTGACCGCGGTCGGTGTCGAACGGGGCTCCGCTTCCGCGCCTTTGGCGCTGGATGCGGGGGAAATCGCGCCGCCCGAGCTGCGCTTGCAGAGTTCCGACCAGGCTCCGGAAAGGCGCAGGTGAGCGCCGCGCGCGGGCGGCAAGCAGGCTCGGATCCGACGAACCGCGGTCGGAGCGAGCCGGTCTTGGTCGCGCTCAGCCTTCCTGCAGCACGCCGGCCAGGTAGCGTTCGGTGCGCAGCAAGCGGCCGTCCATGTCGTACAGCCGGCGCTCGCCCTGGTAGCGGCCCTCGTAGAAGCTGGCCTCCTCGAGCAGCACCCCGCCGGGGCCGTAGCGCTTCCAGGGACCGACCTTGAGGCCGCGCTCGAAACGGCCGCTCTCGTAGGGCTTGCCGTCGCGCCAGAAGCGCTTCCATTCGCCGCTCGGCAGGTCGTCCTGATAGCTGCGCTCGAACAGCAGCCGGCCTTCGGCGTCGTAGCTCTTCCAGGTGCCGTCGCGCTGGCCGCCGGCATAATTGGTGTAGAGCGCCGCCCGGGCGTTGCGATGCCAAGCCACCCAGGGGCGGTGGGGGCGCTCTTCGCGCAGATAGCGCACCGACCACAGCTCGCCGGCGTCTTGGCCGCCCGAGTAGTGCGTCGTGCAGACCTCGTAATCGACGCAGCCCGCGAGCAGCACGAGCAGCAGCGATCCGACCAGAGCGAGGCGTTTCATGGGCGTTGCGTGGGGCTGTCCGCCGTGGGGATCGGCCGGGCGACCCCGCCGATGTCCGCATGGCCGATCCACTCGAGCAGGCGCTGGCCGGCGGCGGCGGGCTCGAGCGGCGCGCTCTCGCCCGCGGCCAGGCCCGGCCCGCGGGCGGCCAGCAGGCTCAGGTCTCCGGGGCTGCGCGGCAGCGCCACCAAGATCAAGCGTTGATCGGCGCGTCGCTCGAGTTCCGCGCCCAACAGCTCGATGGCCTGCGCCAGCTGGGCGCCGCGATCCCCCCGCGCCTCGACCAGGGACAGGTCGAGGTGCAGCCACACGCAGGGCGCGTCCTCCATGGGCCGCGGCAGCTTCTCGGCCAGGAACAGCCGGGCCCCTTCGATCGCGGTGGCCAGCCAGCTGGCCTCGGCGTTGATCTCGATCCAAGCCCTGTCGTGGGCCTGGAAGACCCCTTGCTGGAAGCCGAATTCTTCGTCGAAGGCGTGGTCGGTGACGAAGGAGGCGGTTTCGAGCCCGGCGTTGGCCTCGAGCTCGAACAGCGTTTGCCGCTCGGGTCCGAGCACCAGGCGACCCGGGGCGCCGCTGGCCGGCTCGAGGGCCGTGCGGCTCAGCAGCGCGCCCAGGGCCTGGGCGGGATCGAAGCGCTCGGGTCCGGTGCCGGGCCCGACCAGCGGCGCGCGCGCGGCGCTGGAAAGGAAGGGCGCCAAGGGGCCCTCGGCCTGCCCGGCCTCCGCGGGCAGATCGCTGACCGTCACCAGGGCGATGGCGGGCCCGTTGGGCTCCTCCGTGCAGCCGGACAGCCACGGGAGCGCGATCAGCAGCGGGATGGGGAGGAGGGCGCGGCGCTTCACAGCGGCATCATGGACGACCGCGGCGCAGAAACCAGCCGGGCGGGGGCGGGGAGCGCCCGGGCGACCGCTGGGGCCCTCGGAGGCGCCCCGCGGCCCTGAATCCCCGGCCGGGCCCGCCCCGTGGGCGTCTGGACGGGCGGCCCGCGCCCGCCAGGGCCCTGCCGGCCCCGTTCCCGTCAGGCCCCCGGGCCGCGCCCGTTGCGCCAGCCGTGGAGGCGCTCGAGCAGGGCCCCGACCGCCTCGTGCTCGCGGGCCAGCTCCGCGGGACCCCAGCCGAGGGCCGCCGAGAGCCGGGCGAAGACCTGGGGCAGGCAGCGATCGAGCTCCGCCAACGGCGCGTAGCCCAGGTCCGTGCGGCGCACGAGGAAGTCCTCGGCGCTCAGGCAGTGCTCTTGCTCCACGGCCCAGTCGATCTCGGCGGCGCGGGTCTCCGCATCCAGGGCCTGGCTCGACGCGGCGCGCTGGCGGACGAGCGGCGCCAAGCGGGCGTAGCGCCGCTCCAGGGCCCAGCCCCACAGCTGCTCCTCGACGGGGGGCTGCCCATCCAGCCCGGGCCAGCGCGACCAGGCCGGCAGATCGACCTGCCGATCCAGCGCGCCCCACAGGGACAGGCCCCGGGTCGGCGATCGCCGGCTCGGGTCGCCGCGCCCGAGGTCCCGGGCTAGACGTGCCCCGAGGGGCTCTGCCATGGCTCGAAAGGCGGTCAACTTCCCTCCAGCGAGGGTGTAGATGGGGCCATCGACCTCCAAGCGCTCCTCCCGGCTGCGGGCCGAGGGCGATCCGTCGGCGTGCAGCAGCGGCCGCAGGCCCGCCCAGGTGGAAACCACGTCCGAGCGGCCCAAAGCGGCCCCCGGGCAGAGCTGGTTGGCCGATTCGAGCAGATAGTCCACCTCAGCGGCCGAGGCCGCCACGTCGGACCCCGGGGCAGCATCGACATCGGTAGTTCCTAAGATCGTGCGGTTTGCCCAGGGGATCACAAACATGGCGCGCCCATCGAGCTTCGAAGTGAAGATGAAGGCCCCTTGTGTGGGAAATCGATCCCGCTCGAGCACCACATGGATCCCGCGCGTCGCCGCGATCCAGCGCCCCGCGAGCCCTGCCTGGGCCCGCAGGCCATCGCTGAAGGGACCGCCGCACAGCACCAGCCGGCGCGCTTCGACCTCCAGACCCCGCCCGGGTTCCAGCAGGTCCACGAGGTGCGCCCGCAGGCCGTCGGAGCTCCGCTCCAGGCCCTCGAATCGGACCCGCGACAGGCATAGGGCGCCCAGTTGTTCGGCGCTCCGCACCACCGCCAGGCACAGGCGGGAGTCGTCGGTCGCTCCGTCCAGGTACAGGCCGGCGCCGATCGCCGCGCGCGCCGGGGCGCGCTTGAGTCCCGGCAGGCGCCGCTCCAGGTTCCGCCGCCCGATCAGGCGGGGCAGCCCCAGGGGCCTCGGCAGGGACAGCAGGGTGTAGAGACCGAGGCCCGCGGCCAGGCGCAGCCGTCCGACCCGGCCCCCGGCCTCCAGGGGGAAGGCGAATTCCTCGGGCCAGACCAGCCCCGCGGCATGGCGCAGCAGCCAGGCCCGCTCCAGGCAGGATTCGCGCACCAGTCCGAAGGCGAACTGCTCCAGATAGCGCAAGCCGCCGTGGATCAGGCGCGAGGAGGCCGAGGAGGTGTGACCGGCGAAGTCGTGCTGTTCGACCAATGCCACCGAAAGGCCCCGTGCGGCCAGGTCCAGGGCCACGCCGGCGCCGGTGATGCCGCCGCCGACCACCAGGGCGTCGAGGGGCGCTGCACGGGTCCCCGAGAGCCGCTCGAGGCGCTCGGCGCGCGGCGGCGGAGGCGGCGGCGTTTGCACCCGCTCAAGTTAGGCCTGGGGGCGGCCGCAGCGAGTGCCCGCTCCGCCCCGCAGCCGTGCCGCGGGAATCCCGGGGACATCCCGCGCCGGACGCAGCCCCCGGGCTGGGGGCTGCAAAGGGATGGGGGGACGCCGGGAAGGCGCCACGCCGCCGGTTCGATCCGGGGTCGTGCTGGGGGCAAGCCGAGGCCGGACTTGCGTCGCTGGCGCCCGAGCCGCGCGTGACTTTGCACCCCGGAGCGGCCCCCCGGAGGACGCCGCAGCGGCGCGCAACCCGCATGAACGACGGGCGCCAGCGATCGCGGCGCCGCGAGCCGGCCGCGGGCGCTCTGCAAGCTCGATCCACCCCACAGGTGCAAAACCCCTCGGCCCGGGCCAAGGCCGGCGCGGCCCGCGCCGGGCGGCAAGGGCGGGTTTGCACGGGCCGGGCCGCACAGGCCGATCCGCGCGGCGTCGGTCAGCGCGGCGCCGGCGGGCCGCTTTGGTCGGTTTCCGCCAGGCGCCGTTCGAGCTCCTCGCGCCAGGCCGAGAGCAGGGCGGCCTGCCCTTGATCGCCCCGGGGCAGGGCCGCGAGCGCGCCGCGCAGGGCCTCGGCGGCCTCCGGCAGCCCGGCGTCCGCCAGGGCCAGGGCCCGGGCGCGCTCGAACAGGAAGCCGCTGGCGCCCAGCTCCCGGGCCCGCTCGAAGGCCTCCACGGCGTCCCGCGCGCGGCCGCCGGCGGCCAGCAGCGTCCCGGACAGCTCCCAGTTGGCCGCGCCACTGGGCTCCGCTGCCGTGGCCAGGCGGGCCCAGTCCAAGGCGCTTTCCGGATCGCGCCGGCGATCGACGCTGGCCAGGGCGCGCAGGGTGGCCGCGTCGGACTTGGCCAGATTGGCCAGGGTGCCGCGCATGCGCGTGCGCAGCTCGGGGCTCGGGCAGTTGGCGTAGGCCTGGCGCAGGTGCGGGCGGGCCGCGTCGTTTTGGCCCAGGCGCAGCAGCTCGCTGGCCAGGTTGTATTGGGGCTCGAACAGGGTCTCGTCGAGCTCGACGGCGCTGCGCCAGGCGAACAGGCCGGCTTCCACTTGCCCGAGGGCGAACAGCGCTTTGCCGCGCTGGGCATGGGCCTCGGCGTGGTCGGGATCGATGGCGAGGGCGGCGTCGAAATGGCGCAGGGCCGCCTGCAGGTCGCCGCCGCGCCCGGCGATCAGCCCCAGCAGCACCTCCGCTTGCGGTTCGTTCGGCGCCAACCGGCGGGCCGCTTCCGCGGCGGAGCGGGCCTGGCTCAGGTGTTCGAGCCCGAGCTCGGCGCGCGCCAGCCAGAGATGCCCCGCGGGCGCGTTGGGGTCGAGCTCGATCGCCCGCTGCGCGTGCCGCCGCGCCGCGTCCGCATCGCCCGTGGCGTGGCTCATGCGCGCCGCCTGGCGATGCAAGACGGGATCCTCGGGCGCCGCGCGCAGCGCCGCGCGCAAACTCTCCAGGGCGGCTTCGGATTCCCCTTGGAAGAACTGCGCCACCGCCAGGCCAGCGCGCGCATCGGCGCTGTTCGGCACCGCTTGCAGCACGCGCTCGAACAGCGCACGGGGCGTGCCGAAGTCGCGGTACGGATCGGTCTCGGCTTCGTGCATCAAGCACCAGGCCAGCCCCAGGTTGGCTTCGATCAGATCCGCGCTCGCGATCCAGTCCAGCTCGCGGGCCGGCGCTGTCTCGGGGCCCTCGCTGGCGACCGCCAGGCCCAGCTGGCCGAGCCGCTGGCGCGCCGCGGAGAGGGCCAGCTCGAGGGTGCGCTCGTAGGCCGCCTGGGCCGCCGGCAGGGCGCCGCGATCGCCGCCGGCGCGGAAGCGCTCGAGGTGCGCGCGGCCCAGGGCATTCCAGCCGAGGGTCGAGTCGGGGTTCTGCTGTGTCGCGCGCGTGAACAGGGCTGCGTCGTCTTCCCAGCTGGCAGCGCGCTGTTGGCTGCGCCAGGCGCTCGCGGCGAGCAGTCCCAGCGCCACGGCGACCAGAGCCGGGCGGGCCCCGGGTCGTTGGCGCAGCCAGGCGAGCCCCGCGCCGGCGCCCAGGGCGGACCACAGGGCGACCGCTCCATACAGCTGGCGGTCCCCCAGGGGATAGCGGCCCAGGGCCTCTGGCCGCAGGGCGATCGGAAGCAGCGACAGCGTCAAGCCCAGGGCGACCCAGGTGAGCGCCCGCGAGCGCCTGCGCAGGGCCTGTGCCACCAACACGCCGAAGACCAGCAGGCCGCCGGCCGCCAGCAGGCTGCGCGGGCCGGGCACGAACTGGGGTGCGATCGGGCGCAGGAGCTCGGGCCACCAGGGCAACAGCGCGTTCCCGAGGGCCCCGCCGAACAGCTCGAGCGCCAGGCCGAGCCGCCGCTCCCAGCCGAATTCCGGGGCCACGATGGCCCGGCCGAACCCGAGGTCCAACGCGCCGAAGACCAGCCCTCGCAGCAGCAGCCAGACCAGCGTGGCCGCAGCGATCGCCATGGCGAGCCGGCGGCGCGGCGCGCCGGCCGGCCCCCACAGCGCCAGCTTGCCCGCCAACAACAGCGGGAACACGGCGGCGTTGTCCTTGGAAAGCAGCGCCAGCAGCAGCCAGATCCCCAGGCAGGCCGGGCTGCCCGCGGGCTGCTCCGGGCGCGAGAAGGGTGCGCCGCTCGCCAAGAGCGCCGTCAGCAGACAGGCCAGGTGCAGGGGCACCGACGCAGAGCTGGCCCACCAGACGGCCTCGGCCTGCACGGGCGCCAGCGCAAACAGGCTGGCCGCGAACAGGGCGGCCAGCCGGCCGGGGGAGCGCTGTGCTCCCAGCGCACAGAACAACCGCGCGCACAGGCGCCAGAGCAGCGCTGCGCAGGCCGCGTGCAACAACCCCGCAGCGAGTTTGAGCCCCAGGGGCGAGCCCGGCGTCAGCGCCATGGCCAGCCGGCTGAGCAGCGAACCGAGCGGCCGATAGTGGCCCGCCGCCCCGGCGCCGCCGCCCACGAAGGGCTCGAGCAGCAAGAGCTCCCACCCAGCGGGGGCATGCAGCGCTGGGTTGTGCACCAGCAGGGGCCCGTCGTCCCAGACGAAGCTGGCTTGCCAGCCAAGGGCGCTGATGGCCAGCGCGAGCAAAGCCGCAAACAGGCCCAGGGGAGCACCGCCGCGGGCGGGGTCGGTGGGTTGGACGAGCGCCGTCATCGCCGCGGAGTCTACGCAGCCGGCACCTGCCCGGCTGGCGCGGGATCGGGGTGCTCGGAGGCGGTGGAAAGCGAGGCCGAGCGGCCGCGGCGCCAGCGCGGGAGCGAGCAGGGGAACTGCTCATCCCGGTTCGGAGCCCGAATTCGGCCGTCGGTCGGGGGACTCGGCTCTGCGTCGCCGGTCCGCCGGCTGCCCCCCTTGGGGAGCGCTGCGAGCGATCCCGAGAACCAGTCGCGCCGCAAGCCCATGCGGTCCACAGTCGGGTGCGAAGCCGCACCCGGCGCCGGGCGCTCCGCCGCAAGGGCCTCTGTCCGCCTGCGGCCGCCTGAAGTCCAAGACACGGCCGGCAACGCCTTCCCACGCAACGTCAGGGGCCCGAAAACGGAAGCCGCGGGGCGCTGCGAGCGGCCTTTCGGCCAGGGCTCGGGCAGCGTCCCGCGGCTTGGATCGAGCCGGTCCCCGGAGGGTTCGGGGCCGGCTTCGGCGCGCAGCGACGGCTGCGGCCTGTGGGGCCACCGTTGGGTGGCCCCAGGGCCGCGGATCGGCGGGTTCGGCGGCCGGGGCAGAGTCCCAGCCGAGGTCCTACCCGCCTGTCCGCGCCCGACCGCGTCAGAACAGGATCGTGCCGACCTGCAGGTTGGTCGAGATCAGCGGGAAGACCGGGTTGGCGGCGGGCAGGATGCCGGCCTGCACGTAGATCTTGAAGCCGGTCGGCAGGTTGTTGCTGAGCGGGATCGTGTAGGCGGTGAAGCCGCTCAGCAGGCTGATCTGCTGGGTCGGCAGGAGGATGTACTCGGTGAAGTTGTTGCCGAGGCTCAGGGACACCAGCCCGGGCAGGACCGAGGGGATCGGCGACCAAGACCCGACCAGGAACACGAAGTCGTTGGGCGCGCTGGCCACGAGGACCTGGGCGCCCGCCGCCGACAGGATGAAGTTCGGGTCGGAGTTGACCAGATCGAGGGTCGGGCTGGTGTTCAGGACCACGTTCACATTGAAGGTGTCGTTGCCCTGGGGGTTGGTGACCTGGATGATCTTGGTTCCGAGGGTCGGCTGCACCGGGAACTGCAGGGTCAGGCTGGTGTCGCTGACCACGGTGAACTGGGGCGGGAAGTCGAGCAGCGGCACGCCGTTGACGCTGACCGCGGTGACCCCGGTGAAGCCCGTTCCGGTCAGCGTCACGGTCGGGGGGCCGTCGACGGTCAGCGCCGGGATGTTGGCCGGCGAGGCCGCCGTGATGTTCGGGGCGACCGGACCGCCGCCGCCGCCCGGATTGTTCGGGTCGAAGCCGTTGATGGCGATCGCGCCGCTGCCCTGGGGGTCGAGCCATTGCGCCAGGGACGAGTTGTTCCAGAACACCGGCAGGCGGCCGTAGTAGCCCACCAGCGAGCAGGCCTGGGGCGGGCCGCCGGAGAGGAATCCGATCACGCGGCCATCCTGGTTGAACAGGGGCCCGCCAGAGGAGCCGCCCTCGGTGTCACCCTGCTGGAAGAAGGCGGCCCAGCTCGGGACGATGCCGATGCCGCCGATGTTCACGGATTGCTGCGGGCAGCCGTTGGTGTCGATCGAGATCTTCTTGGGACCACCGCTCGGGTGGTGCATCGACATGGCGAAGGTCGGATTCGAGGTCGAGCGCGACCAGCCCGCGTAGAAGGGGTTGTAGTTGCTCGGGATCGCGTTGTTGATCCGCAGCAGGCGCCCGTCGGAGGCCTGGTTGGAGGCCAGCAGCGTGGCTCCCGAGATGTTCTGGTTCGTCGGCGCCGTTCCGCTGCGGCAGCCCGCGGTCTGGTAGTTGAAGCGGAAGGTGGTGTTGGCGCCCTGGCCGCAGTGCCAGGCGGTCAGCACGTAGCGGGTACCGTCGTTGGCGGTGTTGTTGATCAGCGCGCCGGAGCACAGGCCGCCATTGAAGATCGTGCGCACCACGGCGCGCTTCTGCAGCGGATAGGGGTTGCCTTGGGGGCAATTGACGTCGATCAAGCAGCCGGTGGTCTTGGGCAACAGGTCGCTGTTCTCGATCTGGTCCAGCTCCTGCTCCATGGCGAACAGGTCGCGGTAGTCGTAGATCACGGTGCCGAGCACCAGGCGCGAGTCCCCGACCCCGGGCGGCTGGACGTATTCGAAGACCAGCTCCTCGCCCTGCAGCGGGGCGAACTGGATCTGGTCATGGGGCTGGTTGTTGACCGAGGTGAAGGCCCCGGCGCGCTTGTCGAGGCCCGGGGAGTAGAGATAGATCTCGGAACCCTCCGAGAGTTCGAAGTCGATGAATTCGAGTCCCAGGCTCTTGGCCCCCGGGGACAGCAGCCGCAGACGCCAGACTTGGGTGCCGTCGTCGAGGACGTCCCAGACCCCGTGGGTGGCCGGCGACATGCGCACGTCCAGGAGCTCGCCGTAGCGCAGGGGGAACTGCTTGTTGAAGGCGTCTTCGGCCTTCAGCTTGAAGACGTCCGGCGGCTGGACGAACTCGATCGGAACGCCGCTCGGGTCCAGGCCGGCCCACAGGGCCGCGGGGGTCCCCGGGGTCTCGATCTGGGCCAGGGCGGCCGGGGCGGAGAGGAGGCAGGCCAGGGTGCTAGCCAGGCCGACGCGCAGCGGGATCATCGGGTGGGGGTGGTGAGAGGCGGAAGTGAAGCGGGCGACCGGCATGGCTAGGCCGATCCAGTGGGGCCAGCCAGGGGGGCGGGTGTCGAACTGGTCCGCAGGGGTAGACGCAGGCCACCCGGCTTGGGATCCGCGGACCGACCCAAGATCCTGGTCCGACGTCTCCCCAAAGCGAAAATACCCTTCCGGTTGCGATCGCGTCCGGTGGGCCCCGGAAGATTCCGATTTCTTGGGCCCAAAAACGAAGGACCGGCGCTTAGCGCCGGTCCTCGAGGAGTTCTCTGGCGGGAGGGGGCCTCCAGCCGGCTCCGCCGGGCCCTCAGGGGCCCGGCGGGTCGCCTGTGGCTCGGGCGATCAGAACAGGATCGTGCCGGACTGCAGGTTGGTCTCGATCAGCGGGAAGACCGGGTTCGCTGCGGGCAGGATGCCCGCCTGGAAGAAGAGTTTGAAGCCGGTCGGCAGGTTCTCGGACAGCGGGATCGTGTACTCGGCGAAGCCGCTCAGGATGCCGACCTGCTGGGTGGGGAGCAGGATGTACTCGGTGAAGTTGTTGCCCAGTCCCAGGGAGATCACCCCGGGGAGGACCGAGGGGACCGGGGTCCAGGAGCCCACCAGGAACACGAAGTCGTTGGCCGCCGCGGCCACATAGACCTTGGCCCCGGCCGCGGTCAGGATGAAGCTCGGGTCCGAGTTGACCAGCTCGAGGACCGGCGTGGTGTTGGGGACCACGCTGACGGTGATCGTGTCCGAGCCGTCGGCGTCGGTGACCTGGATGATCTTGTTGCCGGCGGTCGGCTGGATCGGGAAGATCATCGTGAGCGTGTTGTCATCGACCACGGTGAACTCCGGGGGGAAGTCCAGCAGCGGCACGCCGTTGATCGTCACCTGGGTGACCCCGTTGAAGCCGGTGCCGGTCAGGGTCAGGGTCGGGGGGCCGTCCACGGTCACCGCGGGCACGCTGGCGGGCGAAACCGAGGTGATGTTCGGGATCGGGCCGCTGGTGGGCGTGCCCGGATCGAAGCCCCAGGCGTTCGACAGCACCGAACCGGCCGTGCCGGGGTTCTTGACCAGCACGTCACCGGGGCCTGCCGCCGCGGGCGGGGTCACCACGATCTGGGTGCCGCCGTTCGCGGAGACCACGCTCAGGTTCTTGGGCGGCACGCCGTTGCCGTTGGTCTTGGCCGTCCACCACACTTCGATGCCCGAGGCCGCGAAGTTGGTGCCGGTGATCGTCACCTGGCCGGTGGTCTGGTTCTTGACCACGTTGGTGATCGTGGGCTTGTTGGCCGCCTTGACCCCGTAGATGGCCTGCACGCCGGCGATGTCGTCGGCTTCGATCGAGCGGCTCGGGACGCCGTTGCCGATGATCGACGGCAGCATGGTCGAGCCGCTCACCCCGGTGTGGTTGAGGCCCAGGGCGTGGCCGTATTCGTGGGTGGCGACGCCCTGCAGGTCGGTGCCGGAGATGGCCCCGGGGCCGTCCTGCCAGCTCCACACGCTCAGGTAGCGGATGCGCCAGCCATTGTCGCCCACGCCTTCGGCGTAAGCCAGGACTCCGCCCTGGTCGCCGACCAGCTCGGAATGGACGTTGTCGTTGCTGCCCCCGATGCCGGTGGCCAGGCCCTGGAAGGTCGGGTCGAAGTTGGCGCCGCCGTTGCCGAGCGTGGTCTGCTGGGTGTCGCCCTGGCCGTTGTTGTGCGGGCCGGAGCCCCACTCGATCGAGCCCTTCCAGATCGCCATGACGGCGCCGGTGTAGCCCGGGAAGTTCGGGTGGGCGGTGGTGTTGTTGTTGGCCGAGGCGTCGCTGAAGTTGTTGAAGACGCGGAAGTCGCGCTGGGTCAGCGGCAGCTGGAAGCCGAAGGTCACGAAGGCCTGGCTGTCTTCGGGCACCAGCAGCAGAGCGGCGCCGGTCAGGACGGCGGCGGGGAGGATCAGTCGCTTGAGTTGCATGGTTTTTGCCTCCCTCACTTGGCGTTCAGTTTCTGACGGGTGCTGCGCACCGCGCTGGTCAGGTCGACCATGCGCACGTTGTTCTCGACGGCATAACCGTCGCCGCGACCCAGGACCACCGGGCCCTGGGAGCCTTCGACCACGCGGAACAGGCCGCCGTGGGAGGCGTAGATCGTGTTGCAGGACACGTCGGCCGCCAGATTCTCGAGCCACTTGTGGAACACGACCACGCGGTTGCCGACCTTCTGGTCGTCCGCCGAGGGGGCTTCCGAGTTCCAGACGCCGTTGTTCTCGTCGATGAAGCCGCCCAGGATGGTGACGTCCAGGGTCTGGGCCCGGCCGTCCTCCAGGGAGCGACCCTGCAGGGTCAGGGTCGTGAAGTACATCTCCGGGCCGGCCACGGGGTGGTCGATGCGAAAGCTGTGCTTGCCGATGATGGTGGCGTCGATGGCGCCGTCGGTGCTGGCGACCATCTGGTCCAGGTTGAGTCGCAGGATCGACCCGAAGGCGATCGGGGCGGCGGCCAGGAGGGCCGCGGCCAGGAACAGGGATGCAGAGCGCTTCATCCGCTAGGTGGCCTCGTCGGAGGGTGTCGGGAGGAGCTGGGCGCGGGAGCGCCCGGAAGAGCTGGGGGGCGAGCCTTGGAGCGCCGGGGGACGATCCCAGACCCGGGGTCCCCCCGGGGGCCCTGTGGACGCCCCCTCGGCCCAGAAAGTTTCAAGAAAGGCGCCGCCGACCCCGGCGGGACCCCGAAACCTACCCCGGGCGAGCCTGCCCGGGCGGTCCGGCCCCCCGCCGGGAGCGACCAGAGAGCCCGGGGGCCCCTCCCAAGGCCCGCCGGAGGGGGAAGGCGATGGGCTCCGGCGCCCGACGAAACTTTCCCCTGGACGCTCCGGTGGCCGGCGGGGCGGGTCAGCCGCCGCCGAGCCCCGCCGGCGGTCCGATCCGCAGCGGCTCCTCGGCGCCGGGTGCCTGGTCCAACTCCGGGAAGAGGGCCCGGCTCAGATCCCGGTCCCCGGGAAACAAACGCAGGGCCTCCTGCAGCAGGCCCCGCGCCTCCGCGAGCCCCGCACGGTGGGCCGCCAGAGCGAGGCTGCGCCGCCGGTCGGGCGCCGCTGGCCGGCCCTCGATCAAGGTCAGCAAGGCCCCCTGGGCCTGCTCGCGCCGCCCCAGGCGCAGCAGCGTCTCGGCGCGCAGCAGCTCCAGGGGGAACAGGTCGCCCCCTGAGGCCAGGGCGCGCTCGAGGCGGGCCAGAGCCGAGTCGCCGTCCAACAGTTCGAGGTCCGCGCGTACCAGGGCCTCGGTCAGGGCCGGCCAGGGCGCTCCCGCCTCCAAGGCCCCGAAGGCCTCCACGATCCAGTCCGGCTGGCGCTTGGCGGTCGCCAAGGCCGCCGCGCCTTCCACCAGCACGCGCACGGTGGGGTCCTCGCGCAAAGAGCCGGCGGCCTTGCCGAGGCCGAGCAGGGTGCCGCGCTCGAGCTCGGTGGCCCCCGCGGCGTCTTCCCAGGGCGCGCTGGGCACCTGGGCCGCCGCGTGGATCGCCAGGGCGCCGAGCAGTTCGGCGCGGGGGCCCGTCGGATTGGCGGCTGCCAGCCGGTCCGTGAGCGCCCGGGTCCAGCCCTCAGAGCGCAGCCGCGGCGGCTCGCTCTGCTCTTGCCACGGCCAGCGGTTGCGCAGCGCACCCGCTGCGAAGGAGCCCGGGAAGTCGGCGCCCGGCTCCGCGGGCCATTCGGCCGCAGCGCCCGCGCACAGCCCGACCGCCAGCTGGGACAGGCCATCGCTGGCCAGCAGGACCCGGCCGTCGAAGGCCTGGGCAGCGATCGGACCGGCCGCGGCCTGCCAGGCGACCAGCGCGGTGCTGCTCGGGACATCGGCCGGCGCCAGGCAGCGCTGCGCTGGGCCGGCCGAGCGGTCCTGCGGCGAGCGCCGCCGGAGCGGGGTGCCCCAGGTGGCCGGCACGATCACCAGGTCGTATTCGCCCCGCGCAAGCTTGGCGCGCGCCTCGCGCGGTTCGATGCGCCGGCCGAGGCGCGCTGCGCCGCCGGTGAACAGCAGCCCTTCGAGGGCGCCGTCGTCCAGGAACCAGGGCGTGCAGCGCTCGAGCTGGATCCCGCTGCGTTGCTCGAGCAGAGCCTGCCGCGCGGGGGTCAGGGCGCCGACCAGCAGCACGCGCGGCGCGGCGCCCCCCAGCCCGAACAGGTCCAGGGCCGCCAGCGCATAGGAAATCTGGCGCAGGTCGCACAGCTCGTGCTCGGGGGCCGGCGTCAGCTTGCGCCCGTCCAGCGACAGGGAGCGCGATCCGTCCCCGTGCCGATCGACGCTGAACAGCCCCAGGGAGCTCTCCAGCACCGCCGCGGGACCCGCGGGATCGCCCCCGCGCGCCCCCAAGAGCAGGTGCGAGGCGGGGGGCAGGACCCGTGGCAGGAGGCAGGCCAGCAGGCCCGCAGCCAGGGCCAGGAGCGGCAGCGGGGCGCCCGCGGGCGGCAGCAGCGCCAGCACCAGACCGGGCAGGGCTACCAGCCCGCCCTGCACCAGCAGAGCCTGGCTCCGCAGGGCCGCGTTCAGGTCCTCGCTGGCCGGAACGCCGCCGGCGGAATCGAGCAGCAGGGCGGCCAGTGGGGCCGCCAGGGCCGCGCCCGCGGCCAGGGCCGCGGCGCGCGCACCGCTCCCGATGCGGAACAGACCCGCCCCCAGGGCCAGGGCCGGCAGCAGGCAGACGCCCCCGGCCAGGGCCAGGGTCCAGGTCAGGCTGCCGGGGCTGTCCAGCGAGATCTCGAGGCGCTTCAGGAACAGCTCGAGCGCCCGCGGCTCGTCGAAGCGGCCGAGCCAGGCCCAGCCGGCGCAGGCCAAGGCCGGAACGGCCGCCAGGCATAGGGCCGCCCCGCGCACCCCGCGAACGAACGGTCCGAAGGCCAGGCTGCCGAGCAGCGCGCCCAGCGCCAACGCCAAAACGGCAGCTTGCCGGTCGCTTTCCAGACCCAAACCCAAGCGCGCGACCGGGCGCAGCAGCCCCTCGATCGCCAGGGCGGCCCCCAGCCCGAGCAGCAGGAATCCAGCCGTCTCGCGCGCGGCGGGACGCCCATCGCCGGAGGGTGGCGCGCGGCGTGCGGCTAGGCCGATCAGCACCGCCAGGGCCGCCGCCCAGCCGAACAGCCCGAGCCGGCTGGTGGGCGAAGCCAGAGGCGCCAGGAGCAACGCGTGCAGGGCCAACCCCAGCGCCACGCCGAGGGCGAGGCCGCCGCCGAAGACCCGGCCGCGGCCGCCGAAGGCCAGGCCGGCGGCGACCGCCAACAGGCCCATGGCGCGCACCGAGGCGGCTTCGAGCCCGAAGGCCGCGGGCGCGCTGAGCACGTCCAGCCCCGCCGGGGAGCGCAGGGTCGCCAGCAGGAAGCCGGCGCACAGACCCGTCAGCGGACCACAGAGGCGGGGCGAAGCCATGGGGCTGGGACGAGGTCGGCCGAGCGGCCTGCGGGGGACGGGGCCGTTCACGGCGGCCGGAGCGGGGCAGCCGGCCCGGCCCCGGCCGAAGCGGCACTCCACAGGCTATCAGCGCGGCTTGGGCTGCCGGCGCGTGAAGACGCCTTCCATGCTGCGCGTCTTCTGTCCGTCGATCAGCATCGTGCGCGCGAAGCTATAGCGGTCGGGCGCCAGTTCGAACTCATCCTGATACTCCTCGACCGCTCCGGTGGCCGGGTTCATCACCGAGCCCAGCATGGTCAGCCGCGTCCCGTCGGGCGAGGCGTAACCGACCGAATAATCGATGTTGGTGGAGAGGCTGTCCCACCACACCGACTTGTAGGTCTGGTCGGCGTTGGAATAGCCCATCAGGCTCTTGCCGACGAAGGCCTCGCCCATGAATTCGGCCTCGTAGCGGGCTTCGACATAGCGGCCATCCAGGGTCCATTCGGAGCGCCACGAGCCGCGCTGCTCGATCGGTTCCGGGCCGCCGAAGAAGCGCATCTCGACATCGAATTCGCCCACCAGGGGATCCAGGGTCCGGTGCACTTCGCCGGGGCGGCCGGCCGCCAACCAGGGGTCCTCCGGGGTCTGAGCCGGGGCGGGTTCCTGGGCGCCCCCTGCGGGGTCATCCTGGCCCATGGCGAGGCCCAAGACGAAGGCGCCGCAGACGGAGGCCAGGGCGAATTCGAGTTTCATGGCGGTCGGTGCAGGGCGGTGGGGGGCGGGCACCTTACCAAGCGCTGGCCCCCGGTTGCCTCGCGTAGACTGCCGGGATGGCCGATGCACGCCGCTCGCGGGGGACGCAGCCGGAGCTGGAGGCCCTGCAGCCCGCGCGGGCCGAGGCTCTGCGTCTGGCGCTGTGCGCCTGGTTCGCGATCAGCGCGCGGGATCTGCCCTGGCGACGCACCCGCGACCCCTACGCGATCTGGATCTCGGAGACCATGCTCCAGCAGACCCAGGTGGCGACGGTGATCCCCTATTGGGAGCGCTTCCTGGCGCGTTTTCCCGATCCGACCGCGCTGGCGGAGGCCAGCGACGCCGAGCTCCTGGCCCATTGGAGCGGCCTGGGCTATTACTCGCGGGCTCGCAACCTGCGCGCCGCCGCCCGGGTGATCGCCGAGCACTACCACGGCCGCCTGCCGCGCCGGCTCGAGGAGCTGCTGGGGCTCCCGGGGGTCGGCCGCTACACGGCGGGCGCAATCCTCTCGATCGCCTTCGGGGAGTCCGCGGCCCTGGTGGATGGCAACGTGGCGCGCGTCCTGTCGCGCCTGTTCGCTTTGGAGGCGCCCCTGGGTGAAGCCGCCGCCCAGCGGCACCTCTGGGCCCTGGCCGAGCAACTCGTACCGCCGGCCGGCGACGGTCCGGATGGACCGGGGGCCTGGAACCAAGCGCTGATGGAGCTCGGCGCGCTGCTCTGCGTGCCGGCTCAGCCGCGCTGTCTGCTGTGCCCGCTCGAACGCTGGTGCGCGGCGCGCCAACAGGGGCGGCAGGCCGAGCTGCCGCGGCGCGTGCGTCGGCCGGCGCCGCTCGAGGTGACCCTCGATCTGCTCTGGGTGGTCGACCGCGAGCGGCTGCTGCTGCACCGCCGGCCGGAGGCTGGCCGCCTGGCGGGCCTGTTCGACCTGCCGACCCGGGAAGCGACAGCGCAGCCGCGCCTCTACTCTGCGGCCTGGCCCAGCGCCGAACTCGAATCCCTGGAAACCCTGGGCGAGCTGCGCCACTCGATCACGCGCCATCGCATCGTCGCGCGCCTGCTCGCCGGACGCTGCACAGCGCCGGGGGGCGCGCTGCCGCCCGACTCGGGGCTCCTGTGGGTGCCCATGGCCCGTTTGGCCAGCGCGCCGCTCTCCGGCCTGGCCAAGAAGGTCTGGGCGCGTTTCGGCACCCGGCCCGCTCCCGGGCGATCGGGACAGCGGACGGTGCGTCCCGGGGGGTAACCTGACGTTCCCCTCCGCCGACCCGCCCCCCGCCGCCCTCCGCCGGATGTCAGCAGCCCCCCCGAGCCCGGCCCCGGTCGACCAACCGCTCAGCCGGCAGGGCATCACCATCGTGGTGCCCGCCTACAACGAAGAGCAGGGCATCCTGGGCGTCCTCGAGCGCCTCTCGGCCCTCGACGTGGGCGTGCCCAAGGAGATCCTGGTGGTCGAGGACGGCTCGACCGACCGCACCGCCGAGGTCCTGGCCGCGGCCCTGCCGCGCTTCCCGGCCGTGCGCGTGATCCGCCACCCCGGCAACCGCGGCTACGGGGCCGCGCTCAAGACCGGGTTCGCGGCGGCGCGCCACGAGGTGGTCGTGATCACCGACGCGGACGGCACCTATCCGGAGAACCGCATCCCCGACCTGCTGGCCTGCATCGACCGCGGAGCGGAGATGGCCGTGGGAGCGCGACGCGGCGAGGACGTCAACATCCCCCTGGTGCGGCGGCCGGCCAAGGCGGCCCTGCGCCTGCTGGCTTCCTACCTGGCGGAGACGCCGATCCCCGATCTCAACTCCGGCCTGAGGGCCTTCCGCCGCGAGCTGGTGATGCGCTATCGCGCAATCCTGCCGGAGGGCTTCTCCTTCACGACCACCATCACGCTGGCGGCCCTGACCAACGACCACCGCGTCGACTACGTGGACGTGAACTACGCCGCGCGCAGCGGCTCCTCCAAGATCAAGCCGATCCGCGACACCCTGCGATTCACCGCGCTGATCATCCGCACGGTGATGTACTTCAACCCGCTCAAGGTCTTCTATCCCTTGGCGGGCTTCTTGTTCCTGGCGCTCTTGTGTTCGCTGGGCTACGACCTGTTCATCGAAAACCCGCCCAACTTGGGCGACAAATCGGTGCTCCTGTTCGTGGCCCTCGTGCAGGTGCTGACCGTCGGGCTGCTAGCCGACTTGATCGAAAAGCGCGCCCGTCTGTGAGGGCCGGCCCGCGTTGGGCGAGTCCCTCCGGCGTCGCCCGCCCGCATGGCCCCAAGGCGCTTCCTCCCGGCGGGCCTGCCCACTCGCCACGAGGGTCGGCCGGGCGGCCCCGCGGGAGCGCGCGAACGGCCGCGCCTGCGCCGCAGGCGGCGCTCGCGGCCGCCGGTCCCTTGTCTGTGCTCTAGGTTGCTCGGCTCCAGGATTCGGGTGCTTGAAACTCGGTGCTTCTTCGTCCCGGGGAGCTCGGGGCTGTCCGCAGCCCGCCGGCCCCCTGGCCCCGGGAACCGATCGACCGCGCGCGCCAGCGGAAATCCAGGCGCCGGGGGCTCGTATGCTGCTGCCGCGCTCCGCTCGAAACTTCCCTCCGCGTTCTCCGATGGCCTCACGAATTCCCGCCTGGTCGATCGCGGCCGGCGCCGTCACCCTGACCCTGGGTCTGTATTTGCTGTTCGGCCCAGGCAGCGGCGCGCGCCCAGAGCCGCACGAGGCCGGAGGTCCCCAGAGCGCGTCGAGCCCAGGCGGCGCCCAGGGAAGCCAGACCTCCCAGACCTCAGAGCTCGACCTGGCCGAGGCCACACAGGGGCGCAGCGTTGCCATCAAGCCGCAGCAAGGCCCCGACAGCCCGGTGGCCGCGACCGGCGAGTCGGTGCGCCTCCAGGGCCAGGTCCTGTGTTCGGTGCCTTTGCCGGCGGACGAGCGAGCGCGGGTGCAGGTTTTCCGTCGCAAGACCAGCGCCGGCAGCCAGCGCTGGGACGAGCGCTTCGGCGACTTCGAGGAGCGGTCGGATGGGGACGGCAGCGCGCCCGCCGGGGCCCTGAATCCGGAGTCCGAGACGCCCCTGGCGGAAGCCGAGGTGGCCCCCGATGGGAGCTTCGAGCTGAGCCTGACCCTCGAGGAGGCTCCGCCCGAGGAGCTCTTCCTGGGGCTCGAAGGGCGCTACCTGTTCGTACCCCAGCGGCAGGGCTTCGATCCCTTGGACCCGCCGGTCCGGGGCTTGCAGCTGTTCGCCGAATTTGGCGCCCGCCTGGTGGGGCGGGTCAGCCAGGCCAGCGATGTCCAGCTGTGCCTGGGGCAGAATCCGCGCTCGGGTTTCGAGACCAGCGCCGTGGCCGATCTCGATTGGCGCCGCTGGGCGCGGACGGATGCAACCGGTCGATTCGAGCTGAACGGCATCCCCGCCGGGCGCGATCTGTTGCTGCTCACGCGGGCCCTCGGACGGGCTCCGCAAGCGAGCGAGCTGGACCGCATCGCCGCGGGTGAGACGCGCACCCATGACCTGACCCTGCGCCCGGGTGGCAGCCTGGGCGGTCAAGTGGTCGACGATTCGGGGCAGCCGATCTCCGGCGCGCGCGTCGAGATTCAATACAGCGGCACCCTGCGCGGGCTGGTGCGGCGCCTCGGCCGCATGGATACGGATACGGATGGCCGCTTCCGCTTCGTAGACCTGCCTGCGGTGGGTCTGCGCCTGCGCGCCAGTCGCGAGGGCTTGATGTCGATCAGCCAGACCCTCGAACCCGCGGAGGGTGAGCGAGCCCCGGTAACCCTGGTGCTGGCCGCCGGTGAAGCCTTGGTTGGGCGGATCGTGTGCGACGAACCGATTCCGCTGGAAGGGTTGGAGGTGGTCGCCAGCCCCGACTTCGCCAGCCTGACCATGGGGGCCGGCATGGCCCGCTGGGCCGAGGTCCGCGCCGAGGCTCGCACCGATTCCGAGGGCCGATTCCGGCTGACGGGACTTCCCGGCGACGTGCGCTTCGTGCTCACGGCCGAGCGAGAGCACGACGGC
Organism: Planctomycetota bacterium; assembly: GCA_044375105.1. GTDB lineage: Bacteria > Planctomycetota > UBA1135 > UBA1135 > JBIKLM01. The sequence continues at coordinate 43,310 of JBILNK010000006.1, forward strand.
CAGATCACCCACCGCGCCCGCAGCGCGGGGCAACGGCCGGGCAGCGGCGAGGCGCTGCTCCACCTGATTGCGACCCGCACCCTGCTCGGCCGGGTCGTGGATCAGGACAAGCAGCCCATCCCGGCGTTCGAATTGCGCCTCGAACAGTCCGGGGGCGGCTTGATCCCCGGGCTCGGACGGATCGCGCGTCGCGAGCCGGTCGAAGACGTCGATGGGCGTTTCACGCTTCCGGGTTTGGCCGCTGAGGTCTGGGAGTTCTCGGTGACCGCCGCAGGCTATTCGCGCAGCGAGGTCATGGAGCTCGACCTGCGCAACGGAGCCTCGGCGGAGCCCATCGAGGTCGTGCTCAGCCCCGCGCCGCGGGTTTCAGGGCGGGTGCTCTCGCCGATCGGCCAGCCCGTCGCCGGAGCCAGCGTGCGCCGCGAGTTGGGTCTGCTCGAGATGATGGCCGCTGGGGGGGCCTCGCAGGCGACCGCCAGCACCGACGCCTCGGGCCGCTTCGAGATCCTCGACCTGGATGCGGGTTCCTGTGAGCTGGTCGCCAGCCGCGAAGGCTTCGCTTCCAGCGAGCCGCTGGTGCTCGACTTGCAGCCGGGCCGGGAATACGCGGATTTGCTCCTGACCCTGCGCCAGGGCGCCAAGCTGAGCGGTGAGGTGCTGGGCGATGACGGGCGTCCGCGCGCCGCAGGCACCGTCGTGCTGCAGCGCATGCCCAACATGAGCCGCCAGATCCTGCTCGAGACCGACTCGGAGGGTCGCTTCGTCCAGGAAAACCTCGAGCCCGGGTCGTGGCAGGTGACCGTCATGCAGAACCTGTTCGGCATCGACAAGGATCCCGAGCAGGTCGACCAAGCCGATCTGTTGCGCGATCTCAAGCTCGAGATGGTCGAACTCGCAGAAGGCGAATCCAAACACATCGTGCTCGGGGGCGGATCCGGCGATCAGTTCGAGGTCGAGGGAGAGCTCAGCCACCGCGGTGAGCCCGTGCCGGACGCCCTGCTCACCTTCATCGCCAGCAGCGGCAAGTCCTCCGACAAGCTGAAGTTCACGAACAGCGACGCGGATGGGAAATTCCGCGTCCAGCTGCCGACCGCCGGGAACTACCTGGTGACCGTGCAGCTCAACGTCAGCATGGGACAGCAGGAGGCCATCGAGGTCAAGCTGCACCTGGAGCCGGATCCCGAGGGACCGCTCAAGATCAAAATCGAACTCGGGCATGGTCGCATCGAAGGCCGTGTGGTCGGCGTCGATGGGGAGCCCGTTGCCGACGTGCGCGTCAGCTTGAAGAGCGATGGTGGCGCGCTCTCCGGCAGCTTCATGGGCGGTAACTATGTCGAGTCGAAAACCGACGAAGAGGGGCGCTATGCATTCGATTACCTGCGGCCCGGCCAATACCAGGTCGCCGCGGGCGGCGCGCTGATGGGCGGAGCGCTGGGCGGCAGCAGCGCTTTCGGGCGCAGCGTGCGGTCCGGATTGCGTCTGTCCGCGGAAACCACTTTGAGCGGGATCGACTTCCGGCTAGAGCCCAGCTCCGAGCTCGAGGGTTTGGTGCGGGATGCGAGCGGCCAGCCGGTTTCCGGGGCGGCACTGTTCGTGCGCAACCAGGCCGGCATCCTGTTGGAGCCCTTTTCGATGACGATCACCGATGGGTCTGGCCGCTTCCGTATGCCAGGACTGGCCCCGGGGCTGTACACGGTCAGCGCCCAGAAGGGGGTGCTGGTCAGCCCGGAGTCGGAAGCCGTCGCGGTGGGCGCGGAGAGTCCGGGTCGGATCGAGGTGACCTTGACCGGAGGCACCTCGTTGTACGTCTCGGTGGTGGATGACCAGGGCGCCAGTCTCGACGCCAGGATCAGCATCCAGGACAGCTTTGGCCGCGAGCACTCCGGCCGCCTTGCGATGCAGGACTTCGTCGATCGCATGCAGAACGGGCTCGCCGCCGATGAGCAGAGCTTCGGCCCGCTGCCCCCCGGCGATTACACCATCACCGCCACCGCATCCGACGGTCGATCCAAGTCGAAAACGCTCAACCTTGCCGGACAACCCGAGCGGCGGCTCAAGCTGCACATGCGCTGAAGACCGTGCTCGGTCGCCTCCGGCGGTCGGGCCTCTGTGCACCAGCGCTGCACGCCGAACTCTTGCGGTTCTCCCGCGACATCGTCGCGGCGGGGGCCTTGGTCAAGCTTGACGTGCCGCCGGGGAGGTCTGGGGCGGTGTTCCCACCCAACGTCCGTGTTCGATCGCAGAGCTGTCGGACAAGCTCGAAGCGCGCAACCGCGCCCGCCCTGGTTCGACCTGATCGACCAAGGCGACGGGGTCTTCGATCCGGCCCTCGAGCCCGAGCTCAAGCGCCGACGCGTGGCTCAGCTGTTCGGCCAGGCGGACCACGACCCGTCCGGCGGCGCTGCTCGCTGACATCTGCGGCCGGCAGCCTTCCGGGCTGGATCCGCGTCGCAGCTTCGGTCCGTCGCAACCAAGCTCCGCCGCTGGCCGCGGTGATCTGGGCTGCGATCGCCGCCGCAGGCAAAAGGCCGCTTTGATGCGTGGGCCCCGATTCCGGCTCAGCGCGAATCCCTGCGGCTGGGCCGGGCCGCGATCGCGGGGCCGGCCGGCGGCGTCTGTGCCGATCGCCTCCGCGCAGCAATTCTTTCCGGGTCGCTGGACGGGGCCAACCCGCCAGGGCGGGCGAACATTGCCAATACCTCGGGCGCGCTGTGGCGGGGGGGGGGCAGGGGCGTGGCCCGTCCGCGCCGATTGACAGCCGAGGGCACCTAGGTTAGGTCTGGAACCTTGATACCACGGCCCATAGTTCTGATACGGGTACCATGAACTCAGCTGTCCTGTTGTTGTCGCTGCTGCAAACCCCCGTTTCCCTCGGGCCCCTGGGCGGCGACGCCCAAGCCGTGCTGGTGCTGCCCGGCCCCAACCCGGTCCTTTTGGTAGCGCGCTCCAGCGGCCTGTTGCGCTCGAGCGACGGCGGCCAGAGCTTCCTGCCCTTCGGCACCGGCCTGCCGCCGGGCCTGATCGCCGATCTGGAGATCGATCCGACCCAGCCGCAGCGCCTGATGGCCCTGATCGGCAACGAGGTCTACCTCTCCGTGGACGGTGGCGCCCTGTGGACGCCCTCGCCGGCCTTCCCGGGGTCGGCGGGCCGCGACCTGGCCGTTTCGCCGGCGGATGGCTCCTGGCTGGTCTCCAACGGCTCGGCCCTGCTGCGTTCGCCCGGCGAATTCGGACCCTGGAGCCAGGTGGCCAGCGGTTCGATCCTCGAACCGGTCGAGTTCGCGCCGAGCAACCCCCAGCGGGTCTACGCCGGCACGCTCACCGGCCTGCTGCGCTCCGACGACGGCGGGCAGAGCTTCACGCCGATCGGCGGCAACACCTGGGTGCAAGCCATCGGCGTCAGCCCCCTGGACCCCAATCTGCTGCTGCTTGGAAGCAACGCCCAGCTGCGGCGCTCGACCAACGGCGGCCTGAGCAGCACGCCGATCACCGCGGGCCTGCCGACCAACCCCAACGCCGAGTTCTTGCGCTTCGAGCCGAACGGCCAGGGTCTTTGGTTCGGGCACCTCTCGGGCCTGGCCTACAGCAGCAACGCGGGCCTGACCTTTCAGGCGGCCAACCAGGGGCTCAGCAACCCGCCGCCGATCCCGACCGACCTGGCCCTCGGCGCGAGCGGTCTGGTGTTCCTGACCGCCGAAGCCTCCGGCGGCGGCTTCTACCGGGCTCCGGCCGCGCTGCAGCCCTGGTTGCACCTCGGTTTCGCCGACGGTTCGATCGTCGATGTCCTGGTGGGGGGCACACCCAACACGGCCCGCATCGGCGGCACGTTCAACGGGGTTTTCGTCGCGCCCCAAGGGGGCCAGCTCGGCCCCAGCGCCTATCAAGCCGACTTCGGCACCTCGACCCAGGTGCTGGCCCGCGACCCGCTGAATCCCGGGCGCTTCCTGGCCGGCGGGGTCGGCGCCTTCATCGACGACGCCAAGATCGCCGTGCTGACCAACGACGGCCAGTCGGTGCAGCTCTCCCTGAACGCCTTCGGCGCGGGCAGCGTGCAGGCTCTGCAGTTCAACCCGGCCCAGCCGACCCAGGTGCTGGCCGGCGTGTTCCCGGGCGGCTTCGGCAACAGCGCCCTGTGGCGCAGCGTGGACTCGGGCGCCAGCTTCCAGCCCGTGCCCGGCACCGCCGGCTGGGCCACGCGCGCGGTGACCTTCGACCCCTTCGTCACCGGCCGCGTTCTGCAGCTCTCCGACAACGGCCAATGGTCCGTCAGCAACAACGGCGGCCAGAGCTGGAGCCCCCTGTTCCCGGCTTGGCCGGTCAGCGGGCCCAGTGTCACCTTGGCCTACGACCCCTCGGTGCCCCAGCGCCTGTGGCGCGCGGACACGGGCAGCGGCTGGTGGATCAGCAACGACGCCGGCGGCTCCTGGACCAACCTGGGCCTGCCGGCTTCCTTGGACGCCGAGGTGCTGTTCGTGCCGGGCCAGCCCCTGGCCGCGATCGTCGGCACCTCGAACGGCCAGGTGCGCTACCTGCCGACGCCGAGTTCCCCCTCGGTGCTGCTGTACCAGGAGCCCAAGTCCAGCGCGATCAACGGCCTGGCCCTCGATGCGCAATTGGGCTCGATCCTCGTGGGCACCGCCCAGGCGGGCGCCGTGGAATTGCCCCTGGCCGTGCCGTTCCTGCCCCTCGGCGGGGCCAGCACCTCTTCGCTCGGGACCCAGCCGCAGCTCTTTGGCCAGGGCCTGCCGAGCCTGTCCGGCGGCAGCCTGACCCTGGGCCTGGCCCGGCTGCCCGCGGGCTCCGCGGGCCTGCTCGGCATCTCGGTCGGCATCAGCCCGTTGCCGCTGTTCGGAGGCACCCTGTTCCCCGCGCTGCCCTTTTTCGTCAGCACGGCCCTGCTGGCGGACGGGGCCGGCAACGCCAGCGTCGCTTTCCCGCTGCCCAACAACTCGAACCTGGTCGGCCTGTTCCTGTTCGGACAAGCGGGTGTGATCGACCTCGGCGCAGCGGACCCCTCGGGCATCAGCCTGAGCAACGCCCTGCGCGTCAAGCTCTTCGATTGAGCCGCGCGCGTTCGCGGGCGCGGCCAGCGCGGGGACTCGGCGCGGGAGCGCGCTTCGAGGCCCGTGCCCCAGCGCCCGAGCCGACCTCGTCGCCGGCGGCCCCGCCTTCCGCGTGAAGCCGGCCTGGCGCGCGAGCCCGGCCCGGCGCGGATCGGTCCGCACCGATCGCCCGCCGCCTTCGACCACGGTCCGGTCGACCCCGGGGCTCGAACCCGCTCGGGCGCGCCCTGCGGTTTGGTTCCCGGCGCGGCAGCGCGTAGCGTGCTGGCATGAGCCCTGCCGCTTTGCCCGCCCCCGGGCCCCACGCGCGCCATTTCGACCTCGATCCCGAGGTCTGCTTCCTGAACCACGGCAGCTTCGGCGCCTGCCCCCGGGCGATCCTCGAGCTGCAATCCGAATGGCGTCGGCGCATCGAGCGCCAGCCGGTGCGCTTTTTCCATCGCGAGATCGAAGCGGAGCTGGACCGCGTGCGCGCCGCCTTGGGTCCCCTGGTGGGCGCCCCACCGGACGACCTGGCGCTGGTGCGCAACGCGACCCAGGGCGTCAACACGGTGCTCCAATGCATCGGCCTGCAGCCGGGCGACGAGCTGATCGTCAGCAACCAGGAATACAACGCCAGCGCCAACGCCGCGGCCTTCGCCGCCGAGCGCGCCGGGGCGCGGCTGGTGCGGGTGGAGATCCCCTTTCCGATCGCGGGTCCCGAGGCGGTGCTCGAAGCCGTGCTCGCCGCGCTGACCCCGCGCACCAAGCTGGTGCTGATCGATCACATCACCAGCCAGACCGGCCTCGTGTTCCCGATCCCCGAGCTGGTGCTGGCCCTGCGCGCGCGCGGCATCGAGACCCTGGTCGACGGCGCCCACGGCCCGGGCCAGGTGCCGCTCGAGCTCGAGCGCTGGGGCGTCGGCTACTACACCGGCAACGCCCACAAGTGGCTCTACACGCCCAAGGGGGCCGCGCTGCTCTACGTGCGCCGCGACCTGCAGCCCGGCCTGCGGCCCCTGTCGATCAGCCACGGCGCCAATTCGCCGCGCCGCGACCGCTCGCGTTTCCGCTTGGAATTCGATTGGCCGGGCACCGATGACCCCACGGCCTGGCTGTGCATCCCGGCGGCGATCGAGTTCCTCTCCGGCCTCGAGCCGGGCGGCCTGGCGGGCCTGCAGGCCAGGGGCCGCCGCCTGGCGCTGGCGGCGCGCTCGGAACTGCTCGGGGTCCTCGGCGGCGCACCCCCCGCTCCGGATACGATGATCGCCAGTCTGGTCTCGCTGCCCCTGCCGGCCCTGCCGCCTGGCCAGCGCCCGGCGCCCCCGCTGTTCATCGATCCCCTGCAGGAGGCCCTGGCCCGGCAGCGCATCGAGGTCCCGGTGATGGGCGCGCCCTGGCGGCTGCTGCGTTTTGCCGTGGCCGCCTACAACAGCCTGGAGCAGTACCGCTTCCTGGCCCAGAGCCTGCGCTCGCTGCTCGAAACACCCCACAGGTCCGCCCCATGACCGATCCCCGCATCGAGCGCCCCGATCCGGCGCCCCAGGACGATTTCCAGGTTTCGCGCCGCGGATTCCTGAAGGGCGCCGGCGGCGCGCTGACCGGCGGAGCCTTGAGCGCCGCGGCCCTCGCCCAAGGCGGGGCCGCGGCGCAGACGCAGGCCGCCGAAGCGGCCGAAGGCCTGAGCGGGGAGCTGCCCCTGGTGCTCGAGATCAACGGCCAGCGCCGCCAGATCCAGGTCGAGCCGCGCACCACGCTGCTCTCGGCCCTGCGCCATCGCTGCGAGCCGGCCTTGACCGGTTCCAAGGAGGTCTGCGGCCGCGGCAACTGCGGGGCCTGCACGGTGCTGATCGACGGCCAGCCGGCCTACTCCTGCTTGGTCCTGGCGGTCGAGGCCGAGGGCCGCGCCGTGACCACGGTCGAGGGCCTGGGCATCCCGGAGGCGCTCTCCGAAGTGCAGGCGGCCTTCTGCGACAAGGACGCGCTGATGTGCGGCTTCTGCACGCCGGGTTTCGTGGTCGCCGCCACGGCCCTCTTGACCCGCTCCCCGGCCGCCGCGCGCCCGGAGATCGTCGCGGGCCTGTGCGGCAATCTGTGCCGTTGCGGGACCTACCCGCACGTCTTCGATGCGGTCGAAGCGGCCCGCGATCGCTTGGCGGCCCGCGCGCCGCAGGGAGGAGCACGCTGATGTCGGCCAGCCCCCGTTTCCCCTCGGCCGCGGCGGCCCGCGCCGGCCAGGTCAGCGACGACTTCGAGCCGCGCGACCGGCTCGAGCTCCTGAACACCGACCTGCGCCGGCTCGACGGACCCCAGAAGGTCACCGGGCGCGCGGTCTACTCCCACGACGTGCGCCTGCCGCGGCAGGTCTACGCGCGCCTGGTGTGGGCCCATGCCCCGCGCGCCACGATCGCCGCGATCGACCCGAGCGCGGCCCGCGAGCTGCCCGGCGTTGTGCTGGCCGAAGCGCTGCCCCGCGAGGGCGATCGCATCGACTACCTGGGCGCCGACGCGGTGCTGGCCTACGTGGCCGCCGAGACGCCGGAGGCGGCCCGCGACGCCGCCCGCGCGGTGCGTTTCGAGCTGACCCGCGAGCAGCCCACCCTGATGACCCCGGCCCAGGCCCTGGAGGCCGAAGCACCCAAGCTGATGCGGCGCGGCAACGCCAGCGGCGAGCGCAGCCGCGGCGACGAGGCCAAGACCCTGGCGGCGATCGCAGCGGCCGAGGTGCGGCTCGAGGCGGTCTACGAGCTGCCCGTGCAGCACCACGTCAGCCTGGAGACCCACGGCTGCGTGGTCGATTACGACGGCGAGCGCGCCACGGTTTACGCCTCGACCCAGATGGTCTCCGGCAGCGTGGGCGAGTTCGCCCAGCTGCTCGAATTGCCCGCCGACCGCGTGCGCGTGGTCTGCGAATACATGGGCGGTGGCTTCGGGGCCAAGTTCGGCGCCGGGCTCGAGGGCCGCGTGGCCTGCCTGGTGGCGCGAGCCTTGAAGCGCCCGGTGCACCTGCTGCTCGATCGGCCCCAGGAGTTCGCGCTGACCGGCAATCGCTCGGGCACGCGCGTCGAAGTTCGCGCCGGCGCCTCGCGCGAGGGCGGGCTGGTGGGCCTGTCGATGCAGGTCGACCGCCACGGTGGCATGGGCCAGGGCTCCTTCCCGACGCCGCCCTACATCTATCGCGTCGGCGAGAGCCACAGCCGCGTGCGCGCCGTGCACACCGCCATGGAGGCCAGCGTGGCCATGCGCGCGCCGGGCCACCCGCAGGCCTCCTTCGCCATGGAATCGACCGTGGACGAGCTGGCCTACGCCCTGGGCGTCGACCCGCTCGAGTTCCGCAAGCAGAACCTGGCCGACCCGGTCTGGCACCGCCAGCTCGACCGCGTGGCCGCGGAGCTCGGCTGGGGCCAGCATGAGCACCGCACCCGACCCGGCCGCGAAGACGCGCGCGGCCTGGCCGAGGGCATCGGCTTCGGCATCACCACCTGGCACGCGGGCGGCGCGCCCGGCGCCGAGGCCGAGGTGCGCATCCACAGCGACGGCTCGGTGGTCAGCGCCTGCGCGGTGCAGGACCTCGGGACCGGCGCGCGCACCTACGTGGCCGCCGTGCCCGCCGAGGTCCTCGGGCTGCCGCTCGAGGCGGTGCAGGCTCGCATCGGCGATTCGGATCTGCCGCCAGGGGTCGGCTCGGGCGGCAGCGTGACCACTGGATCGGTCGTGCCGGCCTTGCAGAAGGCCGCCCACGCGGCCCGTCGCGCGCTCGAGGAGCGCATCGCCCCGGCCCTCGGCATCGTGCCCGGGGAGCTGACCTACTCCGGCGGCTTTGTCACCAGCCAGCGCGATCCGGCTCTGCGCCTGGCCTTCAAGGACGCCTGCGCCCTGATCGGCAGCCAGCCCGTGGTCGGACGCGGCGCCTTCGACGCCGAGTTGACCGTGCGCCAGGGCGGCCTGCACGGCGCCCAGGGGGTGCGCGTGCGCGTCGACGTGCACACCGGCCGGGTGCAGCTCTTGCGCATGGTCGCGATCCACGACACGGGCCTGCCGCTCAACCGCCTGGCCCTGCGCAGCCAGATCAACGGCGGCATGATCCAGGCCCTGTCCTATGGCCTGCTCGAGCAGCGCTTGGTGGACGAGAACCGCGGCTTCCTGCTCTCGGCCAACCTGGAGGCCTACAAGATCGCCGGGTCCCTCGAGATCCCGGAGATGCTGGCCCTGATCGACGACGAGGACGACCGGCCGGGCGTGACCGGCATGGCCGAGGCGCCGGTGATCTGCGGCCACGCCGCGATCGCCAACGCGATCTTCAACGCCTGCGGCGCGCGCCTGCGCTCCCTGCCCTTCACCCCCGACCGCCTGCTGGCGGCCCTGCGCCAGCGACCCGCCTGATCCACGGCCCGGACCAGACCGGCGCGCCCCCGCCCGGACGGTCCCCACGCAGAGAGAGCCCGCGATGAATCGATTCACCCTGCTGCGCCCGAACAGCCTCGAACAGGCCCTGGCCCTACTGCCCAAAGAGGAGGGCGACCGCTCCAGCGTGCTCCTGGCCGGCGGGCAAGATCTTTTGACCGAGATGGACGAGCACCTGGTCGAGCCAGAGCGCGTGATCTCCCTGCGGCGCGTGCCGGGCCTCGACGGCTTCACGCAGAACGCCGCCGGCGGCTTCGAACTCGGTGCGCTGCTGACGCTCTCGACCCTCGAGCGCCAAGCGGAGCTCGGCCCGCCCCAGCCGGGCGTGGCGCGGGGTCCCTTCACGGTCCTGGCCGAGGCCGCCGGCTCCGTGGCCTCGCCCCAGATCCGCAGCCAGGCGACCCTGGCGGGCAACCTGAACCAGCGCCCGCGCTGCCTCTACTACCGCTTGGAGGCGGCCCAGTGCCTCAAGAAGGGCGGCTCGATCTGCTTCGCCGCCGACGGCCGCAACAAGCTGAACGCGATCCTGGGCGGCGGCCCGTCCTACATCGTGCATCCGAGCGACCTGGCCCCCGCGCTCGTATCCCTGGACGCCGAGGTCGAGCTGCACAGCAGCGCCGGCAGCCGCCGCGTGCCGCTCGAGCAGTACTACCTGCTGCCCCGGGACGGCGTGCTGCACACCGAGACCGTGCTGGCGCCCGGCGAGATCCTGACCCGCGTGCACCTGCCGCCCCGCGACGCCGCCTGGCGCAGCGTGTACCTCAAGTTCAAGGAGCGCGCCAGCTACGACTTCGCCCTGGCTTCGGTGGCCCTGGGCCTGCGGGTCGAAGGCCGCGCGATCGTCGAGGCCCGCCTGTGCCTGGGCGGCGTGGCCCCCAAGCCCTGGCGCGTGCCCAAGTTCGAAGCGGCCCTGGCCGGCGCGACCCTCGGCGAGCTCGATCACGGCGCCCTCGGCGACCTGGCCCTCGAAGGCGCCGCGCCCCTCTCCGAGAACGGCTACAAGCTGGACCTGGTGCGCGGCCTGCTGCGCCGCGCCCTCGAGGAGCTGGGCGGATGAGCCCCATCGAGCCGCGCGCCCACGCCGCCGATGGCGCCGCCCCCGGATCGCTTTCGCCCGCCGAGCCGCCGCCGAGCTCGCCCGCCAGCCTTCCCGCCACCTCGCCCGCCGGTCTGCCAAGCAGCTCGCCCGCCAGCCTGCCAGCCAGCCTCCCCCCGGCCCCCCGCGAGCGCTTCCCGCACAGCGCCCCGCCCCCCGGCGCCCCGCTCCTGCGCAGCAAAAAGCTGCTCCTGACCTCGCGACCCGCCCGCGACTCCAGCGACGTCTTCGACGCTGCCAACTGCTGCTGGTGCGCCCGCACCCAAACCCTGCTCGGCCCCGACCGCGACCCGAGCCACCCCGACGACTGCCGCCCCGGCCGCCCCTGCTACCGCTCGCCCCTGCCGGGCTGATCGGCGCTCCTTTCTCGGCCTGATCGAGACAGCGCAAGCAGGACTGTCTCTTTACCGATGAAAGCGAAAATCAACTCTTTGTTGAAAAAGCTAGGGTGCCTTACGACTGTTGCATTATTGCTGTCCATGCTGAGTTTCGGCATCTATCACTTGGATCGGGTATTGCCTCTTCGTTTTGTGCCGATCGATCAGTTCATCATCGCCGAGGATCTGCCGGAGCCGGGCTATGAGTCTATCGCGATGGGTATTCCGAAATCGATCGCAAACGGAAGGGTTGAAGTATTTCCTCTTCTTGGACGTCGAACGCCCGATGACAATTTCGGACCAAGTGCTTTGCTTAGATTTATTGTCATCGCGGAGAAGGGGACATATTTATCGGGTCTTGGCTGGGAGGGAACATTCGATTTACGCCGTTCGTATGATGAGTATCGGTTGGCGTCAAGTGACAACCGAACATATATCTTGCCGGTGGACTTTGTTTCACGTGATCTCGAGCAACTGCCTTGGCATGGGGTCATTATAAAATTGGGGTTATAT